>LVAE01000041.1 GCA_001603905.1 Fibrobacterales bacterium Fibro_02
ACTTAACCGGTAATGAATATGGTTGTTCATGAACCCACTATTAAAAAACCTACAAATCCATTTTAATGAATACATTCTTTACCCTACAGATTCTGTGATAGAAGGGAATATCGGCATACATCTGAAAGATTGGAGTGTATTTGACAAAACCGTTTGCGGCATAGCCTTGATTGACTCGGACGGAAATGTCGTTTATGGTAAGATTCCTTCAGTTAGTGAATGTCGGTCCTATGATGCTCCGAGTCTTTTGGAAACACAATATGTGTGGAGGTTCTAATATGAGGGCTCTTTTCGCAGTGCTTGTGGCTCTATTCCTTTTTGCCTGTACAGATAAGACTTCGTCGGGGCCAGAAAACCGTGAAGATGAAAGACTTTATGGCTGGCGGTGGGATGACTTTAAGCCAGTTCCGGATCCTTCAAAAATGTATGGAGGTCTGAGGCGAATTTTTCACGTAAATGGTTGGATTGTATTACGTGATGATTATTACTCAAGCAATGAATATACTTCGCCAGGAAAAATTACGACAACTCCGAGGGTGTTTGCATCAAAAATAGGCTCTACGCAATGGGATACCCTTTCCAGTTCTGAATGGATTCGGTATATCTATGGTGACTCAACCGGCCTCTATGCGGGAACGCAGTTAAGCGGCAAGGTTCTAAAATACGATTTTGACAAGAAATCCTGGACTGATTTATACACACTTCCGTTTGACCCTAAAGGAGCATTTGATATTTATGGAATAACGACGTATGGGAAGAGGCCCGTAGTCTGCTTTGCCGGATTTTCAGATACGGCGGACAGGCGGGATGACAATATTGTACTCTTCATGAAAATGCAGACGGATACGGGTTGGGTCGACATCACGTACGACTATGATTCCTCTAAGGAGTACCCCTTTCAATTTCACAAGGGCGTAGAATTAGATGGTAAATTATATGCGATTAGTGGTGCTCGTGGCGTTTGGCGATATGATGGAACATGGACACAGCTTTCTAAGATTCCTTATCCTGCTTGGGCCACCTGGGCAACGGAAGATGAAATTTCTGAACAAATTATGGATATTGTTGTCCATAAAGGAAAAATATACGTGATTGGTGAAAAATTTTCGACCAATGTCCTTGAATATGACGAGGCGCTAGACCGTTGGAACCCTGTAGATAGTGTAATAGAAACGTATGACGAGTCTATTGACCCAAACGATCCTTTCGCTGATCCTAATAGGGGGCATAGAACGTTCCACAACACTCCTTCTAGGAGATATACTCTCGCTTCGGACGGAGAACATCTTTTTGTTGCCGGTGACAACCCGTCTTTCCCCGCGGTGTACATGGGAGATTATGGTTCGCCATACGGAAACGAGGAAAAAGGATGGCGACTCATAAAGGGAAATTGGTGTGATGACTGGAAATGTCTCGCAAATGACGGCACCTATGACATGGTTGCTGTGGGCGATACCTTATACCTCGCCAACTGGGAGGGGGTCCTGAAGTTCCCTCTTGCCGATTTGGATAGCGCAATAGCAAAGGAAGATTCTTACCCCACTGCGCACTAACAACTCCGAGCTGGGTCCCCTCCCGCAAAAGAATGCTTTTACTTTAGATAAGCGCCTGTTAAGACTGAAAATTTTCTATTTTCGCGCAAATTGCAGGTTTTTCTTGTAATCTAGGTGGTTTTGCCGGGTGCAAATTCAGTATTTTATGGGAACCTGTATAAAAAGAAGACTGTGTTTTTTAAAGGTCTAAAACGCTGGTGGCTTGCGGCAGGTATTACCCTTGCCGTAGGAATCGCTTGGTCACAAAGCGATTCTATTTCTGTCGTATCTGCAAGCGATGCGGAAACCACGGAGCCGGATCCGGCTGAAACCGAATGGCAGCCGACCTACCAGTACATTTCGTTGCCCCCTTCGGTCACTCCCCTAAACGGACTTTTGCCCTTTGGTGGCGTAGGTTCTTCGCCTCGCCTGATGAATACCTCGAAGGGGCAGGTCTTTAGTCACGATATCGACGTCTCGACTCGTGAAATGGACGTGAGCGAAAAACGCGTGAACTCTGTTTCGCGTGATACGACGACCTTGTGGACGGCGCATTATCCTGAACTAGCGGACTATGTGTCGGACATGTATAGCATTGGCCAGAAGAGCCTGTGGCTGAACGACCTGGTCGGGAAGGCGAACGACGGATACGAGACTCCCGAGACCGGTTCGGTGTTCGATATTACGATTCCTGTGACGATGCCCGCGTGGATGCGCGACTTTGGCCTCGACAAGCCGAAGCTCATGCTCCAGGGTACGATGGATATCCGCCTGAAGGGATACGGCGAAAAGGATGATGCCGAAGGTAGTACCAAGACGAGCCTGTGGCCCTCTCCGACCTTGAACTATACGCCGAACTTCATGGTGAAGGGCAAGATAGGCCCCTACATCACGGTCGAAATCAACAATGTGGAAGAAGGCCTCGGCGCCCGTAACCAGGTGCGCGTGGTCTACGAGGAATCGTATAAGGACGAATTCGAGGACTACATCCTGCAGCGTGTGGAAGCGGGTACCACAAACCTCGCTTTGACGGGTACGGAACTCACGGGTTATTCCGAGAACCACCAGGGGCTGTTCGGTATCAAGGCCGACTGGAAACTTGGTGACTGGCGACTCACGACGATTGCCTCGCAGGACGGTGGCGACCAGGAAGAGTTCAGCCTGAAGTCCAGTGAATCGACGACGGAGTTCCAGATTCTCGATAAGCAGTTTGTCGCTTACCGCTACTACTTCCTGAACCAGAACATCCGTAGGGACTACGTCAATGCTGCCATCGGCGGTAACAGGACCTGGAGTCACAAGGCCTCGGAACTCAGACTTTACAAGCGCGGTGCCACGAACAGTGCGACGGGTGTCATCGACAACGTGTATGTCCGTTACTTGACGCCTAGCGGAAAAACGGTCGTGAAGCTTGTGGAACGCATGATCCAGATTCCGAATTCGGACTATACCTACGATTCGAAGATGGGCGTGGTGAAGGTGAACGGCGTGAGCCGCAATACTTTGCTTGCGGCGAGCTGGACTGAAGACCGCGGGGGAAAGTCCTCGGTGAAGGAAGGCGATACGATTTCCCTTGTCCAGTGGGATGCGTCCCTTTCGGAACTGGTTGATATCGACAAGCTCATGCTGCGTAACGTGTATTCGATCGGCATTTCGGATGCAAGCTCCTCAAGTTTTGTCTTGCGCATGAAGAACAAGTCGGGTATTTCCGGCGATTACCTCAAGAAGCTCGGCTTGGTGGATACGACCACGGGAACTCCGCTGGTAAACGACGCTACGATTTTCAAGAAGGATGCTTCGGGTGCATACACGGGTGAAATGTGGCTCCCCTGTAAGAGGTCTTCGGATCCGGTTTACAGCGGCGCGAAAAATCCTGATGAACTAGCCAAGCAGAACTGCTTGGAACCGATGCGTAACCTGGACTCCTCGGCGGCGATGGCACAGCTCTATACGCTTCCGGTCTACAACCTCCAGCGCTATACGAACCGCTTCTATTTTGAGTCGGTGGGCAAGCGCCGCAATTCCGTGTTGAGTGTGCGTGACCCGAGCTCGAGCTATTCGGTGAGCGGAAGTTCCTGTATGGATATTTCGCCGGGAACCGAAAAGGTGACGGCGGGTTCTACGACGCTTATCCGCGGTACCGACTACGAAGTCAACTACGAACTAGGCCAGATTGAACTTTTGAGTGAACGCGCCCTTGATCCGAACAAGGAAATCAAGGTGAGCTACGAATGCGAACCCCTGTTCGAAATTGACAACAAGCTTTTGCTGGGTGCCCGTGCGGAACTTCCGCTGGACCTTTACGGCATGGGTGCTGGTTCCGTGTTTGGCGTCACCGCCTTGTACAAGAGCCAGAGTACTACGGCGAAGACGCCGACGCTCGGAAACGAACCGTACTCCAGCGTGTTGTTGGGCATGAACCTCCGTTTGCAGGATACGATTCCGGCCCTCACGGAACTGGTGAACCTGATTCCGGGCATCAATACGACGGCGCAGTCCAGCTGGCGTTACGAGGCGGAATTCGCGGCGAGCCGCCACAATGCAAACACGAGTGAAGAAAGCTCTGCGTTGGTGGAAGATTTCGAGGCGACTACTTCGGGGTTGACTTATCCGCTGTCCCGTCTGTCGTGGTACCAGGCGTCGCCTCCGGGCGGTGTGGAGTCGAACGGATTGACTTACATCGAGAGCCAGGACTATAGGCACAAGGGTGAGTTTATCTGGCATAGCAATAACACCGAGCTTTATAAGAACATTTACCCGTCGGTCGGAAATTCCGATGTCGACAACCAGCACCTGACGGTGCTCAAGATGACGCTCCGTGCGAACGATAACCTGGCCGGTAATTCCTGGGGTGGCGTGATGCGCCCGAACAGTAGCTACTACCAGGACATGAGCGATATGAAGTATATCGAGGTGGTGGCGCGCGGAAACGTGGGCTCCCTCTATCTGGACTTGGGCCTTATCAGCGAAGACCTCTCGATTAACGGTGCCGCGCCGAACGGGGATTACAACGGTGAAAATGACTTGGGAACGTCGACGGCGCTCAACGACAAGGGCCTTGATGGCGTAAGCGGTTCTGACGAAATTGACTCGGTGTGGGATTGCCGAACCAACCCTTGTAAGGGTACCGAATATAGCGTGCGGATGGGGAATGTGGATGCCTCGTCGAACGACATCGCTCACGATAACTTTAATGACGACCTGGACGAAGAAAGCGATCCGCCCAGGGCGATCAACGGAACCGAAAAGAACTCGGGCGAACGTACCTACGATACTGAAGATATCAACAAGAACGGATCCCTGGATAAGGACATCAGCTTCGTGCGTTACCGCATCGACTTGTCCGATACGAATGCGGCCCATTTCGACATTCTTAAGAACGGATGGCGCAAGTGGCGCATCCCGCTGTACCAGTACGATACGATTGTTTCGGCGACGGCGAATGATTACCTGACGATTCTTGCGGAATCCCAGTTCAGCAGGCTTTGGCTGGGCAAGCTGAATAATGGCGTGGCCGAGGCGAAGGTGCAGGTGGTGCATCTTGCGGTCGTAGGAAACGCCTGGGAAGAAACGACGGTTGCGGACTTGTATCAGACCTCTTCGACGGAACATTCGCAGATTGTGGAAGTGAATGGCGTCGAAACGAAGGTGTCCGAAAATGTGACGGCGAAGGATACGAACTATATTACCGTGAAGACGATTAACAACCGTGAAGACGCGGACAAGTATCACAAGTCGCCGAATACGAAGACGGAACGCGATTCCGATTCGAACGCTCCGCTGAAGGAAACGGCGCTGGTACTCGATTACCACAATATGAGTCCTGGCCAGGAAGTGGGCGTGACGCGTATTTTCGAGACGGACGTGAAGGATTTCTCGAGCTACCGTTCGTTGAAAATGGAAATCCATTACCAGACGGATGCGACCTCGGTGCCGGTGCGCTTCGCCATCCAGTTCGGTGAAGGTTCGCTCGAAGGTTCCAACGACTATTACGAATGGAGCTTCCGCCCGGTGAATTACACCTGCAAGAAGGGCTCGGAACGCCCGCAGGACTGCGATGAACGCAACTGGCTCGACAACGCCTTTGCGATGAACGTCTCCGACTTCTCGGACTTGAAGCGTGGCCGTCGTCCGCCTTACCTGACTCCTGTCGAAAAGGATCTGGGGGGCGACCGTGAAGAGAAACTCCGACTGGTGGGTAATCCGTCGATTACGAGCATCGACTGGATGCGCTTTGTGATTATTGCGGACTCCAGCGCTTCCGAAAGCGACCTGGAAGGTACCTTCTGGCTCGATGACCTGCGCCTTTCGGATATGGATACCGAGTGGGGCTATGCGGCGCGTACGAGCGGCCAGGTGAACTTTGCCGACTTTATTTCTCTGTCGGGAGCCATTCGTTACCAGGATGGTAACTTCGCGACACTTTCGACTTCGAACGGATCGCCCAAGCCGAAGACCTCGGTGGCCGCCTCGCAGATCGATGTGGCGGGCGACTTCACGATGAACCTGAACAAGTTCCTGAATGACAGCTCCGGATTCCACATTCCTCTTTCACTCGGTTATCACAGCACGACCAAGCGTCCCTACATGAAGCCGACGGATGACATGATGCTCAAGAGAAGCAGCTTCGTGGATATGACGGGCGACATGTTCCAGAGAAGGCTGGAAGTGGATGGTGACAAGGAAGAGCAGAAGCTGCGTGACGACGCGGAATCCAAGGGCTATCAGTCCTATGTGCGCGACCGTTCCTTCGGTATCAGCTACCGCAAGGATTACCACGCTCGCGATTCCAAGCTCGGCGAAGTGATGTCGCAGATTTTCCTCGATCGTCCGGCCCTTAGCTATTCGTACAACGAGTCGGAAGGCCGCGCAACGACTTCGGCGGATTCGTCCTATTCCTACCATACGATTATCGAGTATAAGCTGGGTACGTTCAGTATGTTCCGCTTCAGGCCGCTCGATGGTCTTTCCAAGTATGAATGGCTGAAACCGCTTTCCAAGACGGAATTCGAACCCTGGCCGCAGACTTTCGACGTGACTCTCTTCGACTTGAACTACGTGCGCTATGTGAACCAGAACCGCGATCCGGACTTTGTGGAGCCGCAGGTAGACAAGATTGTCACCTACACGACGGAATTGAACCACAAGCTGAACATGCGCTGGAACATCTTCTCGTTCCTCACGACAAGCTACTCCTTGAACGTCAAGCGCGATATGTATGGTGGTGGCGACCGCGAAGCATTCGTGAAGAAGAACTTCTTTACCTCGCGTGACGGCGGCCTGTTTGCAAGCGACTACATCCTGGACTTTGACCATACCGACCGTCGCGTCTATGTGTCGGGTGACAGTATCGTGGCCATTCCGCGCGATACGATTGCCAAGATTTCCGAGGGTGGCGATACGCTTGCCATCGATATGCAGAACCCGGATTCCTATGAAATCCGCTACGACACCACGGTGTTCTACAAGGTGGATAGTGTGGGCCGCAGGGAATATGGCCGCTCTTATGGTATTCTGCGTAACGAACGCGCCCGTTCGCAGCAGTTCAAGATTGGCTTTAATCCGCGCCTGATTCCGTTCCTGCCGTTTATGACCAACTTCAGTTCCGATTTCAACCAGCAGAAGACGATTCCTGATGATTTCGATTTCAAGGATGAGACGATGGTCGAAAAGAACTACTGGACGATTTCGCAGACGAACCGTTTTGAATTCGCTCCGTCCTTCAAGGTCCTTGATTTCGCGAATGCGTTCGGTAAGGGGAACGTCGTGGCAAGCGCCTTTGACAAGGTGAAATGGCGCGAAGTCCGCTTTAGCTGGACTGCAAGTACCAACACCGTGGGCGAAAACTTTACCTTGGCACAGCTCAACGAAGAACAGCACGTGACTCCGCTGCAGTACTATCTGTACGGGCTTGGCCTTGGCAACGGATATCGGAATCGTGGCTTCTTCAATATCGTCACGGGTGACATGGGACTTGATCACCGCGATGACTACCGCCATTTTGCGCAGTACCGTAACCATCATGTGGATACCCTCGTGTATCAGGGCAACTTCCGTCATTCCGTTTCTCGCCAGTTCCAGACGGGAACGGGAATCACGCTCCCGCTTTGGGATATCGGTGTCCAGGGTGACTTGCAGTGGAAAGAAGACTTCTCGCAGTCGAGAGAATATCCGCTTTATCTGGATACGACGACGGTGTGGCCGAAGATAGGCATCGGTGTGACAGTTCCGAACTTCTCGCAGCGCGTGTCGATCCTGAATGGTTTCCGTAGCGTGTCGACCTTCCACCGTTTCGATTACACCTACACGACGACGGTGCATCCGTTCCAGAGTTCCGAAGATTCCTGGTCGCAGAGCATCAACTTCAACCCGTTGATTCGCGTGACCTTCTTGCTGCAGAACAATATGCGTATCGAAAATAGCGTGCGCATGAAGATTGAGGATACCGATCGCCGCCCGAAGGAAGAAGTCATCGGCATTACCTCTTGGCCGGATTCTACGGCGGGCAGTAAGGATACGACGGATTACTTCTGGGAAACGCCGTGGATCCACACGTCGCTCTACAACGACTTCATGTTCAACATCGGTGATGACTTTACCATTACCTATCCGCTGAAGCTTGACAAGGCGGTCAAGTTCTTCAAGTGGTTCTTCAAGTTCAAGAACTCGGTTGACCTCAAGTTTACTGCCGGTTACGACTACAAGAAGACAATCCGCAAGCAGTACGATCCTGAAGACGGTTATGACATGTGGAACAAGGAAAGCGGAACGGACGGCGTCTTTAAACAGTGGCATTTCGATGACCCGCTGTATGCCGATGTCCCGAAGACAGTCTATAATCCGAAACTTACCTTGACGGATAGGACAGTGCCGTCGCGTACGCATGAATGGTTTATTCGTCCGAGTGCGGGCTACCAGTTCAACAAGATTGCCTCGATGAGCAGCTATATCGAGTATCGTCAGATTCATGAAAAGTTGGATGACGAGACTCCGCACCTGAGGCAGATTCTGCAGTTCGAAATTGCGTTGATGCTGAGGTTTGACTAGTGGCTAGAGTCGCTGTCGGCATGAGTGGCGGCGTCGACTCGTCGGTGGCGGCGCTCTTGCTCTTGGAGCAGGGTTACGACGTGTTCGGCGTAACGCTGCGGGTGCTGCCTCCGCTTGCGAATAACGGGGCGGCCCCTTATGACCCTGAAAAAGATGAAAGTGTCTTGCGCGCCCGTGCGGTCGCAAAGCGCCTGGGGATTGAACACTTCGTGGCGGTTTGCGACGATGCGTTTACCGAGCGGGTGCTGAAGCGCTGCCACGATGACTTTGCACAGGCTCGGACGCCGAACCCTTGCTGCTACTGTAACCGCTTCGTGAAATTCGGCTGGATGATGGACTTTGCCCTGGAGCATGGCGCCGACTTCCTGTCGACGGGGCACTATGTGAATGTGAAGGAGGTCGGCGGCGTCCGCAGGCTTTTCCGCGGCAAGGACTTGGCGAAGGACCAGAGCTACTTTCTGTTCGGTGTCCCCGACGAGGCGCTTGCTCGCGTCATGACCCCGCTCGGGGGCATGGCAAAGCCCGACGTGCGGGCTTTGGCTTCGAAGCACGGCTTCGAAAACGCGAGCGCAAGTGACAGTCAGGATATATGCTTCGACATCTACGGAAACGATTACACTGAATTCCTGGAAGGCCGCTTCGGTGCGATGACCCGCCCAGGAAACTTCGTGACCGAGGACGGAAAAATCTTAAGGAGTCACGAAGGTTACCACCGTTACACGGTGGGGCAACGCAAGGGACTTGGCGTCGCCCTGGGCGTCCCTGCGTTTATCCGCAGCGTGGATCCCCTTACGGGTGACATCGTGGTGACTGCCGACAAGTCGGCTGTCTCCGCTACTGAAGTCTGCATCGAAAATTGCGTCTGGCATGGTATCAACCCGACGACGGGCAAGGCCTATGCCGCAGGCGATACCTTTGAGTGCGAGGGAATGGTGCGCTACCGTCAGCGGCCGACCCGTTGCATGGTCAAGATTCTGGAAAACGGGAATGCGCTTGCGCAGTTTGAACAGCCGCAGTTTGCCGTAACGCCCGGCCAGTGCGCCGTCTTTTACGAAGGCGACATGGTGCTGGGGGGCGGCTGGATCCGCTAGTTTTTTCTAGAAATTAACGGGACTATTTTACGATTCCGACATCGCTCATTTTCACGAAGCCGCGGACTTTTTCACCGAGGCGGATTTCGGCGAAATTGCCCTGTTCGCTAAGCACTTCGAAGGAGGTTCCTTCGGAAAGCGTGTTGAGCGTTTGGGACCTGTCGTTCGGGGCGCTGGTCACGTCGGCGTCCTTTGCCGTGACGACTCCGGTGATTTCCGTTTCTGCGACGAAAACCTTGTAGCCGGCGCTCATCGCGATGATGCCGAAAACGCAGGATAATGCGAACATGCCGCCGATCAGTACATTCTTGGTGCGTCCGCTACGGCTGATGCGTCTGGCGACGGCGAGTAACGCGATTGCCCAGAAGATTCCGAGAAGCGTCCACATCTGCGCCTTGAGTGAAAGCGCGTGGTGCGCCTTGAAAAGTCCTGCGAGGAGCGGGTTCTCTTCACCGTCTTCTTCCACCTTGTCACGCGTCATGGCCTGCGCGTACTTGAGGTTGTGCAGGATGTCGTCGTTGCTCGGGTCAAGCCGCAGGGCCGACTTGTAATAGTAAATGGCGAAGCCGAGCTTGCCGCCCCTGAAGTAGGCGTTGCCCAGGTTGTAGTAGAGGTCGGAATTTTCGATGCCGTTGTCGGCGCAGGTGCGCCATTCGTCAACGGCGCGATCAAAGTCGCCCTCGTTGTATGCCTTGGCGCCAGCCTCGATGCCGTTGCAATGTTCTGCGGCGAAACATGTCGTCGCAAGAGCTATCATCATGGCGAAAAAGATAAATACTTTCAGTTTCATATTATACCTTTAGTCCTTCGCACAGCTTTTCGACATCTTTCAACATTTGCTCCTGCTCGTCCTTGGTCGGGTTCACCGGGGCGTACCGCGCGAACGCGCACTTTTCGAGCCAGCTGTCGATGGCCGCAATCGTTTCGTCTTTCACGCCGAGCTTTGCAAGTTCTTCTTTCATTTGCGGGCGGGTCATGCCCTTGAATTCCAGGTTCGTCTTGTCGCTTAAGTAGTTGATTAAGCCGTTTTCAAGGGCGGCGTAGAGAGCCTTGGCGTCGCCCTTCTGGAGAGCGGTGCGTGCATCGGCAAAGCGTGCCTTGAGCATCTTGTCTGCCTTGCCCTTACGTACGAGGGCTGCATCGCTGTTGTGCTTGCGACGGCTGCGGACGGCGAAAGTCACGATCAGGTAGAAGGGGATGGCGGCGGCAAAAATCACCCAGTAAATAATGTTCTTGTAGGGGGCGGTATTGTCTTTCGCTTCGTTCACCTTGTGGATAAAGCGAATGTCGCTGCCGAGTGATTCGATTTCCTGCTTTTGCACGGCGGCGGGGCCTTGTGCGACCGGTGCCTGGAAAATGGCTTCGGGGGCGGCTTCACCCTTTTCGACGGTGACGTTCCAGGGGCCCGCCTTTGCGGTTTCGTACTTCTTTTTGCTCGGGTTGAACCAGGAGTAGGTAATTTCGGGAATGGTGAATTCGCCCTTCTTTTTGGGGTACAGGAATACGCGGATGTTCTTGGTGGTAATCACCTTGTTGCCGACGATTTTCTTGTTGAGCTCGTTCTCGGGGGGCACGGAGCGGAATTCGCCAAAGTCGGGGAGCTTGGGGTCGGTAATGGAACCGGGGAGACCGTCGCCCTTGATGTTTATGGTGAGGGTCATCGCTTCGCCGACCTTGAGTTCGGTGCGGTCGAAATCTGCGCTAAAGCTGTAGTTACCCACCATGCCGCTGAAGTTCGCGGGCTTGCCTTCGGTGGGGAGCGGCTTTACGGTAATGTTGATGGCGGGGGTCTGCGTTTCGGTCTCGACGGATTCCTGCTTGACGCTCCTGCTGGAGAACGTCATGCCGCCCATCTGCTTGTTTTCTTCGACAACTTTCGGCTCGCCGCGCTTGGTGTACTTGAACTTGAACGGGGGAATTTGAAGGGTGCCGCTCTTGGTGGAGCTTAACCAGGCGAACTTGGCGCTCGCTTGCATTTCGCGGCGGTTACCTTCGACGGGTTCGAACTTCATGTTCGAAAGGTCGCTGCGGTGTACGATAAAGTCGTCGCCGGTGCTCATGTCGGTTGCCTGGAGGCCGCCTTCGAAGTGTTCGTAGGTATGGAATCCGAGCGTCACGCTGAACTGTTCGCCTTCGTAGACCGTTTTCTTGCTCGGGGTGAGCGATACGGCAAGGGCATCGTCGCTGTAGGCGCGCTGAATGCTGATGGGAATGTCGCCTGTCAGGTTGCGTTTCTGCCCGTCGATGTTCATGAAAATCTGGCCGATGCTGATGCGGCCGGTCTTTTTCGGGGCTTTCAGATTGAAGGTGTATACGCGCGCCTTGTAACCGCCGCGGTTACGGCCATTACCAAAGAAGGAATTGAACATGTCCTCGATATCGGGGCGAATGACCTGGTCGGTACTGTCGAGGCTAATGAGGCTGAAGCCGTTTTCGGTCTCGATCTGCAAATCGCTACGGTTCTCGGGAAGTTCATTTAATGGGAAAACAAGCTGGAGTCCAAAGCTCTTGCCTGATTCCACGCGCTCGCGGTCCACTTGCAGGGACGGCCGTGCAGATGCGCACAGGGCGGCGGCTAGGCAAAATAAGATAATTCGTTTCATGTCCCAAATTTACCAAATTTCGCCAGAAAAGACAAATATGGCTAATTAGTATGTGGAATGTGAGATGAGTGAATCCAGAGGGGTGTTTGCAGGTGGATCCCCTCCCGCGTTTCACTTGGTCGAGGATGACTCTTGTAGGGGCGTCATCCTGGAACGACAGAATGGAGTGACGGGATCCAGAACGGAATTGTAAGCAAATAATTAATAAATATATTCTTTTTACCCTTGACGTGTTAGTAAAATTTTGTTAAAATTGGCGCGCTGTTTCAAAAAGACGATAAAACGTCGAAAATAAAGGATAAAAGGTATATGTACTGCATTCTCGCTGCCCTCCTGATCAAGAGCTTCAAGAAGCATGCCAAGCGCGCTTAATAAGCCGCATAAGCTGTATTTCTCTCTCTATGGTTATAGCCGGTTACGCTGAACAAGCGAACCGGTGTTTTTTTATGCCTTAATCGAAGTTAAGTGAACGGCGGTAGGGGGTGAATCCTGCGTTGCGGATGAATTCTTCGGCCTGTTCGATGGTCGTGAGGCCGTGATTCTTGAGCACGTTTTCTTCGATGACGATACTGTTGATGTCGTCGGCACCTGCGTGCAGCCCGAGTTCACCTAAAGAAAGTCCCATGCCGAGGAGCGATACTTCGATATGCGGGATGTTGTCGAGGTACAGGCGGGAAAGCGCGAGTAGCTTGAGGTATTCGTCTCCACGTACGTGGCGGATGGGGAACCTGTCGGTCTGCGGCTGGAAGGTCCACACCACGAAACTCTTGAAACCGCCTGCGATATCCTGGGTCTTGCGCACATATTCCAGGTGCTCGATGATTTCTTCGGGGGTTTCGACACTACCAAAGACAATGTTCGCGCTGCCGGGGAGTCCCTTCTTGTGGCAGGCGGCGAGCGTGTCGCACCATACCTGCGCGGGGAGCTTTTTCGGGCTCAACATTTGGCGCATACGGTCGGAGAGAATCTCGGCACCGGCGCCTGGAACGGAGCTGAGTCCTGCCGCCTTGAAAATGTCAAGCAGCTCGTCTAGGGAAATCCTGTTGAAAACGGCGATGCGGACGAGTTCCACCGGTGAAAATCCGCGAACCTTCATGCCCATTTCTTGCGTGAGCATTTTCAGGATGTCGGTGTAGTAGCTGAGCGGGAGCGCCTGGTTCACGCCTCCCTGCAAGAAAATCTGATCGGCGCCCCTGGCCTTGGCCTCAAGCGTCTTCTGGCGGATTTCGTCCAAATTAAGCACGTAGGCTTCGGGGCTGTGGGCGGGGCGGCAGAAACTGCAAAAACTACAGGTAATCTCGCAAACATTTGTGTAATTAATAATACGAAACGCCGTGTAACCAACCTTGTTTCCTGGGTTAATGCGGTGGCGCATGGCGTCGCCTGCCTGAACCACTTCGGTCCACGGGGCGTTTTTCAGAATGTTGAGTGCTTCCGCTGGGGTGAGGCGGGATCCTTCAATCGGTTTTTGCAGTAGGGAATTCATTGATTTTTAAAATAGAAAAAATGCACGGCCCTGTATACTTTTCTATCTTTAGCCCGTAAAAATTTAAAATGGAGACGCCTTATGCTGCGTATTGGACTTATTGGTACTGGAACCGTCGGTGGCGGTGTTATTCAGATTCTCGAACAGAAAATTGCCGAGTATAAGGAAAAGCTCGGTGTCGAACTCGAACTCGCCTGCATTTGCGCGAAGTCCGAAGAGGAAGTTGCCCCGTACAAGGCAAAGGGCTACAAGGTTTCGACCAACGCCGACGAAATGATCGCCGGTGACGATATCGACGTGCTTGTGGAACTCGCCGGTGGCTACAACATGCCGCGCAAGTGGATCCTCGCTGCTCTCGAAAGCGGCAAGCACGTGGTGACGGCCAACAAGGCTCTCCTCGCCAAGTACGGTCACGAAATTTTCCCGCTCGCTGCCAAGAAGGGCCTGCATGTGCTGTTCGAAGCCGCTGTTGGCGGTGGCATTCCTATCATCCGTAGCCTGCAGGAAGGCCTGCTCGGCTCTACGGTGGAACACCTGAGCTGCATTATCAACGGTACCTGTAACTATATCCTCAGCCGCATGGCCGAAGAAGGTCTCGACTTCGACGTCGTCCTGAAGGACGCCCAGAAGCTCGGCTTTGCCGAAGCTGACCCGACTTTCGACATCGAAGGTATCGACTCCGCCCACAAGACAGCCCTCCTCGCTAGCCTCTGCAGCGGCAAGCGCGTGGACTTCGAAAAGATTCACGTCACCGGTATTTCCAAGATTACCGCCCAGGATATCGCGTTCGCCAAGGAACTTGGCTGCTGCGTGAAGCTTCTCGGCATCTATCACCGTGACGGTGACCGCGTGGACGCCCGTGTCCATCCGTGCTTCGTCCCGAATACGAACCTGCTCTCGAACGTGAACGGTGTTATCAACGCCGTCTATCTCAAGTGCGACAACCTCGGCGAAACGGTCCAGACCGGTGCCGGTGCTGGTCGCCTCCCGACCGCCTCTGCAGTCGTGGCCGACCTCGTGTCCCTCGCTCGTTCTACCGATCAGGGCAGCCGCAAGGCCCTCCCGATGGGCTGGTTCAACGTCGAAAACTCTGCAACGCTCGTTCCGATTTCCGAAACCAGCGCCCGCTACTACCTGCGCTTCACTTCCCGTGACGCATGCGGCGTGCTCGCAAAGATCACGAGCATCCTCGCCGAGAACAACATCTCGATCGAAACCATTATCCAGAAGAACGTGAACGATCCGGGTAAGGTCTCTGTCGTGGTGATTACCGAAAAGACGCTCGACTGCAAGGCCTCGAAGGCGGTGGACGCTATCGACGCCCTGCCCGAAATTGTCGAGAAGAGCCAGGTCATCCGTTTCCTCGCGTAACGGATTGCCCCCGCCCGTCGCAATTTTGTAATTTAGAGCCGTTATGATTCGTGCTGCTACATTGGAACGCATCCTCGTGGTCCTGTCGGACTTCGTGGCGTTGTCGATTTGTTTTGCCCTCGCTTTCTGGGTGCAGTTCCACAGTGGTTGGATTGTAGACAAGTTCGACCCGAGCAAGGCGTTTGCCGATTATGCCCACATGGGACTTATTTTGAATGTGGGTTGGCTTTTCCTGTTTACCTGTGCCGGACTGTACCGTTCGTGGCTGTTGATGTCGAGAACGCACCAGATATTGCGCGTGTTACGTGCGGTGCTGATCGGTATCGTGGTCATTGTCGCGGTGCTTTTCGGTGCGGAATTCCTGGGCAAGGTCATGGCGAACGAGCCACTCAGTAGCGGTTACCTTTACGGCTCCCGATTCCCGTGGATCTTTATTTACGGCGGCTTTGCCCTGTTCCTGGTAGTTCTCTTCAGGATGTTCATCTATATGTTCCTGCGCAGCCTCTTGAGTCGCGGTTTCGGGGCGAACAACATCCTGGTGCTGGGGGCGACCGAAGCGGGCCGAAAGATTGCCGAGGCGCTTGCGAAGACTCCCGAACGCGGACAGCGCGTGGTGGGATTTGTCGATGAACGCTTCCAGGTGATGGATCACGAGTTTGCGAACGTGCCGGTGCTTGGTAAGTATTCCGACCTGGCGGCTCTCATCAAGAAGTACAAGGTAACGGGCATTATCATTGCGCACGAGAGTTCTTCGCCGCAAGAAATTATGCGTGTGCTTGTGTGGGTCTGTGACCAGCGCGTGCACATTTACCTGGTGCCAGAACTCTATAGCGTGATTAACGGCCAGTTCAAGGCGAACCTGGTTTATGGTTTTGAACTGCAGGAACTTTTTGCTTTCACGATGCCCCTTTGGCAGGTCCGTATCAAGCGCATCATCGATATCTTGTTCGGTGCGTTCCTGGGCCTGTGCTCGCTGCCGGTTTGCCTGATTGCGGCAATTGCGATTAAGCTGGAAGATCATGGTCCTGTGTTCTATTCGCAGGAACGTATTGGTCTTTATGGCAAGCCGTTTACGGTGTTCAAGTTCCGCACGATGCGTACCGATGCCGAAAAGTTCGGTGCCCAGTGGGCGACCAAGGATGACCCGCGAATTACCAAGGTGGGCAAGTTCCTCCGCAAGACCCGTATTGACGAACTTCCGCAGATTTTGTGTGTGCTTAAGGGCGACATGAGCATGGTGGGCCCGCGCCCGGAACGTGCCGTGTTTATCGCCAAGCTTCGTGAAGAGATTCCTTTTTATATTAGCCGCCTGAAGATGAAGCCCGGCCTGACCGGTTGGGCTCAGGTGTGCCACCACTACGATACCAGTACCGAAGACGTGAAGATCAAGTTGCAGTATGACATGTATTACTTCGAGAACATGAGCCTGTTGCTTGATTTCCAGATTCTGGTGCGTACAGTGTATGTTGTTCTAACAGGCAAGGGAGCGCAGTAATGTACGGCGACAATTCCACCCCGATTTTTCCTACCGAAGATGCTTTGACCATGATCCGTCTGGCTTTGGCCGAAGACGTTCGCACGGGCGACGTGACCAGCGAATGGACGATTCCTGCCGACCAGAAGCAGCATGCCCGCCTGATTGCCAAGGAAGACGGCGTGCTCGCAGGTCTCCCGGTGATTGAACTTGTGTTCCAGGAACTCAAGGCGAACGTGAAGGTGACTCTCCACAAGAAAGATGGCGATGTCGTGAAGAAGGGTGACCTGATTGCCGAAATGGACGGCACGACGCACGAACTCCTGACGGGCGAACGTACGCTGTTGAACTTTATCCAGCAGCTTTCCGGTGTGGCAACAGTTGCACATACTTTCCAGGAAGCCTTGAAGGCGGGGAAGACAAAGGTGCTCGATACTCGCAAGACGGTTCCCGGTTTCCGCACTTTGCAGAAGTATGCCGTTCGCGTGGGTGGCGGTTCCAACCACCGCATGGGTCTCTTTGATATGGTGCTCGTGAAGGACAACCACATTGCTGCTGCAGGTGGTGTTCTCGAAGCTCTTGAAGTTGTGAAGAAGAACAACAAGCAGAACTTGATGGTCGAAATGGAAGTGGAAAACTTTGACCAGCTGCGCGCTCTTTTGAACAAGGGCGTGGACGTCATCATGCTCGACAACATGAGCAACGAGATGATGGCCGAAGCCCTCAAGATTATCAAGGAAAGCGGAGACAAGTGCCTGGTTGAAGGATCCGGCAACATGACGCTCGAACGTGCCAAGGAAATCGCGACACTCGGTCTCGATTATATCTCGGTGGGCGCTCTTACACATAGTGTAAAAGCTCTTGACATTTCGATGAGAATTTAAGTTTAAGGGCCCAATTCTGGGCCTATTTTCGTTGAAAATTAGTTTAGACTAATATTAATGTAAGGGTTTTAAAATCTTTACAAACTCCCTTGTTTTTACTATATTCGCGCGCGAAAAAATTGAACTCCCGCGCTTTATGGATGGCGGCGGAAACAAGGAGAAAAGAATGAGTAAGGATTTGAAGGAAAAAGCCCTCGAATATCACTCCATGGGTAAGCCCGGCAAGATCGAAATCGTGCCGACCAAGCCGCATAGCACGCAGACCGACTTGGGCCTCGCCTACACTCCGGGTGTAGCCGTTCCCTGCCTCGAAATTGAAAAGGACAACAACCTCGCTTACGAATATACGGGCAAGGGAAACCTGGTCGCAGTGATTTCTAACGGTACGGCCGTGCTCGGCCTCGGTGATATTGGCGCTCTCGCTGGTAAGCCGGTGATGGAAGGCAAGGCCTTGCTCTTCAAGATTTACGCCGGTATTGATGTGTTCGACATCGAAATCAACGAGAAGGATCCGAAGAAGTTTATCGAAATCGTGAAGGGAATCGCCCCGACATTCGGCGGCATCAACCTCGAAGATATCAAGGCTCCGGAATGCTTCGAAATCGAAGACACCCTGAAGGCCGAACTTGACATCCCCGTGATGCACGACGACCAGCACGGTACGGCTATCATTTCTTCCGCAGGCCTCTTGAATGCTATCGAAGTTGCGGGCAAGAGCATTCGCGACGTGAAGATGGTCGTGAACGGCGCTGGCGCTGCTGCTTGCGCTTGCACGAAACTTTATTTGTCTCTCGGTCTCAAGAAAGAGAACTTGGTGATGTGCGATAGCAAGGGCGTTATCCGCAAGGACCGCAAGGGCCTTACCGAAGCGAAGGCTTTCTTTGCGACCGACCGCACCGATATCGAAACGCTTGAAGACGCCATGAAGGGTGCAGATGTGTTCGTCGGCCTCTCCAAGGCTAATGTCTTGACTCGCGAAATGGTCCGCAGCATGGCCGACCAGCCGATCGTTTTCGCGCTCGCCAACCCGAACCCTGAAATCAGCTACGAAGAAGCCATGGCAAGCCGTGGTGACCTGATTTTTGCGACGGGCCGCAGCGACTATCCGAACCAGGTGAACAACGTGATTGGTTTCCCCTACATTTTCCGTGGAGCCCTCGATGTTCGCGCCACCTGCATCAACGAACACATGAAGCACGCCGCCGTGCGCGCCATTGCAGCACTTGCCCACAAGCCGGTTCCGGATGTGGTGAACATTGCTTACAACTCCCAGCGCTTTACCTTCGGTAAGGAATACCTGATCCCGAAGCCGCTCGATCCGCGTCTGTTGACCGATGTGTCTATCGCCGTGGCGAAGGCTGCTATCGAAAGTGGCGTGGCCCGCAAGCCGATTACCGATTGGGACGCTTACTACGACCGTCTGCGTGACATGATGGGTTACGACAACAAGCTTATCCGTCAGTTCAGCGATACCGCTCGCAGTAACCCCAAGCGCGTTGTGTTTGCCGAAAGCAACCTCAATATGCTCAAGGCCGCCGTGCAGGCGAAGGTTGAAGGCGTTGCTCATCCGATTCTGCTTGGCAACCCCGAACGCATCCAGATTATCGCCCAGCGCGAACAGCTCGACCTGACGGGTATCCAGATTGTGAACCCGCGTTCTCCGGAAGAATTCGAACGCCGCCGCAAGTATGCCGAAATCTACGCCGAAGAAAACGGCCGTAACGGCGTGACGCTTGACGAAGCCCGCGACGATATGTTCGAACCGAACCACTTCGGTATGATGATGGTGAAGGTGGGCGACGCTGACGCCCTCATTTCTGGTGGCTACTCCAAGTACAGCGAAACGATTGAACTCGCCAAGGAAATTATCGGTATCCGCGAAGAATACAAGCACTTCGGCGCTATGCACATTTTGAGCACTCGCAAGGGAACCTTCTTCCTAGCCGATACTCTCGTGAACCGCGACCCCGATGCCGAAACGCTCGTGGATATCGTCAAGCTCACTCACGACGCTGTGCGCTTCTTTGCTCACGAACCGGTGATGGCGATGCTCAGCTACGCAAACTTCGGAAGCGACAAGGAAGCTGCTCGAGGCACTGTGAACAAGGTCCGCGAAGCTGTGAAGACGATTCACGAACAGTATCCGGATTACATGATCGACGGTGAAATGCAGGTGAACGTGGCGCTCGACAAGGACCTGCGCGACACCAAGTACCCCTTCAACAAGATCAAGGGCCAGACGGTCAACACGCTTATTTTCCCGTGCCTCTCTTCTGCAAATACCACTTGCAAGATGCTCTTGGAAATGGGCGTGGGCGAATCTATCGGTCCTGTGCAGATGGGCCTGAACAAGCCGGTTCACTTCACCGACTCCGACGCTTCTGTTCACGATATCTTCAACTTGACCGTTGCCGCCGTGATCGACGCTATCGTTCAGGAAAAGAAGGACGAAGAAAAGAATCGCAAGAAATACGACAAGATGTGGTAATGGCGTTATAATGGTGCGGAAGCCCCGCACCAGGGCCTTTTACACTTAATTTGAATCGTCTCGGTCAGTCCGGGGCGATTTTCTGTATTATTTAGACAAAAAAATTTTCTTTTTTTTTTTTGACATTTATTGTCTAAAAAGCGATAGTATATTTGGTAAGTGAAAATTCGCCGTGGAAAACGGCAAAGGAATAAGATGAAGTTCATCCACACCGCCGACTGGCATTTGGGTAATTCGATGCATGACATCGATCGTAGGGAAGAAGCAAAACGTTTCCTGGACTGGCTCTGGGAACGCATCGTCGATTTCGAGGCGGAATGCCTCGTTGTGGCGGGAGACATCTTCGATACGGCGAATCCTCCAGTGGAAGCGCGTCGGATGTATTTCCGCTTTTTGGCTTCGTTGCTGGATACCTGCTGCAAGAATATCGTGCTGGTGGGCGGCAACCATGATTCGGGTGCGTTGCTGGATGCGCCGCGTGACTTGCTGGATGCCCTGAATATCCAGATGGTCGGTTCCATGGGGGACCGTTCCGTTGAAGACCTGGTCAAGGAACTGACGGATGCTTCTGGGAATGTCGTCGGTATCAGCGCTGCGGTTCCGTTTGTCCGCGAAAATGACCTGCGCCCCTATTTGACGGATGGTGCGGAGAATTTTGCTGATTGTACTTACAAGGGTTTGTATGGGGCTGTCTATGAGGCGGCGGAAAAGCTGCGTGCTGGCCGTGAAATTCCGATCGTCGCAACGGGACACTTGTATGCGGCCAAGCTGGAAGGGCGTCCCGAAAACGATGACGGCCGCGATATGAAGAATCACGGCGTGCGTGACATCGTGGGTAACTTGGGAACGGTGCCGGTGAGCGTTTTCCCTGAAGGTCTTGACTATGTCGCCCTTGGTCACATCCATTACACGACCATGGTGGCGAAGAATCCCAAGGTGCGCTATTCGGGTTCTCCGTTCGTGCTGGGTTTCGATGAAGCGAAAATGCCGCATTATATCCTGACGGTTGATTTGGCGAAGGGACAGAATCCTGTCGTGGAAAAGGTGGAAGTTCCGCATTATTTCGAATTCCTGCGTGTTTCGGGAACGGTCGAAAGCATCAAGGAACAGCTGAACGAATTGCGAAACCATCCTACGGAGCGGCCGCTCAAGATTGAAATTGAGTACGAGCATACGCCAGGGATCCAGGTACATGAGGTGTTGGCTCCTGCGATGGAAGGGGCTCCTTTCGAGGTCGTAAACTGGAGATCGAACCGCGCTACGGAAATGAGCGCGAGTGACTTGGTCGAGGATTCGTTGGATTCCGTGAAAGTCTTGAGCGAAGAGGAGGTCTTTAAGATTCTCTTGCAGAGTAAATTGGGGGTGTCCGAAGTTACGGACGAAGTCAAGAAGTACTATGACGAATATTTGCCGCTCTTTAAGCAGGTGGTTGAAGAAGTTGAGAGCGAAAGCCAGGAGGAGAAGTAATATATGAAGATTCTGAAGATTGAATTAGAAAACATCAATTGCCTGGCTGGAAAGTGGGCTATCGATTTTACGGATCCGTCCTATGCGGAACAGGGACATAACCTGTTCGTGATTCACGGAAATACCGGTTCAGGTAAGTCGTCTATTCTGGATGCGGTTACGCTCGCCCTTTATGGTGCTACTCCTAGGCAGGGGTATGTCTACAAGAGTATTGCCGGTAATGCGGTGATGACGGCGGATACGGGCTCGTGCTTTGCCCGTGTGACGTACCAGTGCGTCAAGGGAACGTTTGTTTCGCAGTGGAGCCAGCATCGTGCGGGCAACCGAGCGAATGGAAACTTGCAGGACGCTGAAGGTGTCGTGTATCCTTTGAACGATCCGCTGAACAAAATATATGACGGGAAGACAGGGGCTAGGAAGGAGCTTGCGAATGCTAATACCAGCATTATGCAGCTGGATTATTCCCAGTTCTGCCGCTCAATTATGCTTGCGCAGGGGGAATTCAGCAAGTTCCTGTTGAGCGACGAGGATGAACGTGCCGTTATTCTCGAAAAACTGAACGGTACCGAAAAGTACCGTAAGATTGCGATGAAGGTGGGCGATCGTTGGTCCGATTCCAAGACGGCGAAGGAAAATGCGAAGTCTGCTCTCGATGCCCTGAAGGGTTCTCTTCCTGATCCCGAAGAGGTTCAAAAGCAGCAAGCTATTTTGGATGGCCTGAATGAACGCAAGGAAAAGCTTTCTCTCGACAAGAAGAAACTTGAAGGCTTGGTCGCTTGGCGTACATCCATGAACGAGAAACAGCAGCGCCTGCAGAAGGCAAGTGCTGGGCTTGAAAAAGCCCAGGACGAAAAGAACCTTTTTGCGGAAAACGAAGCTCGCTTGGCCCGAGCAGAAAAGGCGAGGGAATGTGTCGAATCGGATACGAAATTGCAGGAAATCCGCAAGCGAAAGGCTGCTGAGCAGGGCGAACTTGACGGGTTGCAGAATGGACTTGCTTCTGCCAAGAAGACACTGGCTGCTTCCGAGACAGAAAAGAACAATTTCAAAAAGGCCAAGGAGACTTCCGAGGAGTTCGTTCGTGAGAACGAATCGCTCTGGAATGAGATTCGCAGGCTTGATGAAAATGTGAAGGGTGCGGAAAGCGAAAAGTCCGCAGCGGAACTTCGCCAGAAGAAGGCCGGTGAAGAATTGGAAAAGGCCAAGACGAATCTGCAGGCACTTTCAGCGAAAATTGAGAACCTGAAGCCGGAACAGGAACGTCTCCAGCAGTATTTGAATGAAAACGCCAAGGATGCTGAACTGAAAAATGTCGTTCCCCAGAGTCCTATGCTGGTGAAGGCGCTGACGGATTCTGAAAAGCGCATTGCGGATGGCGAAAAGGCGAAAGATGCTGCAGGTAAGGATCTCGCCCGCGCCGAAGAAGAACTTTCCCGTGTCGGGAAAAAGAAACAGGAACTTCTTGATGAACAGCAGCGCCTGTTTGAAAACGATGTGCTTGTCTTGGCGGATGTTATCCAGAAGCATTTGACCGAAGGGGCGCCCTGTCCTGTCTGCGGCTCCAGGGAACATCCTGCCTGTAAGGGTGAGTCAACATCTTCTGCCGACGATTCTCGCGCCGTGGGTGTTGCCGAAAAGATTCGACAGCTGAACACGGAAATGCAGAAAGTCAATAGCGAGATGGACCGTTACGGCTTGGCGAAGGATCGCGCCTGTAATGCCGAAAATGCGGCTACCGAGGAAATTGATTCTGCGAAGCGCCTGAACGAAGAAAATCTCCTGAACCTGAAGAACCTTTGGAAACCCTGGTTCGATTTTGATGGAACCGGTGCCGAAAAAATATTGAACGAATTGAGTAGTCGCCAAAAGGATTATGAACAGGCCAAGGGGAATTTCGATCAGGTGTCCAAGGAACTTGAACTTGCCCAGAGTCAGCTGCAGAATGCTAGCGATACCGTGAAGCATTGCGGGGAAGTTTTTGAAGAAGAATCGCGTCTTTTCAACGCGGCTGCTGAAGCCCTGAAGAACCTGCGCGACCAGCGCAAGGAAAAGTTCGGCGATGACAATGTCGAAACTGTTGCGGCTGCGGCTGCCAATAAGGTGAAAGAGGCGGCGCAGGCCTACGAAAAGGCTGAAAAGACCTTCCGCGAAGCAGAAAACAAATGCAACGAGATGAACGGAAGGATTGAAACTCTCAAGCAGTCGCTTGCAGCGGATGCTGAAAATCTTGAAGCGGCTTTAAAGAATTTCGGTGAGATTCTTGTGGCGAAGGGTTTTGCTGATGAAGCCGCATATCGCGCTTCGCTTCTGCCTGAAACGGAATTCGCCAAGTTGCGCGCTCGTAAGACCGAACTTGAAAATAACCTGGCGTCGGCAAAGCGCCTGAAAGAAGATGCTCTTGAAGCCTTCGAAACGCTGAAGAAGCAGTGCTCCGACGAAACGCCCTTGGAAGAATTGCAGAAGTCCAAGTCGCAGGTGGAAAAGGATTTGCTCGAGTTGCAGACGCAGGCGGGTTCCGCAAAGGAAAAGGTGGATAACTATAACCGAAACGTGCAGCTTCTCAACGAAACGCAGAAGGATTATGATGCGAAGTCCGCTGAATTCGTCCGCTGGGATACGATGCGTTCTTGGTTTGGCGTGAGGGATGGCTCCGACTTTGCGACCTTTGTGCAGGGGTTGACATTCAAGTCGCTGCTGAAATTGGCGAATAAGCACTTGAGGGTGATCAAGGATCGTTATCAGCTTGTCCCCGAAGGAAATTTGGGCTTCAAGATTGAAGATGCCCAGTTCGATAAGCCTCGCGGTACGACGAACCTTTCTGGCGGTGAAAAGTTCCTGGTGAGTCTTTCGCTGGCGCTCGGTATCGCCGATTTCGCAAGCCGCAACGTCCGTGTGGAATCTCTGTTCCTCGACGAAGGTTTCGGTACGCTAGACGAAGAACTTCTGGATTCCGTCATGGACTGCCTGAAGCTTCAGCAGCGTCAGGGCAAGATGCTCGGCGTCATTACCCATGTGAACGAACTGGTCGATAGCATTTCGCAGCGGATTGCGGCGGAAAGCCTTGCCGATGGCCACAGCGCTTTGAGTGGCCCGGGCGTGAGCCGGGGCTAGCCTAGGCCTTCTTCAAGATCGAGCGGAGTTCGTCGGCGGCACGTTGCAAATCGTCGTTGATGATGACGTATTCGTACTTGCCTTTTGTCTTGGCGAATTCCATTTCCTTCTTCGCGTTCTTGAGGCGGAGCTGGATGACTTCTTCGGAATCGGTTCCGCGGCCACGCAGGCGCTTTTCGAGTTCTTCTTCGCTCGGCGGCAGAATTAGGATGCCGGTAGCGTCGGGGTAGACCTTGTCGAAGTTCACCTTGCCGAAAACGTCCAGGTCGAACAGGACGCGGTTTCCTTCGGCGAGAGTCTTCTCGACAAAGCTCTTGGGCGTTCCGTAGTAGTTGCCGTGGACTTCGTTCCATTCGATAAGGCCGTCTTCTTTGATCAGCTTTTCGAATTCTTCCTTGGTCTTGAAGAAGTAATGGACTCCGTCGACTTCGCCTTCGCGCGGGGCGCGTGTGGTGGCCGAGATGGAATACTTGATGTCCGGAAAATCCTTGATGACCAGGTCCTTGAGGGTGGTCTTTCCTGCGCCGCTAGCGGCACTCATAACGAATAATTTGTTGTGCATAAAAACCTTTTAATTATCTTCAGTTTACTTCAGCTAGAGATCCTTCGACTGTGAACCTTGCGGTTCTTCTCCACATAGAGGATAACTCAACTAAGGCAACAAGTTGCCAAGTTTCGTATAGCTCAGGATGACACTGCGTGTCATTTCTTGTCCTCGATATACAGCGGTCTCTGCTTGACTTCGTCGTAGATGCGTCCGATGTATTCGCCGAGGATGCCAATCGAAATGAGTTGCACTCCCGCGAAAAATACGATGGCGGTCATGAGCGATGCCCAGCCGGGAACTGTTGTCGCGGGGGAAAGAATCTTCTCGAGGATGGACCAGACGAATACGCCGAAACCCACGATGGCGGCGAAAAGTCCCAGGTAGAAACTGAGCTTGAGCGGTGCGGAACTGAATCCGGTGATTCCGTCGAAGGCGAGGCGTACCATTTTCTTGAGCGGGTACTTGGAGGTGCCTGCAGTGCGTTCGGCTCGGTCGTACTTGACGCCGATTTTCTTGAAGCCAACCCAGCATACGAGCCCACGCAGGAACCTGCTACGTTCGGGGAGGTTCTTGAGCTGGTTTACCACGCAGCGGTCCATGAGGCGGAAGTCGCCTGTGTCGGGTGGAATGTCGATGCTCGTGAGCTTGCCGATGAGACGGTAGAAGCAGTATGCGGTAAAGCGCTTGAAGATGGTTTCGCCCTTGCGCTTGTTCCTCTGGGCATAAACCACCTGGTAGCCTTCGCGCCATTTTTCAAGCATCTCGTGAATCAGACTCGGCGGGTCTTGAAGGTCGCCGTCGATAATCACCACCGCGTCGCCCATAGAATGGTCAAGGCCCGCGCTGAATGCGGCCTGGTGCCCGAAGTTGCGGCTGAAGTTGATAATCTTGTTGTTCGGATTGCTCGGCAGTAGTCTTTCGACAATTTCTCGGGTGCGGTCCCTGGAGCCGTCGTTCACAAAAATCAGTTCGTGCTCGATATCCTTGAGCTCTTCTTCAAGGACGCGGTAAGTTTCCGCGACGATTTCTTCTTCGTTATAGACCGGAATGATGACGGATAGAAGCATGGTTCGCCTACGGGATAAGTGTCGGGTTGATGAAATCGACATGGTCGCAGTCGATGTTCTTGAGCGGGAGCGCCTTGAGGGTGAGAACTTTTACATTTTCGATGTTCACGTCAAGATTCTTCAGCTTTCCATAGGAAAAACTCCCGCTATCGAAAATGACATTGCCGTCGGCGAGAACTTGTAGCTGCACTCCGTCGCTGCAAAGCGATTCTTCGTCGAGGCCGTAGGCCATCTTGAAGGTCTTGAATTTACCCTCGATGTTGAAGACCGTTTCGGAGGCGGCGTGCGTGCCGAAACCTTCGTTGTAGAATTTGTTGTCCACCTTGAAATTGTGGCCTTCGATGCTTTCGTTCTTATGGAGCGTTCCCCAGCCCTGCTTGTGACTTGCGTAGGGGAATTCGGTGAGCTTGACGGCTCCGGTCTTGTTGTAGAAATAGAACTTCTGGATGTCGGCCATGATTTTCCCGTTGTCCGGGTTCTGGACGATGAATTCCAGCTGGTTGTAGCCTGGGTGGAGTTGTTCTTCCTTGACATTCCCGCTGAAGTTTCCTTTGGTGTACGGTGCGCGAGAAACGATGTCCCCGTTCACTTGCACGGTATAAATCCACTGGCTAGTAGCGGTCGCCTTTTCGTTGAGGCTGAAATTGTACTGAAGCGCAGTCGTTGTCGAAAGAGAATCCTCGGCGGCGCTCTGAATGAGTTCGGGTTCGTTCACGACAATGATGTTTTTCGGATTGAAATCCTTGCGCCCGTTGAACTTGGCAATCTGTACCCAGTAGTTGTTGGTAATAAGGATATTCTTGACCCCTTCAAGGTCCATATCGCGTTCGAAAATGTCGCAAGTGGTCGCGATGCGGTGTTCCACCGCCTTCTTGTGGTAAGTGTGGCTGTCCCAGCAGTCGAGCCCGCGGATGTAGTAGACTTCGCCCTGGTACTTGTTGACGAGGTTCTTGAGTTCTTCGGAACTCATTTGCCGTGCGCGGTCATAGTGGATAGAAGATATTCCGTAACCGATGAAATGCCAGGGGCGACCGTAAATAAAGAATCTGTCCTTTTGGGGCTGTTCCGCGAGCCATCCGAGTATCTCGTGTTCCTCGATAGTGAGGTGGTTGCGGTTGTACATGATGTTCTTGTTGAAATCTTCCTTGTAGTGGAATGTCCAGGCGGTAAAGAGAGCGCCGGCCACGAGGGTTACCAACAGGGCGGTCACTGCGTTCTGCTTGGAATCCTTTCCGCTCATCGAGGCGATGGTCTGTTGGACAAGGTGCGCTACGGGGAGGGCTCCTACAAACGCCATGGACGGAAGCATCACCAGGCTGTAGCGCTGGTTAATCTGGATGCTGAAATCGCCCGAGACGTTTTCAAGAATCATGTAGGTCTGTATGTGGTACAGGAGCAGGAAGGCGAGAATTTCCAGGTAGAAGTAGTCTTTTTTCCTTGCGCCGAGAATGGCTCGTGCAAGTAGGTAAATGGCGCCTACGACAAAGAGGTAGTTGAAGTAGGTGAGGAAGGGGTTTTCGAGTTCGCCGTTCTTGTTGAGCGGTTTGGTCATTTCGGTCCAGTTACGCGAAAGGTCTTCAAGGAAGTGTCCGTGAGCCTCGAATTCGCCACCCTGGAAACCGAATCCCTGGAAATAGCTGATGGTGAGGAGTGCAGGAACCGAGAACAGCGAAAGAGTTACAAAGAATGTGGGTGCCTTGGCGCTCTTGCTGTCGAGAAGCTTGGGAAGCGCGAATATGATAAAGGCGAGCAGGCAGAATGCCGTTTCTTGGCGGGTCTGTGCAAAGAATGCCAGCGAAAGGGCGAGGAGGGCCCAGTGCCTGATCGTGTTACGGTCGTAGGCCCACTTGAAAATGAGGAGCGAAAGGGCGGAAAGGAAAATGTAGAGTGGTTCTACGGACATGGCACGGAACTGGAAAAGTACCGTGGGCTGGAGTGCCGTAAGGAGGGCTGCAAAGAAGGCGAGCAGGGGTTGCCTTGTCCAGGCGACAACGGCAAGGAACATCAGGAGCACTGCAAGCGGGAGCATCAGGAGTTCCATATGGAAAATCCAGTGCAGGTCGTTACCTAGAAGCGGCATGCCGAGCAGGTACAGGAAGGCGAGTCCCTTCGTCTTGAAACTGTTGGAGGTCGCGACGCATTTTAGTTTGCCGTCTTCGAAAAATCCCTGGTTGCAGGTGCCCGATTCATGGTTGTAGTACATGTTCTGGGCGACAGACATAAACACGCTTTCGTCGCTTTGCACGCGGTGGCGGGCCTCGATCTGGGTGGCAGCAAAAATCGTGATGATGACGGTAAAGACTATCATCAGGATAGAAATGCTCTTTTCGGGGAGAATCCCTTTAATCCATTCCCTAAAGTCCTTGTTCAGGGTGGCGAATAGGACGATTCCCGCAATGAACTGCACGATGAACAAGGGAAGCGGCAAATAAAGGTCAAGCGTGCGGATGGTATCCTTGTGACCGACGTTCGGACCGAGGTAAATGAGGAAGGGAATCGCGAGGGAAATAACGAGGCCGATGATTGTGCCTGGGTGCGCGAGATTTTTCAAAAGTCCAAGAATATAGGGTTTCATAGGATAAATATAAATAAAGCAGCAGGAGCCTGCTGCTTTTGGATCTAGAAAGTGAGAGGTTTGGACAATTGCGCTGTCGAACCTTTTATGTCATTGCGAGCGAAGCGCGGCAACCTTTCGAAGAATCGAAGAAACTTTATCTGTTATTTCTTCTTCTTTGTGGTCTTCTTGCTTGTTTTCTTGGTCGACTTCTTTGCAGATTTCTTGGCTGCCTTTTTCGTCGACTTTTTCGAAGACTTCTTTGCTGTCTTTGTTGCGGCGGGCTTCGGCTCTTCTACCGGTGCGGGGGCCGCTTCCGGTTCAGGCTTCGGTTCGGTAACGGTTTCGGGCGCCGGTTCCGAAGCGCTCTCTGCGGTTTCTGTTGCTGCGGAATCAGCTTCGCTTTCGGGGCTTTCTTCAACGGCCTCTGTTGTTGTGGAGTCGCTAGCATTTTCGGCGGGTTCCGTGGATTCTGTAGGTTCGCTCGGCATTTCGCTGGTTGCCGTGGAATCCGTTCCGGTGGCTTGTTCCGGTTCTGCGTACGGGTTGGTGTATGATTCGTAGCTATCGGAGGATTCGGGTTCCGCTGAATCGCTGCTTTCAAGAATGTTTGTGTTAGTTTGTTCTGATTTTTCGGCGGGCTTTGCGGAATCGTCTCCGCCGAGGTTGATGCCGACGGAAAGCTGGATGCCTACGCGTCCCGAGGAAACGCGGAATTCGGTTTCGTTGCTTTTAAAGGATTTCTTGAGGGAAGAATAGTCGTAGACGACTTCAAGGCCGATGTTGTAGGGGAAAACGACTCCCGCACCACCTTCGACCATATAGTTGAGCGGGCGTTCCCACCAGTTTCCGTTGCCGGTGAGGGGGGCGAGCGTGCCGAATCGTGCGACGGCGTAGGGCTGGAACATGGCCTGCTTGTTGAAAAGTCCAAAAGAGGCGCTCAGCCAGACGGGAATGGTGGCCGGTGCGGCGGTTACGTCGCCTTTTTTCTGTGCGCTTTTATAGGCAAGACCGATGCCGTAACGGACATAGTCTGTGTTTGCCAAAAGTTCTGTACCGATTTCGAAGACGAGGTCTGCGTCGACCTTCATGTCGTCTTTCTTGCCGTGGTTTTCCCATGCGATTTTGTCTTTGCCGGGAATCTGGATCTGGGCGAGGGGTCTAACTTCGAGGGCGTTTGCCGTACTGAGCATCCCTGCAACTAAAAAAGCGATAGTGGAGAACGATCTTTTGGACATAATTTTTCCTTGCGGCTAAAAATAGATAATTTTTTGTATGATTTTCATAAGTAACACTTATTTTGCATTTGCCCCTTTTTTTGATTTTTTGAGCTTTTTTATGGCATTTTGTGCCTTTAAACCTTGAGATGGCATTGTAAAAAAACTAAATTTGCGTCGCTATTTTAGGGGCGGCTCATCGCCCTGTAATATAAAGAGAGGTTAAAAAAGTGCAAGACGCGTTGGTTACAAAAGCGGCTGACAACATTCGAATCCTTTCCGCTGCCATGGTGCAGAAGGCAAAGTCCGGACACCCGGGTGGAGCCATGGGCGCAGCAGACGCCATTACGCTCCTCTATTCGGAATTTCTCCGTTTTGACCCCGAAAATCCCTACTGGGAAGCCCGCGACCGCTTCTTCATGGACCCCGGCCACATGTCCGCGCTCCTGTACGGCGAACTTGCCATGCTCGGCAACCTCTCGATGGATGACCTCAAGAATTTCCGCCAGCTCGGTTCCCGCACTCCGGGTCACCCCGAAGTCGAAGTCGCCCTCGGCATCGAAAACTCCTCGGGCCCGCTCGGTATCGGTCATGCCGTAGCCCTCGGTAATGCGATTGCCGAACGCTTCATGGTCGAACGCTTTGGCGACATTCTGCAGCACAAGGTCGTATGCCTCGTGTCTGACGGCGGCCTCGAAGAAGAAATCGCTTACGGCGTGGGCCGCATTGCCGGTCACCTCAAGCTTTCGAACCTCATTTTCTTCTACGACGCGAACCAGGTGCAGCTCTCTTGCAAGGTTGAAGACGTGATGAGCCACGACTTCAAGAAGCAGTACGAAGCATGGGGCTTCCGCGTGATTGACGTGGCCGACGGTCACAACATCGCTGAACTCCGCAAGGCTTTCAAGGCCGCTTGGGCCGAAACTGAAAAGCCGACCATCATCATCGGTCACACCACTATGGCGAAGGGCGCCATTGCCGAAGACGGCAAGTCCTTCGAAGGTGCCGTTTCTACCCACGGTCAGCCGCTCAACGCAGCAGGCGCTTCTACCGACGCAACGGTGAAGAACCTCGGCGGCGATCCGGCCGATGCATTCAAGATTTTTGACGACGTGAAGGCTGGCTTCGAAGCCCGTAAGGAAGAGCTCCGCAAGCAGGTTGCCGAATGGAAGAAGGCCAAGGCCGCTTGGGATGCCAAGAATCCCGAAAAGGCCGCCACCCTCAAGGAATGGCTCTCGGGCAAGGCTCCGAAGATCGACCTTTCCAAGCTCGAACTCAAGGAAGGAGTCGCTACTCGCGTGACTTCCGGTACCGTGCTCGGCTACCTCGCCGAAAACGTGAAGAACTGCATCTGCAGCTCCGCTGACCTTTCCAACTCCGACAACACCCAGGCCTTCCTCAACAAGACCGGCATCTTCCGCGCAGGCGACTTCAAGGGCGCCTTCGTTCAGGTGGGCGTTGCCGAACTGACCATGGGCGCCATCTGCTGCGGTATCGCATTGCACGGCGGCCTCTATCCGATTTGTGCTACATTCTTCGTGTTCAGCGACTTTATGAAGCCGGCGATTCGTATGGCTGCCCTCATGAAGCTCCCGGTCAAGTTCATGTACACGCATGACAGCTTCCGCGTGGGCGAAGACGGCCCGACGCACCAGCCGATCGAACACGAAACCCAGATCCGTTTGCTCGAAGGCCTCAAGCGCGAAGACGGCAAGTCCGAAATGTTGGTGCTCCGCCCGGCCGACGCCTTCGAAACCGTGACCGCCTGGGAAATGGCTTTTGAAAACAACGATCGCCCGACAGCGATTATCCTTACCCGCCAGAACGTGAAGACGCTCCCCGGTGACAAGCGCTACGAAGCTTCCAAGGCTTGTCGCAAGGGTGCCTACATCGTGAGCGACAACTGTGGCTCCGCACGCCCGGACCTGACCTTCGTGTCAAACGGATCCGACGTGCTCCTGACTCACGACGCTGCCGAAATCCTCCGTGGCGAAGGCCTCAAGGTCCGCGTGGTCTCGATGATCAGCCCGGCCCTCTTCATGTCCCAGGACAAGGCTTACCGCGATTCCATCATCGTTCCTTGGACTCCGGTGTTCGCAAAGTCCAGTGGCCTTCCGCTCCTGTTTGCCCAGGTCGTGGGTGGATTCGGCAAGGTCTCCGGTCTCGAACGCTTTGGCGCTTCCGCTCCGGCTGCCGTGCTCGAAAAGGAATTCGGTTACACTCCGGAAGCCGTCGTGGCCGCCGCGAAGGAATACCTCGCCGAATTCAAGGCAAACGTCGCTGAATTCAAGAAGTTCAACTAAGGCTTAAGATGATTTGCCCGTTCTGCAAAAAAGATAACGACAAGGTGGTAGACAGCCGCGTGAGCGGTTCGTCTATCCGTCGCCGTCGTGAATGCTGCGAATGCGGCAAACGCTTTACCACTCGCGAATACATCGAAGTCCAGCCGCTGACCGTGATCAAGCGCAGCGGCGAGCATGAACCGTTCCAGCGCGAAAAGCTCCTGCGCGGTATCATGAACTCCTGCAAGAAACGCCCCGTCTCGGTCGCCGACATCGAACAGCTCGCGACCAACGTGGAAAATGCCCTGACCGTTACCGAAAATTTCGAAGTCAGCTATGAGCAGATTGGCAACCTGGTGATGCAGGAACTCAAGAAACTCGATGCCGTCGCTTACGTGCGCTTTGCCTCGATTTATCGCGAATTCAAGGAAGTCGGCGAATTCGTGGACCAGATCAAGAGCATGGACAAGTAAGTTCGGAATTCAGAATTCGGATTTTTTTCGTGAACGTCATTGCGAGTGAAACAATCTCCAGTTAAAGTGTCATCCTGAGCAAGCGAAGCGCGTCGAAGGATCTAAAGCAAGATGTCCTTTAAGTTCACAAATCTTTTAGATTCGGCTTTCAACAAGCGTTCTCCGTTGTTCGAAACGACGGAGGCTTTCCGCATTGTGAACGGGGTATCTGATGGTTTCCCAGGCATGACGCTCGACAAGTTCGGTGACCGTTACCAGATTCAATTTTTTGGTGATGAACTGCTCCGCGAAAAAAATGCAGTCGTTGCCGCCGTCACAGAAAAGTTCGCGCCGGTTTGCCTCGTTATAAAGGAACGCCTTTCCCGTTCGGGCAAGTCGCTGGAGAACCCGCCGATGGAAGTGGCGGTGGGGCGCGCGGAAGATTCTGTAGGTGTAGTCCGCGAAGGTTCTGCGAAATTTCACATCGATTTGCTCGACACGGTGAATCCGGGGCTGTTCCTGGACATGCGTCACATTCGCCTAGAAATGGGCGAACGCGCTGCTGGGCGTCGCATGCTTAATTTGTTCAGCTACACCTGCGCCTTCTCGGTGCACGGCCGCTTAGGTGGCGCCGAGATTTCGACGAATGCCGACATCAGCGCGAAGATTCTGGACAAGGGCCGCGAAAACTATGCGCTTAACGGACTCGAGCCAAAGCAGGGTGAATTCTTCAGGGGTAACGCCGTCGAGTACGTTCACTGGGCGCAAAAGAAAGGCCTTAAGTTTGATGCCATCGTGCTCGACCCGCCGAGTTTTGCTCGCTTCAAGGGCAAGAACTTCAATGTGCGCGAACACCTGATGCCGCTCGTCGTCGACTGTGCGACTCTCCTGAACAAGGGTGGCCTCTTTATGGTGAGTTCCAACTATAGTGAATTTAATTTGTCTAAATTCTCGCGCGATGCGCTCGCTGCGGTGGCGTCTGTTCACGCGAAAGCCAAAACACTTTGGAACAAGTCGCAGGATATCGACTTTGTGGGCTCTGGCCACACCAAGGATAGCTGCCTCGTGGCGACGCTCATTGAAGTGTAATCCTTGAAATTTCGAATTAGTCTTTCATTAGCCGACGGATTTCGGCTTTGACTTTATCGAGATCGCTGCTTGTAAGGATCGGAATCAGTTCGTTGATTTCTTCGACGGGCTTGTCCCACCACTTGAATTTTAACAGGAGTTCCGTCAGGTCTTTGTCGAAGCGGTAGCGGATGACTTCGGCGGGATTTCCGACTACAATCGAGTAGGGTTCCACGTTGCTGCCGACGACGCTGTTTGCGCCGATGATGGCACCGTCGCCGATATGCACTCCCGGCAAGATGGTCGCATTCTGCCCAATCCACACGTCGTTTCCGATGATGGTGTCGCCCTTGAACGGTAAATCGCTTTTTGCGGGCGGATTCATTTTCCAACCTCCTAGCGTATAGAACGGAAATGTCGAAACCGCATTCATCTGGTGGTTCGCTCCGTTCATGACGAATTCCACGCCTGCTGCAATCTGGCAGAATTTCCCGATGATGAGCTTGTCGCCGATAAAGTCGTAGTGGTGCGTCACATGGCTTTCGAATTCCGAATCGGCAATATAGGTGAAGTCCCCGACAATAATGTTCGGGTTCTTGATGGTGGGCTTGACGTAGATTTCCTTGTCGTAGCCCGCAATTGGATGCACCGTGTTCGGATTCGGAGCACTCATGCGATTCTGCCTCGTCGAAAATTACTTTGCAGCTATGGTGAACATTCCGCTGCGCGGGATGTGAACCTTCCAGGTGAGCCATTTCATTTGCTTGTCGTTCACCATGAGGTAGGGGTCTACGAGAGCGACGCTCTTGGTGCCGGCGAAGTCCATTGCGGTGCCGGCGTTGTCGTCGAAATTCTTGCCCTTGCCGAATACCTGATAGAATAGCGGCTGGCCGAAGGTTACCATGATTTCGGGCTGAATGAAGCTTAATTCCTTGGTGAGCATCTTGCGGAGCGCGGCTTCGAGAAGCGGCGCGAGGGCACGTTCGGTTGACTTGAAGAAGTACGTGATGCCGATGTCCTTCTGCTCGATGGAGAGGCTTGCGAACAGGCGCGAAAGCATCTGCCC
>LVAE01000042.1 GCA_001603905.1 Fibrobacterales bacterium Fibro_02
CGCCGGGCCTCATTCCGCTCCCATCGGGGTGTACGTCCGGACGCAATATGGGATAGGATTCTCGCATGCCTGGGGCTAGAGTCCGAGATTCACTAGGCTGGTCAAAGTCCGCGCCGACCTTCTTGGGCGTAGATCAGACGAGAACTTAAGTACGAAGGGAACGCTTGTAGGAACGTGCATGGACGTGATTTTGGACAGGGGTTCGACTCCCCTCACCTCCATAAAGTAAAAGGGAGCTCTTAGTGAGCTCCCTTTTACTTTATGTTATTAAAAGACTGAACCGGCTAAAATCCGCTTAATCCTTATACTGAAGCCGGTTCTCTCGCCTACACGACTCGTCAATACGAGTCGTTCATGGCTCACCGGCGGCACACTCTTTTTTTATCTTTGGTTCTATGGATTCAAGGAATTGCTTGCCGGAACTTCTGCTGCCCGTGGGCACGCGAGAAATGCTCGAAGCGGCCGTCAACAACGGCGCAGATGCCGTATATTTCGGAGTTCCTCATTGGAATGCTCGGGGCCGCACCGAAGATTTCTCGTTTGAAGAAGTCCGCGACATGATTCGCTACGCACGTATCCGCGGGGTACGGACCTTTCTCGCAATGAACGTCCTTGTTTTTGAACGAGAACTGCAGGAACTGCCCGAATTCCTTGAAAAACTGATTTCCCTGGAGCCGGACGCGTTCATTATTCAAGACATAGGGCTGGCGAGACTCATCCGGGCCATTTGTCCGAATCAGGAAATCCACGCAAGCACGCAGATGACGCTTGCAAGTGCCGAAGGCGTGAACGCCGTCAAGTCCATCGGCTTCAACCGAGCCGTGCTAGCCCGAGAGCTTTCTCTCAAGGAAATAGCAAGCATCAAGGCGGCAACGGACCTGGAACTGGAGGTCTTTATACACGGCGCACTCTGCGTGAGCTATTCTGGACAATGCCTCACTAGCGAGAACTTCGGCGGCCGCAGCGCGAACCGCGGCCAGTGCGCCCAGAGTTGCAGACTACCCTACCGCATTTTTGTAGATGGAAAGGAATACCGCGACACCGACGCCCAGTACCTCTTCAGCCCCCACGACTTGTGCGCCCTTCCGAAACTCAAAGAACTGGAAGAAATCGGTGTTGATTCACTCAAGGTTGAAGGACGCCTCAAGAGCCCCGAATACGTGGCAGCCGTTTCACGTGCCTACCGCAAGGCATTGAACGGAACAAGCCTCGAAGCAAAGGACATGGAACCGCTCGAAGTGCTGTTCAGCCGCGGGCTTACCACCGGATTTTTGGAAGGCGACAACCATCAGGAATTAGTCGACGGCACGTTCAGTAACCACCACGGACTTTTCCTCGGTACCGTCGTAAAAATTGACCGAGGACATGTTATTATCGGACTCGACAGCGCCATCTCCGATGTCGCCCCGTCGGCGCAATCGGGATCTTCGGGAATGTTTCCGCGTCCAGGCGACGGCATCCTATTCGAAAATGCACCCCTCGGTATAAGTGTCGGAAGTCGCCTCTACGCCGCGCAAGTCACGCACCTGCCTCACGCCAAGCGCGGCGACCCCAAGCTCCTAAAGCTTAAATTCGGGCGTGAATTTGATACGCGGCAAATTGCCGCTGGAATGAAGGTTTACCGCAACGATTCTCCCGCCCTCGAACGTGAACTGCGTAAGACTTTCACCGAACGAGAGCAGATGATGCGCCTGCCGATCCACATGACTCTATCGGGAAAAATCGGCGAGGCTCTCAAGCTGTCCGTTTACGACACGCCGCGAAATACAGTCGAAGTCATAAGCGATTTCATTCTCGAAGAAGCAAGAAATAAAGGGAACAGCGGAAACGACGCCGAAAAAGCCCTCCGCGAACTCGCGCAAAAGGAACTTTCGGCCTTAAGTTCGACCGCCTATATTCTCAAGAATCTTGAAATTCAAGTAGACCGTAACGCGTTCATTCCTGGGAAACTCCTTCGGACACTTCGTCAGAACGCCATCGAGAAACTCGACGAAAAGCGCACCGAATGGAAGCCGCTGAACCCGAGCGCCGAGGCGGGCAAGGCTTTCTTGAACAATACCCGTGTCAAGTTCAAGTCTGGTACGGATTATGCGTCCGCCGTTTCCGCCGCAATCCCAAAAGCAAGATCAGCGCAACCTACGATTTCGGTGCTGGTGAGAAGCCCCGACCAGGTTGCCGCCCTCGAAGGCCTCGCCATCGACCGCGTCATCATGGATTTCGATTGGGGCGTCAAATACGACGATTCCCTGCAGCAAATCCGCGAACTCGGCTTCAAGGCAGGCATGGCGACTCTCCGCATCCATAAGCCGGGAGAAAGCCATTACCTCAAGAACATCTTGCGACTGGCCCCGGACTTTGCCCTGGTGCGCAACCTGGGCGCCCTCTCCATCCTCAAGGAAAGCGGCATCCCGCTTACGGGCGACTACAGCTTGAACGCGGCAAACAGCGCAAGCTATGACTGGCTCCTTTCGCAGGGGCTTTCGACACTTCACCCCTCATGGGACCTCAACAGCACGCAGCTATTTGACCTGCTTGATAACATCGACGGAACGCGACTCGAACTTACCTTGCACCAGTACATGCCTGCGTTCCATTCGGAATATTGCGCCTTCGCCCGAGCCCTCACCACGGGCCGTCGCTTCCCCGAATGTGGCAAGATTTGCACTAAGCACAGGGTGGAAATTCTGGACCATAAGGGCGAGCGGCATTTCTTGCAGAGCGACGCCGAATGCCGCAATACGCTCTTTGTAGGCAAGCCTCAATCCGCATTAAAGCTGCTCCCCCGTCTCCGCAGCGCAGGAGTAAACCACTTCCGCCTCGAAATGCTCACCGAAGACGCAGAAACCGTGCGCCGCAAGGTGCTCATTTACACGCAGGCCATCCAGGGCAAAATCGCTATCGAAGAAGCAATCCGCGAAGCGGGCATCCAAGAAAAATACGGTCTTTCTGAAGGGCAGCTTTTCAATGAGAGCACCTGGCAGGACCGCAAAAAATAAATCAAGAAAGAGCCCCGCCGGCACCCAGGAATTGGCGGGACTCCCTAACTGAAAGAATGCCATCAAGTGATTGATGTATTCTGCCGACATTCGCCGGCAAATTCAAATGTAGGCAAAGTTATCTGCAATTTTGCAAACAACTGTTTGCAAAAGGATGTAAATCTTTAATAACACTAAAGTGCGGGGCCAGCCCCCAAAGAATCACTTTTTCTTTGCACGGGCAATGGCATCTTTCGCCAACTGGTCCACCAGTTCGTTCCACTTGACGCCCGTATGCGCAGCCACCTTCTCAAACGAAACTCGATGAAGGTAAGGTTTCGCCGCTGCCACGTAGCGTTTTGCAATATTGCTCTTCGCTTGCCATTCTCCCTTGGCCCAACGGGCAATACCTTCGTAGTCATGACAGATCGTCCCCGTCTTGTCGTTCAAATCGAGCCAGCGCATCGCCTGGTAAGAAGCCATCACTTCGCCGTCGATATTCCTGCTTTCCGCATCAAAAGCCGTAATTCCCGAACCGCGTGCAATTTCCACATCGTTTTCGGTCACCACGAACGCCCACCCCGATTTCGGAAAATCTGGAGAAAAAGAACCGTCTACAAAAACGCGCAAACCAGTGGGTACCGGAGCTTCCATTCCAGAAATCCACGCCTCCGCTTCAGCCCTCGAAGCAAATGACTTAAACAGCACGCCCTTGACACCGTGGGTCAGTTTTTCACATTCCGCCCAGGTCATCACGATTTTGCTTTCTTCAGGGGTCTTTATCGCATAGAATTTTTGTTTCGGCATGTCCCAAAATTAGTATATTTTTCCCCGTGAAACCGTCCCCGTATTTTAAAGACTGTTTTCGTTACTTTTTTAAGAGATTCAGCGGCAAGGAATCTCTATTTCGCTGGTTCCTGCAAAAAGCGGGCGAAGATTCCGGCGCATTCGATTTTCCGGCAGCCCTCAAGGGTAATCCCAAGACGCTCCTTTTCTTGGCACGAGACATGGAACAGTCGGCCGCATTCATGCACGCGATGCCTGACACTTTTTTTAACAATGCGTTACTCTGCGCCCACGAATCGCTACAGGCAGTCGTTTCCGCCAAACGCGCCAAAGCCCTCTACTACAGCGACCTCGAATGCCGTTACGACGAACCAGCCTTCATTGAATTAGAACAAAAAATCAAGGATTTCGCCCCCCAGGTCTGTATTTATCTGGGAGAAGCTTTCTTGCCCAGGCTGTATTTGGCCAAGGTGAGCGGAGCCCCCTGCCGTATCGGCTTTGTCAGCGAGAACTGCTACCCCTTCTTGAACTTGAGCCTGCATCCGGACAAGTCCAGCGAAGCGGCTCTCATCCGAGAGTATTACGGGGTTCAATGATGCAGAAAGGTTTTTCTACCATCGTTACCGAAAGTGGCGGGTATGCGGACCTCCACATGCACACCAAGCTCTCGGACGGCAACCTTTCTGTCGAGGAACTGCTTGCGCTTTGCAAACGCAAGGGTCTGCGCTGCATATCCATCACCGACCACGATAACCTGGATAGCTACAACCTCGCCATCGAACCCGCCAAGGAAATCGGGCTCGAAATCATCCCCGGCATCGAAATTTCAGCCGTGTGGGAAGGCAAGGACATCCATATCCTCGGCTACTTCTGCGATCCGACGAACCTCGCCCTGAACATGGAACTGCAGGATTTTGCCAAGCAGCGAATCACGCGCGCCAAGGCGATCATCAAGAAGCTGAACGCGCTCGGAATCGACATCACCTACGAAAAGGTCGTGAGCTACTGCAAGGGTAAGGTCATCGGACGCCCGCACATCGCCATGTCCATGGTTGACGAGGAATACATCTCGAACTTCTCGGAAGCCTTTACCAAATATTTGGGCGACGGCTGCGTGGCCTTTGTCGAAAAGAAGGGACTCAACCCGCAGCAGACGATCAAGCTCATCGAAAATGCAGGCGGGATTGCCGTTCTTGCCCACCCCTACAAATCGGGGCTCAGCGATGAATTCATCGAAAGCATGGTGGAATGGGGCGTACAGGGAATCGAAGTCTATAGCCCCGCCCAGAAAGGTGCGGTCGGCCGCAAGTACAAGGAAATGGCTCAAAAGTTTGGACTCGTGGGTACGGGTGGATCGGACTTCCACACCGAAGCGGGAGCCTATCCCCCGAACTGCATGAAAATGCCTTATTCCGTCGTGGATGCCCTCAGGGAAAGACGAGAAAAACTGAGAGCGGAATGGTACTAAAGAGAGTAGGAAGTAGACAGTAGGAAGTGGTTGGGCATGAGGTCGCGGCTTTGCCGCTTTGAGGTATGAGGTGTGAGGAATTAGAGATTTGGAAAAAACAATGAATAATGAAGAATTAAGAATTAAAAATGGTGGAATGAATGCTAAAAGTTCGTTTTTCTTTTTTCATTGTTCTTTGCTCTTTGTTCTTTTCTTCGCAATTTCTCTATTTGCTGAACCGCTAAAACCAGACCAGTATGTGAAGCCGGCAGCGCAAGACAGCGTCTACAAGACACCCTGGGGAATCGATCCTGCCGCGCGCGAAACAGATGCTGGACGCTGGGTACTGCCCCACCGCGAAGTGATGCAACGCACCTACGACATAGCGGGACAGAAATCCGAATGGATTCTCGGAACCTCGATCCTCGGCGCACCGGAACTTGACCCCGACCATATGGGAATGGGATCTATCCAGAGCCGCTACCCGAGCAAGCTCGCCGGACTCTTTACCACGCGCCTCGGCTATGACGCCACGACTCTTGGCCTGAATGGCGAAAACGGAATCCTTTTCGAGGAACGCAAAGGCATTCCCGTCGATACGCCCATTACCGACCTGAACTGGGAACGCCCCGCCTTTAGCGGAAACGCCCTACGGCTAGATTTTCGCCGTCTCGTAACGGATTCGGTTTCACTTGAATTCGGACTTGCGAGCCACTCCGACGTTGACTCCAAGGAATACAGCTACCAGAACGTGACCCATTCGCCCTACTTCGCCCTGGGCCGCGACTCCACGCAGATTCCGTTCGGAGGTCGCAACATCGCGATGAACAGCATGCACATCCAGCCGATTCTCACCTGGCGATTCGGCTTCGGCAAGGCGTTCGTCAAGATGAATTACCTGAGCCTCGAAAACGCTGACAATTCCAACCACAAGGTGCTTCTAGACACTCTCGACAAGTCTGTTCGTACCTTCCAGACCGACCCATACAGTATCGACATCCATACGGTGGGTTACGGCGGAGGACTTGAAATTTACCCGACAAAGGAACTAACTCTTTCTACCGATTTCACCTACACAACTCACGAAATCGAAGAGGATTCCCTCCCCCACATTTACAGGGGGGTGCACGACTACGTTGACTCGCTCGGAGTCGAACAGAGCGACACGCTTTACTACGATACACTCAAGTTGACCACTTACGAGACGATGCTCGGCAATTTCGGAATCACCTACCACACCTTCTTGAATCCGGCAATCAAGTTCAAGTATGAATTCGTGAATACGGACCATACTGGCGACAACGATACAACGAAAAGCTATTTCCAAGATCGCGAAACTGGTTACCTGCAGCTTTCCGATACCTTATGGAACAGACTCCTTTTCCGCACCCAGACCGGTATGCAACGCAACAGCTCCGTGCGTGATTCCGTAGATTACGCCCCCGCCTACTCTGCCGACGTTCTCGCCTTTTTACCTTACCACTTACGCGCCAATGTCGCCTTTCGTCACGACAACAAGTTCCCCGATGTCGCACAAATCCGTATCGATGAAACAGGACGCCTCGCCTTCCACCGGAAGGATCTCAAATTCGAAGAACGCGACCGCTACATTTTCAACCTAGGATACCAGCAACGGGAAGTCTTTTACGGTCTCGGGCTACGCTACGAAAACGTCGACAACCTGATTAAGCCACGCTGGGTGAAATGGGGACATGTCGATACAACCAACACACTCGAAGAAGTCTACACCTGGACCAACATCGACAATGTGAACAGCTTCGACTGGCTTTTGCAAGTGGGATTCAGGCTTGGCAACTGGAAATTCTATCTGGAACGCGGCGAGACTCTTGACCGAAGCCGCAAACTTATCGACACGCCGGAACTTTACTACAAGGGCTCAATCCACTGGCAGAACCGATTCGTCTCGGACCGACTCGGCGTGAGTGTGCGTGTAGATTGGCAATGGTTCGGTGAACGCTACGACTGCACCATCGACGAAAACGGCAACCCCGAACTGGAACTCCTAAAGAAATACCTGGCGCTCGATTTCGAAGCCCGTATGCAGATCTTGTCTTTCGAGCTCTATACCCGCATCGAGAATTTCAACCACAGCATCTATATGCCGGCTAGCGGATACACCCCCGAAGGTCTGCGCTTCGCCTACGGTATCGTCTGGTCCTTCAGGAATTAGTCGCAAAATGTCATGCCGGACCCAGATCCGGCATCAGCTTTTTCTATTTCAACTTATAAATATAAGGCCAGTTCTTGCCGGTAATCCAAAAATTCTTGCCGTCGTAGGCAATGCCGTTCAGCACATCGATATCTGAATGTTTGCGCTGAAGTTCCATAACTTTTCGGCTAAAATCCAGATAACGGACAACCTTTCCGCTCGGGAGCGAAATGACGGCAATGACAGAAGTCTGCCAGACGTTTGCATACAAGGTGTCACCCACAATTTCAAGTTCGTTCAGCAATTTCAAAGGGCGTCCGCCATCGGTCACGGGGATTACCCCCACCACAACGAAACCTCCAAGAGAAATCTGAAGAAGTTCACTGGAACCGTTGCTCATGAGAAGAGCATTTTTCCAGTAGGTCAGCCCCCACCCTTCTGTAGGAATATAGAACTCGCCTTTTTTGGAAAAAGGTTTGCGGTTGTAGATGAAAGCTTTCTTGGATTTCCAGGTCAGATAAAAGATATCATCGCCTACAGCAATCGAGCCTTCGCCAAAATACCGTTCGGAAAGCTTTGTTGAATCGATAATTTTTCCATCAAGCGTACGGCGATACAAACCCGATTTTCCATACAGCCCGGTCGTTTCAATCAAATCGTTTCCATCAAAGAACAGTCCCTGTGTAAAATGCGACCTCTCGTGCGGAATGGAATCGAGAATTTCGGGAACAACACGAGGTGCCTCGGCATAGAGGAACGAAGAAAGCGGAACAAGAAATGAAGTAAGGATTCGGCGAAGATTCATTTTCATAATCAGGCAAAAAATTAACAGTGAAAAATTACTAATTTTCCGCCCATGGGCGAATTAAGGACACCAGCCAAGGTCAAGATAATCGTAGGGATCCTCGCGAAGGATTCCCAAGCGGTCGAGGCTGTACGCGAAACACTCCGAAACCGCTTTGGCGAAGAGGAGCTTGCGCTCCCGCCGTTCCCGTTTACCTTCACCAATTACTATAAAGAAGAAATCGGGAACGCCCCCGTGCGTGCCTTTTTCAGCTACGAGCCGTTGGTGGAACGCGAAACCATCGTGGACATCAAGCTCTGGAGCAACGACGTCGAACTTGAAATCGCAAAGCAGAACGGCACACCCGGTCTTCGCCCCGTGAACCTGGACCCAGGCTACATGACGCTCGGACAATTCTTCCTGGCGACCACCAAGGACCAACGCCAACGCGTCTACATGCAGCGAGGCATTTTCGTGGAACCCACGCTGTACTTTCAGGACGGGCACTTTCATGCCTTCGACTGGACCTACCGCGACTACCAAAGCGAAAAGTACATCCAGTACCTGGAACAGGTGCGCGCCCGCCTCGCCTACCAGATGAGCACCGGAAAGCCCTACCGTTTGCGAGCTAATCACTAACCACCAACCACTGACTACTGTCTACTACATCATGAAAGCCGGCATTTTTACCATCCTCCTCCTTTGCTGTTCCAACGTATTCATGACTTTCGCCTGGTACGGAAACCTCAAGCTCAAGGAAATGCACATCAGCACCGACTGGCCGCTATTTCTCGTAATCGTGGCCTCTTGGGGAATCGCCTTTTTTGAATACTGCATCGCCGTTCCTGCAAACGTCATCGGTAGCCGCATCAATGGAGGCCCTTTCACCCTGATGCAGCTTAAAATCATCCAGGAAGCCATTTCGTTAACGGTGTTTACCGTCATCGCGACAACGGTTTTCAATAACGAAGCTCTGCACTGGAACCACATCGTGGCCTTCGCCTGCATTATCGCGGCCGTTTTCTTTGCCTTCCTTAAATAAACCGCAAAATGGCGTTTCCGGCAACACATAAATGGACCAGTCTCCTTGTCGCAATCATCGTGGCAACCGTCTGCCTATGTGCCCCCGCCGAAGCCAAGAGTAATTCCAGCGTCAAGGATTCCCACAAGACATCGAGCAAGACCACCTCCAAATCGGACAAGAAATCTTCCAAGAAATCCAGCAAAGCCAAGAAAAGCGACAATAAAAAAACGAAGAAAGCCTCCGAAAAAAAATCAAAAAAAATAAAGATCAAGGCGGACGATCCCAAAGCCTTCACCAAGGCGCTCCTATATGACAAGCAGGGAGTCGAATACGAAATTGTGGAAACCAAGAAGTCTCCGCGTCGTGCAACGGTACCAGAAAATTCCCAGCAGCCCTCACTTCAGGACAGTCTCGAACAAGCGAGCGCACCTGATTCAGTCAATAACGAAAACGCATCGACACAAGCCGCAAACCAAGCGCAAGTTCCCGAATCTAATCAGCCCGAAGCAAGGCAAGCCGAGTCTCGCAAAAGTGGTAACAACGGCGAATTCTTCGACTTTTCCACGATGCTCCTTCCTATCACCCACGAGGCGCTCGTCGGTTCCCCTTACGGAATCCGTAGCCACCGCCTGCACCGTGGCGTCGACGTGAACGTGATCAAGGACGAACCCGTCGTTGCGGCCTATCCGGGTGTCGTTACGATGTCCCGCTACAATAAGGGCGGTTACGGCAACTACGTACTCATCAAGCACCCGAACGGAATCGAGACTCTCTACGCCCACCTGTCCAAGCGGCTTCTCAAGGCCGGCGATGAAGTTTTCCCAGGCGACATTGTCGGACTCGCAGGCAATTCTGGCAGGTCTTCGGCAGCACACCTGCATTTTGAAATCCGCTACGGCGAAGTCAATATCGATCCCACGACCGTCATTGATTTTCCCCACTGGAGCCTGAAGGAGGGCGTAGACCAATTCTCAATGAAAAAAGCGACGGCGGCCCACCGAAAAATTCAAGCAAAGCTAAAGAACTACAACTACTATATCGTCAAACAAGGCGACTCCCAAGGGGATGTCGCCAACTGGTTCAATATTTCGATCGAATCACTCTGCCGCATCAACAACCTGAAACCCGGTGCACCGCTCAAGGCGGGGCAAAAGCTACGCGGCAGCAAATAAATTACTTGCGCCCGAGATTCTTAAATTCAGGAGTTAGGTTGGCGCAGGCCGTATCTTTCGGAAGCGCACGGTAAAGCTGCAATTCCTTTTCAAAGACACCCTTCACTGAAGCACTCACGTACCACTTGGTTCCAACAGGACAATTTCCGAGGGGAACCTTGGATGTCGCCAAGAATCGCGACCCGGTAATCTTGTATGTAAATGCATCCGTCGAAAGGGAATCGGGCAGCTGCAGAGCCTTGGCTCCACCAACAGTCTTCTTCTGTGCAAAATACGAACGCTGGGCATCGATATAGGTTGTCGCCTGCTGTTGCATTTCCTCGATGGCTCCATCGATCGAAGCGGCTTTAATTTTATCATGGCAATTGGAAACCACAAGGCATACAATTACGATTGCCGCCACGACTCCAACCGGGATGGCAAGTTTCTTAAGCGGAATCTCACCAATTTTACCCAGGATATCACGGAGGGAAGCATTGTCAGCCTCGTCGGCCGCACCCGTTTCCCACTTGAGGATTTTGAAAGCCACCAGCACATGCACGCAGGGGCGCGGAAAAGCAAGCATCACCAGCGCCACCGCAAGCAGCACAATCGCAACCACCATCAGCACAGTCAGTGCACTGTCAGCTGTCGGCAAAATGGACTGCACATCCTTAAGGAGCTTGAAGAGCTGACGGTCTTCAGGAAAATTCTGGAGCGCCATGCGTCCGGTAAAGGTATTGTAGCGCGCAAGCCCGAGGTTCAATCCATCGGTCGCCATCTGTAAGACCGCCGACAGCACGCGCTGCATCAGCAGGAAAACCATGCCCATCAGGGCAACCAGCATCGAAATCACTCGAGCCGTACGCACAGGAGTCAGTCCACGGATCTCTTTTTCTTCAGTCATAGGCTTTTACTAGTGTGAGGTGTGAAGTGTGTAATTAGTCATTTCACATTACACACTACACATTGTTCATTTTACTCCAGCCAGTTCCTTGGCAACTTTCTTTGCCGTGGTAAAATCAGCCTTGCCGGTACCAAGTTTCGGCACCTTTTCGACCGCGAAAGCAAGCGACGGAAGCATAATCGGCGGGAATCCGCTTGCGCGCAATTCCGAAAGCACATCCTTCGGATCCTTTTCACCCTGGTACAGGAGCACAATCTTTTCGCCCTTCGCGGAATCCGGAATCGTCGTCACCAGGTAATCGCAACCTTCCAAGACCGGCGTATCCTGAATCTTCTTTTCCACGGCACCGAGGCTCACCATTTCGCCACCGAGCTTTGCAAAGCGGCTGTAACGGTCAACGATCGTAAGGAATCCATCTTCGTCAAGGTAACCCTTGTCGCCCGTACGGTAATAGCGGATGCCGTCAATTTTCACGATAACGCTATCGGTGCGTTCCTGGTCCTTGAGGTAGCCCTGCATCACCTGACAGCCGCCGATCAGAATCATGCCCGCCTCGCCTGTCGGCAGCGGAATATTCGTTTCGGGGTCCACTATCAGGAACTGCGTTCCGGGGAGAGCCGGCCCAACGGTTCCGGGCTTATTGTTCACCTGGAGCGTCATATAGTCGTTACGCAGCGTATTTTCGGTATTCACCGAGGCCACCGGGGCGGTTTCAGTACAACCGTAACCTTCGTAAATTTCCTTACCAAACTTAAGGCGGAAAGCAGTAGCAAGTTCCGGGCGCAAGGCTTCGGCACCGGCAATAATCACACGCACATACTTAAACACCAACGGGTGCACGTAACGGCTCACCGTAAAGGCGCGCAAGAAGGTCGGGGTTGCCACCATACAGGTCACATGGAATTCCGAACAAACGCGGGCCATGGTCTTCACGTCGGTCGGATCGGCCACAGCCACAATCGGGCAACCTTCGGTCAGGTTCAAGAGCGTTGTCACCGTCAGGCCAAAGCTATGGAACAGCGGGAGTTCCGAAAGCATCACGTCGCCGCGGCTCACATTCAAGATACAGGCGAGCTGCTGGATGTTACCCATCAAGTTGCGGTGAGAAAGGAGCACACCCTTCGGCGTACCTTCGGAACCGGAACTGAACACGATTACAGCCGTATCGTCAATGCTTGTACGCTTGCAGAATACAAAACGGATCAGCCACGACGGCATAATAATGCACAGGAACAACAGGGCTGCAATCTTTGCCTTCGGAATTTCCTTCATCAGGTCTTCAGCATAAAGGATACGCACCTTATCGGAAGCCACCTGCGAATAATCGTTTCCGCGACCCTTCAGTTTTTGGATAAATTGCCTACTCGAAATGATCGTCGATACATCCGCCTTTTCGCAGCAGTACTTTACGTTGTCTACAGAAGAGGTATAGTTCAGGTTCACGTTCGTCTTGCCCATGACCCAGAGCACCAGGTTCACGATAACGCCTGCCGGAGAAGGCGGGAGCATAATACCGATATTTTGTTCGTCCTTGCCGAGCTTTTTCTTCAAAAGTCCGCGGAAAGCCATCACGGCACCCATCAGCTTATAGCCCGAGAAATGCCCCCCGTCGGTATTGTAGATTGCCGGGCCATGCTTCACATAACGCTTGCAGGTACGAATCCAGGAGGCCGCAATCGGGCGGACAAACTTGACGGCGTACTTCCAGGCATCAATCGAAATCTTACGGATAATAGCTCGGACCTCGTTAGGAGGTGTAGTGGCAGGAATCGCCTTGCCGAAAGCAACTGTTACCGCACGGTCCGCAGATGCACCGTACATGTCGGAGCCGCTGTAACTGAAGTTGGATCCCCAGAGTCCCTGAATGTAGAAAGGAACAATAACCGCATCCGTCTCGTCAATAGCCGACGAATAGTCTATCGTGAAAGGTTCCACATGCGGCGACTTGGACACTTCGCCCGTCGGGAAAATCACGACCGCCTTACCGGCAAGGAGAGCCTCATGAATCTTGTCCATTGCCTCCTTGGGGTTGTTGTTGTCGATACGGATCATTCCTAGGCGCTTGAGCACGGCACGCAGATACCAGCGTTCAAAGTGGTCCTTGTTACTTGCAATGCAGAGCGGACGCGGAGATGCCATCTGGATCATAGCCCAGTCAATAAAGCTATGATGGTTACCCACCAGAAGCACAGGTCCTTCGTTCGGAATATTCTGCACGCCCAGCACACGGATACGGTAGCGGTTGAACACGAGCTTGAGCATCGTGCGCAATAGCGCCTGCGGAAGGTTTGAAATCGTCCAGACGAAGACAAGCATCGAAACAATCGCAAGGCCCAAGAAATAATGCTGCGGACGAATGTCGGTATAGTGCACCATCATCGAGAACAGGAATAGGAAGGCGATGAGCACCAGCGCCTGGATCATGTTTGCAAGCGCAAGCACCGACCCGGAATTGTTCGGACGCGTATTGTACTGCAACAGCGCATTGACCGGCACCAGGAAAAGGCCACCGAAAAGACCCGTCAACGAATACAGCACCACCAGCGCAACCGGATGCACAAAGAACGGCACCAGGAACATGCAGACCGATACACCGATCATGCCCATCGGGATAAAGCCGGTTTCAATAAAGTCACGAGACTTGGTCGCCGCAATGACCGACCCCACCATCAGGCCCGCAATCGCAAAGGCAAGATAATTCTGGATCGTATCGATTTCATTCGCGCCCGAAACGTCCTGGTACATCAGCACGAACACCTGCGCGAGTGCCCAGAACATTGAAAGAGCGATAATCGAGGCGCGCAAGGTCGGCACACGCCAACCGAGGCTCAAATGTTTCTTCACATTCGAGATATTCACGTTCGGGTTTTCGTACTTGACCTTCGGAACCATGAAACTCGCCACCGTACCAAGGACAGCCACACCGGACAAAATCCACGGAATCACAATCGATTCCGACGTAATGCGGTGAACCGCCGCGTAGGACTGGAGCGATTCCAGGTTAATGAGGTTCACGCCCACCACAGCAAGCCAGGAAGCGCAAATGATGCCGCCCAGGCCGAAAATCTGCAAGAACGCATTCGCAAAGCTCAAGTTGCGGACCCCGAACATTTCCTTGAGGATACCATACTTGGCCGCACTGTGAACCGCAAAGCCGCAGCTGAGTCCAATCGAAAGCCAGAACGCTACGCGCGGGCAGTTGCAAGTCACCAGTACCGACTGGGCTATCACGAAGAGCGTCATGGTCAAAGCCGACCACGCAAGCACCTTGTTCTTGGAAAACTTATTGGTAAAGAATCCCGCGAAAAACACCATCAGGATGTAGGGCGCGAGGAAGAAAATCTGCAGCATGAAAGCTTGCCAGGTCTGCCCCGATTCAACATTGGTGAACGACCCCGAGAGAATCTTTTGGGCGTAGATGAACACTCCCATCTGCACAAAAGTCATCGCAAGGATGGATAGGAAGTAACGGATAGCTCCTTTAATTTTCCACATAAAAAAGACCTGTAAAAAAGATTATTTTACAGGTTTAAATTTAGAAAAATAGGGGTCTGAGCAGCAGGGCTATTCGTGTACAATCACATTATCGAGCGTGCGACCTTCGACCTTGACGCCGTCCCAAAGAACCGCATTCTTGACGGTGCTGTTTTCGATGACGCAGCCGTCCCCCACCGACACATTCGGGCCAATGGTGCTGTTCACGATTTTCACATCCTTGCCGATATGGCAGGGAGCGATTACCTTAACGCCAGGGAGGTTCACCGAAGCGGAATTGTCGTAACGGTTGAGCACATGGGCGTTGGTTTCGAGGAGCGTTTCGGCAAGGCCGCAGTCCAGCCACTTGCTTACGGGGGCCGTACGGAAACGGCATCCCTTCTCGATCATCATCTCGAGGGCGTCGGTCAGCTGGAACTCGTTCTTGGTACGGATGTTGTTGTCCATCAAGTACTTAAGGCTTTCCTTGAGGACCTTGGAGTCCTTGATGTAGTAGATGCCGACAATAGCTTCGTCCGAAACAAATTCCTGAGGTTTTTCGACAAGGCGTTCAATACGGCCCGTGGAATCGGTAACGGCCACGCCAAAGCGACGCGGGTCTTCAACCTTGTAAGTGTAGAGAACATTCTGGTCCATGCCGTTCAAGATGGAAAGATCCGCTTCGAAAAGGGTATCGCCCAAAATGATCAGCACAGGTTCATCGTCATCCACGTACGGAAGTGCAAGGCTTACGGCTTCGCCCAAGCCCTGAGGATTGCTCTGGATAACGGTACGGGTCTTACCCCATGCAGTACGCTTGGTCAGGAACTGGTCAACAACATCGGCCTTGTAGCCGGTAATAAAAATCGTTTCGGAAGGCTTAAGTCCAAGAGAATCTTCAACAATCCAATCCAGAATAGTCTTTCCGGCAACAGGCAGCAAGCATTTCGGTACATTTTCGGTGTAAGGGCGCAAGCGGAGTCCGTTTCCGGCGACGGGTAAAACAATCTTCATTCTCGAAAAATTCCTCTTAAGCAACTTTTGTAATATTTTGTAAAATATAGAATTTTCTTACAAAAAGTCAACGGTAAAACTTACAAATGTATGGACAGATTAGACACGTTGTAAGCCCCGTCATAAAAGAAAAACCGCCTCGGGGTGAGACGGTTTTTAGTGGATGATGCAGGGGTCGAACCTGCGACCCGCTGATTAAGAGTCAGCTGCTCTACCAACTGAGCTAATCATCCATTGTCGCTTGGACGCGCACAATTATAGAATAAAAAAAAAGCTCTGTCAAGGGATAAAGGACATTTTTTTCAAAAAAATTTTTCCCTCTGTCGCCAAGCATCACTCGTCTAATCTATATTATGAGCATGAGCCTTAATTCGAACCGCATGGACAGCTACCTAGCCTTCTTGGGAGTGGAACGGAACCTTTCCCCCGCGACCATCCAGAGTTACCAGGAAGACCTGCGGCATTTTGTGGCATGGCTTGACGAAATCAACCTAGACCTCAAGGAACTCACCCCCGAAAAACTAGACGAATTCCTGACCCTAACCGCCGGGCAAGAAGAATACTCCCCCACCTCCATCGCGAGGCATTTTTCAAGCCTGCGCGGGTTCCTCAAGTACATGCAGAACCAGGGCGAATACGACTACAGCACCGAATCAATGCTGGAACGCCCGAAACTAGGGCATTACCTGCCACAATACTTGACCCGCGAAGAAATCGACAGTGTGTTCGAAAGTGCTGCAAACGGCAAGAACCCGCTCCGCGACACCGCCCTATTCGAGCTTATGTACAGCGCGGGGCTCCGTATTTCGGAAACACTCGGTATCAAGCTTTCGCAGCTTGACCTAGACAACGAATGGCTCACGCCGATCGGCAAGGGCAACAAGCAACGCCTGGTTCCGCTCGGAAGCAAGGCGAAAGAAAACCTGAAAGCCTGGATAGAACTCGGACGCCCGCTCACCCATCCAACTACAGACAACATAATACTTAATTCGCGTGGCAAGCCCATGAGTCGCATGGGAGCCTGGAAAATCGTGCAGCTGCACACTATGCACCTGAGCAAGCAAGTTTCGCCGCACACATTCCGACACAGTTTTGCAACGCATTGCCTCGAGGCGGGTATGGATTTACGCGTCCTGCAGGAACTGCTCGGCCACGCCGACATCAGCACCACACAAATTTATACGCATATCGACAAGGAATTTATCAAGCAAGAGCACCGGATGCACCACCCTAGAGAGACCGCACGGGCTGCAAATAAGTGAATTCTTCCCATTGGCCCGTGCTCTCGCCTCCACGACTCGTTAAGACGAGTCGCTTGAGGCTCACGAAGAGACCGCACGGGCTGCAATCAAGTAAATTTTTCCCATTGGCCCGTGCTCTCGCCTCCACGACTCGTTAAGACGAGTCGCTTGAGGCTCACGAAGAGACCGCACGGGCTGCAATCAAGTAAATTTTTCCCATTGGCCCGTGCTCTCGCCGACACACCTTGTTAATACAAGGTGCTTTCGGCTCACAGAGAGACCGGGCTGGCAATCGCCGGCACGCCCCGCTAATCCTTCTGGAGTTCTTTAGTCGGTTTATGGTTCCGACGAACCGAATGCAGTCGAATGAACTTCTTACCGCTGTGAACCGGGAGCAGCTTTGCCCCCTCGCCAGCATGCGACACGCGGACCTCCCCTGCCGGTTCCGTCTGCCCAGTAAATAGGTTATGATTGATAGCCATATTTTCAATATACTAAAAAAAATTGAAATGTCAACTATTCCAATTTAGACTATATCGGCGTAGACAAACTCATTTTACGACAAACTTTTTTTATATTGTTGTGGCAAAAATATGTTTTCGCCCCAAGCAGGCTGCAAAAAAGGAATTAGTATGAGAAACTCGCTCAAGATTGAAGGTCCGGTCAAGACTTACCTTAAAGAAGACGAACTCCCGAAAGCATGGTACAACGTCCGTGCCGACATGAAGAAAAAGCCCGCACCGCTCCTGAATCCGGCAACCGGCAAGCCTGTAACTTTCGAAGACTTGCAGCCGGTGTTCTGCGACGAACTCATCAAGCAGGAACTCGATAACGATACCGCCTATATCGAAATTCCTGAAGAAATCCGCACTTTCTACAAGATGTACCGTCCCTCTCCGCTCGTTCGCGCCTACTTCCTGGAACAGGCACTCGGCACTCCGGCACACATCTACTACAAGTTCGAAGGCAACAACACCTCGGGCAGCCACAAGCTGAACTCCGCTATCGCCCAGGCCTACTACGCCAAGCAGCAGGGCCTCAAGGGTGTTACTACCGAAACGGGTGCTGGCCAGTGGGGCACGGCCCTTTCGATGTCCACCGCCTTCTTCGGACTGGACTGCCAGGTTTACATGGTGAAGGTTTCTTACGAACAGAAGCCGTTCCGCCGCGAAGTCATGCGCACCTACGGTGCAAGCGTCACCCCGTCGCCTTCCATGACGACTGAAATCGGCAAGAAGATCAACGCCGAATTCCCGGGCACCACGGGTAGCCTCGGCTGCGCCATTTCTGAAGCCGTGGAAGCCGCCGTGAAACAGCCGGGTTACCGCTACGTTCTCGGTTCCGTGCTGAACCAGGTGTTGCTGCACCAGTCTGTGATCGGTCTCGAAACCAAGGCCGCTCTCGACAAGCTCGGCGTGAAGGCCGACCTCATTATCGGTTGCGCCGGTGGTGGTTCTAACCTCGGCGGTCTTATTAGCCCGTTCGTCGGCGAAAAGCTCCGTGGCGAAGCCGACTACGACATTCTCGCTGTGGAACCGGCAAGCTGCCCGAGCTTCACTCGCGGCAAGTACGCCTACGACTTCTGCGACACCGGCAAGGTCTGCCCGCTCGCCAAGATGTACACGCTGGGCTCCAGCTTCATTCCGTCTGCAAACCACGCAGGCGGTCTCCGCTACCACGGCATGAGCAGCATCCTCTCCGAAATCTACGATCAGGGCCTCATGCGCGCAACGTCCGTGGAACAGACCAAGGTATTCGAAGCCGCCAAGCTCTTTGCCCAGACCGAAGGCATTCTCCCGGCTCCGGAATCTAGCCACGCAATCCGCGCGACGATTGACGAAGCGCTCAAGTGCAAGGAATCCGGTCAGGCCAAGAACATCGTGTTCGGCCTCACCGGCACGGGTTACTTCGACATGGTCGCTTACCAGAAGTTCAACGATGGCGAAATGGCCGACTACATCCCGACCGATGAAGACATCGCCAAGAGCCTCGCTCAGCTTCCGCAGGTCAACGGCTAGCTAAAGCGTCATTGCGAGGAACGCAGTGACGAAGCAATCCATCCTTAAATAGATTAGCCCCGGATTTAATCCGGGGCTTTTGCATTCCAGGCACACGCCTTATTTTCTTTTTTCCGTCACGCGGTACCGGACTTCCCGCCCGTTTCTCTGCACCCGAATAAAAATAGCCTATTCCCGCGCATCAAAATAAAGCTTAGGTTCCCGAGAATCCTCTGCTCGCACGCGAGGCGTCGCCGCAATCGCGTCGGTGCTGGCCTTTATGCCTTGCAAATCAAGCATCTTTACAGCATAGCGAGATCCCAGAATTTCGTAACCTTCTCGGGTAAAATGGAGCTTGTACGAAACATGCGTCAAGGCATCCGTTTCCTTAAGCACAGGGCATCCCTGCGCCGAAATCAGATGCGCATTGGGAATCAGACTAACGGCTTCCGCAACCGCCGTATTTCTCCAGCCATAGTCGCCCGTCGGCGCAAGTTCACCTATCAATATGGGAGTCTTTTTCGGATCGAGTTCCAGTTCCTTGATAAAATCGTCATAGACCTTCTTGACTCGCTTGGGCCAGTCGCTCATCTGGTTGTCCGCCTCTCCCTGATGGAACAGAAAACCCTTGATCACCCCTTTCTGCTTCGCAATCTTGCCAATCTCGACGATGCGCTTGTGCAAGTCGCCCCCATATTCGTTCAGGTACGGAATCCACCACCAGGTAGTTCCGGTACTTTTCATTCTTTCAATATACTCTACATTGCGGTCCTTGTCGAACAGATCGATACTTTGCCCGCCGATAGCCACGTTCGCCACGGCAACACTGACGCTGTCCGGAAGCTCCTGGACCATCTTGCGACCAAAGAAATCCGATATGCCGATCATCGACTGGCTATGTCCCATCGGAGGCATCGCCGGATAAAGTTCCCCCACCTTCTGGTCCGAAAAATCAGCAGCGCGCAATACATAAAAACGCGGGATCGGCACATAGTCCGAACTCAAGAGCGCCCCCTCCCCTGCCATATTGGATTGCCCATAAGCAATATAGATATGCAGATTCGGGTCCTGAGCAAAACTTGCCACACTGATCATAGCCAGTATTATGAGGACAATTTTTAGCAAACAATATTCCCTTCTTATGCTATCTATTATAACAAAAAAAAGAACAAAGGGGGAAGTCTCCCCCTCGCTCACACGGCGTTGTTCGCTACCTCCTCTCCTAGGGGACACCCCTAAAACCCCGTTTACCGCAGATTTACTCGGTGCATTTCGCGAGAATCCTTGCCACGAATAAGGTAAGAGCCCGCGTTCAGGCCCGCCCTGCGCAAAGATTCTTGCAGCGAAATTCGATCTCGGACCGCATTTTTAATGACTCCCAGGTACTTTCCGTTCAAATTGAACACTTCAAAAGTATCGTCCGCCAAATTCAGGCGCAGGCTTTGAGCATTAATCGTCTTGGAAGGACCCGTTTCAGTCGAATCGTCGGCCACGGCATACCATACGGCCTTATCCAGGCTTGCGGTTGCATCGGTCGGCGGAGTCGTAAGGTTTGCGCCGTAGTTCGCATTGTCCAGCATTCCGTTGTCGACCATGCCGTAGAAGATTCCCTTCGAGATTTCCTTGTCGAAATTGTTTTCGAGGTCGCCGCGGAGCTGTGCCGTGCCACTTAGCTTTTTGCCGTTTACCGCCCACATCACGCCGTAGACTTGAGCGTTGTCGGTTACGGTCGTATTCACGATAATCGAAAGCGCGCCAACCTTAGCATTGCCGCTAATGCTTCCGCTTACAAGCCACGCGTCTTCTTCGAGCACGGCATCGTCACCGATGGTACCTGCAGTCACGAGTGCGCGCCCGCGGACAACGGCATTCCCGCTAATGGTTCCGCCGTCTACGACCGCGAAGTCTTCGATGCGGGCGTTTCCAGAAACGGTGCCACCGTTCACGACCGCATTGGAACCCACGTATACGCTCGCATCGACCTTCGCCTTGCTGCTCACGAGGCCGCCACCGTTGCTGTGCTTAGTGTATCCGCTCGCATTCGCGGGCTTCCAGAAATCCTTGTTGTAACCCTCGGGAGCGCCGTTTACCACCTCAATCATGTACGGGTAGCGGTAAACGCTGTAGTAGAACTGGTCCCAGAGAATCGTCTGCATTTCAGTCGGAGTCGCCGTCACGGCAAGCCACAAAGCCTTGTCGCTTGCCTTCGTCTCGATTTCAAGATTGAATCCGGTACCATGCTTCATCTCGCTGTAGCGGGGCGTTCCGTCCGCGCCCTCCGCGACTAGCCCGACCGTCCAGCCCGAGGCCGGGTCCGGCAACGCATCCGGCGCGTAGTTGCACCACCTGTACGTCTTGCCCTTGTAGTAATCGGTATTGTCGCCAAAGCAGGTGTAGCCGTTTACCGTCGGCTTGCTCTGCACGATGCCGCGGAACTTGACCGTCACCTTGCCGGCAGAATCCGGATAGATGCGCACCAGGTTGTAACCCCAGCGCTGTGGAGCCCAGTAGTTTGGAGAAATGTATTGCTCCGGGCATTCCTCTTCCATGCCTTCGCGCGGTTCATAATCCGCGCATTCCATCTTGTTCAGCATGGTCACGCGCGGGTGCCTGCGGTAGTTGTCGCCCCAACTGGCGTCACGACGCGTCTTGAATTCATAGTCGCCATAGGATTTTTTATACAAAGCCTTCTTTGCGGGTGCATATTCGAGCGTCGCGTTCTTCATCGCGAACTTGCCGAACTGCTGGTTCAGGCTATCGAGCGTCCAGCCGTAAACCATCATCATGGCGGTAAACGGAGTCTGCTCCATACGGCCGTCTTCGCCGTCGCGAATCGATTCCATCCAAATACGGTTGACTTCGTGAGCACCCTTGTAACCACCGCCGAATTCTTCCTTGAGGTGCTCCAAGAACTGCCAGTTGCAGTAGCGGTCACGCGTAGAACCGTAATACAGGTACGGATAATTAATCAGGTATTCCGAGCAATGGGCGTCGTTCGGATTGTACTGGTGCGCCATCCAGTTCGCGTGGCTTTCGGCGAACCAGCCCGAATGGCTGTTGTTGCCCATCCAACCCGCAACGCCTTGCAAGCCGTGCGCGAATTCATGCGAAGTGCCCCAGTAATCCTTGAGGGAGCCCACGCCAATCCACATACCGGGGCCGAATTCATTGTTCAGGCCCTTCACGTAGTCCTGCCCGCCGTAGAGCGCCGCCATGACGGAATTGTCGAACACATAAATGTTGCTCTTGAGTTTTTTATCGGGGCTACTCGGGAACGGCAACATCCAGCCGAGCGAATCGATGTAGAAGGAATAAACCTTCTCAAGCGATGTGAGCACGCCCTGCGCATCCGCATTCGGAATGGACACGTTGTTCGCCTGGCCGTCGTCCGTCGTAGGCTTCTTGCAGACCTCAAAATGATCCGATTCGGCGATCAGCGTAAAGCCGTTACTGGCGCACTGGTTTACCCATTCAATGGCGGCGTTCGCGCTTACGGCACCTGCGCAAAATACCGCCATGGCAAAATTTATACCATGATTGATTTTCATACATTTTTCCCAAACAACACACCCACGCGGGCGATATAAATAAATATAAACTCATTTAGCGAAAACGAGCCCCTGTTTACGAAATTAAACATTCCTCACAATAGCAGAAGTAAACCCGCGCGACACTCCCCCGCTATTTAGGCACAGTTACGCTTTGTACTGTGCCATTTTTTCGTGCAATTCCAAAAAGTAGTCGAAATCGCTATGGAACAGCTTATCCTGAACCACGCGATATTTTTCCCATTCCGTAATGGCGTGGGCCTGGGCCACTTCCATCGAAATCTTACCCGCATTCGTCAAAAGTTCGTGCTCCGTAGCCTCAAGAATGCGGTCGAGGTGCCTCGCCCAGTCTTCCATCGTCATGGGAATGTGCCTTGCGGCCTGCATTTCTGCAAAATCCAGATAACCCGAGACAATCAGCTCCAGCGCCTTGAGTTCATCTTCCTCAAGGTAATTCTTTGCAACAACTACGTCGGACTGAAGAATTTTGCCCTTTGGAGATGCCGCCCAGGTCTTCAACCCCATGTGCTCCTTTTGGCTGTCAGCCCGTTCTACAATGAGTTCCGCCGCCGTATGGCCGTGAATCGCCCAGTGGAGTTTGTTTTGGACCTTCTTGAAAAAATCCCGGGTGATTTTTGCAGAGGGATCGTAATCTAGCGCAGTCGAATAGATATCAGTCACCTTCTGGTAAAAGCGTCGCTCCGACACGCGGATTTCTCGAATGGCTTCCAATTGCCGCTCGAAATAGTCTTCGGTAAGGATTGTCCCGAAATTCTTGAGCCGCTCCTTGTCCATGACCCAGCCCTGGATGGTGTAATCCTTGACAATTTGCCCCGCCCACTTGCGGAACTGCACCGCCCGCTCGTTGTTGACCTTGAACCCCACGGCGATAATCATCTGGAGGTTGTAGTGGCTCGCCTGGTAATTTTTCCCGTCAGCAGCAGTTATTAAGTATTTCTTAATAACTGAATCCTCTGTCAGCTCGCCATCTTCGAGAATGTTCTTGATGTGCTGATTTATTGCCGGAACGCTAACCCCGTACAGTTCTGCCATCATTTTTTGCGTGAGCCATACGTTTTCGTCTTCGTAGCGCATTTCAACGCTCTGTTCGGAACCGCCCACGGCAGCCACATAAGTCAAGTATTCGGCAGCAGAACTGCGGATAGACACGGGATTGATTTTTGACTATTTTTGCTCATTTGAACACTAATATATATAAATTGAAAGCACCTGTCAATAGCCGGAGGGGACAATTTGTGTGAAAATAAACTAAATTTGGGGTGTAGATTTTTGAGGTTACCGGAGGTCTTCTGTGAAGATTTTTACATTACGTCATTCTTGGCCTGTCATTCTCGAAGCGAAGCGTAGGGAATCCATACTTCTTGCCATGGCTCTTGTCTTTGCTGTATTCACTGCGTGCGACAGCGGCTCCAGCAGTACTGACCCTGACCCGATTGCGGAAGTTTCGAGCAGTAGCGGTGATGTTTCCAAAAATTCTTCTAGCTCGCAAAAGAGCGCCGATAAGGAAAAGTCTTCTTCTAGCGAGAAAATTTCTAAGGAATCTAGTTCTTCGGCAGTAACCAAGAATTCTTCTAGCTCTGTCAGCGGCGACAAGAGTAGCTCTTCCGTCAAAAAAGAAGATTCTAGCAGTAGCGTGGTAATTGCTTCTTCCTCTAGTGTAACGCCGAAGTCGAGCAGCAGCGAAGAAGTTAAGCAGTCTTCTTCAAGCGTTGTTGCTTCGAGCAGTAGCGTTACCTCTTCTGAAACTGTAGAATCGAGTAGTAGTTCTTACGATAGAACCGATGCGTTTAAAGGAACGCTTTGGCGTAAAGGTGAGTACAAAACATTTGTTGATACCCGCGACAACCGTGAATATTATTACATAGAAATAGCGGGTGAAGATACGGCCGGCAATGCCGCTACTATCAAGGTGATGGCCGAAAACCTGAATGTCGGCGAATTCGTTTGGGGCTTTGAGGATCAAGAAGATGATTCTAAAATAGAACGCTACTGTTATGATGATGACACTACCAATTGCAACAAGTATGGTGGCCTTTACCAGTGGGCAGAAATGATGCAGTTGCCGAGCCGTTGCAATACGGAGAGTTGTGCTGATTCGATTAAGCCGAACCACCAGGGAATTTGCCCCGATGGCTGGCGCTTGCTGACTTACAATGATCTCTATATCGTCATTCACTCAAATAACAATGAGGATGGGGTAAAGGGAATCCGTGCTGGTCGCTTTGGCGGTAGCGATGATAGTGGCTATAGCCTTGTTAGCACGGGGTATCTTTGGGATCATTCGTTTACGAACGTAGAAAATGGTACATATTGGCATTATCCTGTAGAAAGCGAACAATATAATGGAATTGCTTCTAAGGTAAGTTCGCAATGGAGAACTGCAACTGGAAATTCTTATGATGATTCGTATAAGACTCAGGGCTTTTCCGTCCGTTGTGTAATGGTTGAATAACCATCTTTTTAAAACTGTAAAATTTTAAACAAAAAATCAAAAACAGGGCATTTCGTGCGAAATGCTATTGGGAGTTATTATGTCCAAACATAGCGTGCTAAGTGAGTGTCGCAGATAAATGCTTGCATTTATCTATGACCGAACGACGCCGCGGACGCCGAAGGCGTCAAAAGCGCGCAAGGCTCAACTGCGCGGGCGCTAGCGCACGCATGGGGAAGCCGCAGCAGCGGACGCCGAAGGCGTCAACAACATTAAGAATAATAAGAAAAATTCCAACCGCAAGAACTACAAAATGGACGCCTAAAGGCGTCTACGGCTGCGTTCGGTCATGCCCAAACGCAAGCGATTTGACGTCTACGACGTCCGTAGCTGCGGCTCGATAATGCAAAAACAAGTTTTTTGCGCTATCTCGCCTTGCATCCTTTTGTCGCGACACTCACTTGCACGTTACTGATTCTCTCAATAAACTCGATTGTTTTGTTAAATGAACATGGTAAAACAGGTCGGGATATGCTGCACTTGTTCGTTGTGGCCCAGGTCCTTGGTGTATATCAGGTAGCGGTCTTGTATCCGTTCGCTGAA
>LVAE01000043.1 GCA_001603905.1 Fibrobacterales bacterium Fibro_02
CGCGATACCAATACCGAAGAATTTTTCATCAACATGGGTCCGCAGCACCCGAGTACCCACGGCGCCCTCCGCCTTGCGCTGCGCATGGACGGCGAAACGATTGTAGAAATCGTACCGCATTTCGGCTACATCCACCGTGGCATGGAAAAGCAGGCGGAATCCATGAGCTACCTGCAGTACATCGCGATGTCCGACCGCCAGGATTACCTGACGGCCATCCAGAACAACCTGGGGGTCGTGATTGCCCTTGAAAAAGGCATGAACATCGGCGTTACCGAAAAGGCCGAATACATCCGCGTGATGCTTTCGGAGCTGGGACGTATCGCGAGCCACCTGGTGTTCTTCGGCTGCTTCGGCGGCGATTTGGGCGGCCAGACCTGCTTGCTGTTCGGTTTCAAGGAACGCGAAATGATCCACGACATCCTTGAAGAAGTCACCGGGTCGCGCCTCACCACCAACTTCTTTAGACCGGGTGGCAGCCGCTTTGACGTTCCCGAAAACTTTATCGACCGCGTGAAGGCATTCCTCAAGCACTTGGAAGGTGCGATGAAGGACTACGAAAGGTTCCTTTCGAAGAACATCATCGTACTCGAACGTAGCAAGGGAATCGGCATTCTTTCCGCCGAAGACGCCATCGCTTACGGATGCTCCGGCCCGGTGCTCCGCGCAAGCGGCGTCGACTTCGACGTCCGCAAGGCAAACCCCTACAGCATCTATGACCAGCTGCAGTTCGATGTACCCGTGACCTACACCGGTGACTGCTACGACCGTTACACGGTACGCATTGCCGAAATCCACGAATCCATGCGAATCCTGTACCAGTGCATCGAAAAGTTCCCTAAAGAAGGCCCGTGGCGCGCCAAGGAAAAGCCCGTGCGCCTTCCGGTCGGTCGCTACTACAGCGAAATCGAAACGGCCAAGGGACTGTACGCCACTTACGTGGTGGCCGCCACGACCGGCGAAAAACCCTACCGCATCCACACGCGAGGGCCCAGTTTCCCGCACATTGCCGCCCTTAACAAGATGGCGCAGGGCCACAAGATTTCGGACCTTGTGACCATTATGGCAACGCTTGACCCGGTGATTCCAGAGATTGACAGGTAATATATGTTTGTACCTTCTATTACACATCCTGTAGGCGACTTTATTCGCGAATGGGTTCCGAAGCTTTCGGCTTACTTGCCTGAACAGCTACAGTCCCAGACGCTCGACAGCATTGCCGCCTTCTTGATTAATGCGCTCCTCTGCGTTATCGCAGTCTGCGCTGTGAATATCGGTTCTGCCCCGATTCTGATTTACATGGAACGCAAGGTTTGCGCCCACGTGCAATGCCGCTTGGGCCCCATGCGTCTCGGTTGGCACGGTACTCTGCAGACCATCGCCGATGTGATCAAGATGCTCTTCAAGGAAGTCTATTCCCCGAGCGGCGCCGACAAGCTGATGTTCTACGTGGCACCGATGATTGTGCTGATTGCCCCGTTCATTATCGCAGCGCTCATTCCGTTCGACCACAACCTGATTGTCGCTGACATCGACATGGGCATTCCGATGATTATCGCGGTAAACGGCTTTGGCGTACTGGGCATTTTGCTTGGCGGCTGGAGCAGCAACAACAAGTATTCCTTGCTCGGTGCTCTCCGTAGCGGCGCCCAGATGATCAGCTACGAAATCTCTTTCGCGATGATTCTTCTGTTCGTCGTGATGATTTCGGGTTCCACGAGCCTGATGGATATCGCTCAGGCCCAGGACGGTACGGTGCTAGACTGGTTTATCTTCAAGATTCCGGTGCTCGGCTTTATCGCCTTTATTCTCTTCTTTATTTCGAGTACCGCCGAAATGAACCGCGCTCCCTTCGACATCGCCGAAGCGGAACAGGAACTCACCGGCGGTTACCACACGGAATACAACGGCACCCCGTTTGCCATGTTCTACCTGGCCGAATACATCGCCTTGGTCACGAACTCGGCACTTGCCGCCACCTGTTTCCTGGGTGGATTCCATGCACCCTGCATCGGCGTTGCCGCTATCGATGGCGTTCTGCAGATGGTGCCCGGAGTCGTGTGGCTCTTCGCGAAGATTTACTTTATGATTTGGTGCTACATGATGGTGCGCTGGACTTTTGTGCGTCCGCGTGTGGACCAGCTCATGGACTTTGAATGGAAATTCCTTTTGCCGGTGAACCTGGTGCT
>LVAE01000002.1 GCA_001603905.1 Fibrobacterales bacterium Fibro_02
GGTTGCGCAATGAATATAGTAGCTTATGCTACCCTCTTATTAAACTCCTGCATGGTCCAGGTATTTGCGAATAGACCATTCATATCCGTTACATTGGACACATTCCATTTGCTTAAGTCTCCGTTGAACTTGGAGGACATGAACATTTTTTCCATATTTGTCACGTTAGACACGTTCCAATTGCTGATATCTCCGTTGAATTGGGAACTGGAGAACATACAACTCATATCTGTTACATTGGATACATCCCATTTGCTGATATCTCCGTTGAACTTGGAGGACATGAACATATTTTTCATATTTGTCACGTTAGACACGTTCCAATTGCTGATATCTCCGTTGAATTGGGACCCTTTGAACATACGTCTCATATTTGTTACATTGGATACGTCCCATTTGCTAATATCCCCGTTAAATTGGGAGTCTTCGAACATATAACTCATATCTGTTACATTGGATACGTTCCAATGGCTTATGTCTCCGTTGAATTGGGAATCGTTGAACATATAACTCATATCTGTTACATTGGATACGTCCCAACTGCTTATATCGCTATTGAATTTTGAATCATAAAACATTATTCTCATGTTTTTTACATTAGATACATCCCAATTGCTTATATTACCGTTGAATTGAGATTTGTAAAATAATTCACTCATATCTGTAATACAGGATACATCAATGAAGTTTAGATCGCAATTCGGCCCATTTTTTTCAATTGTTTCTTTGATTAGCTTTTGAAGTTCTGCTTTGCTTCTAGGTTTATTTCTAGCAGCATTCGACATTATTGAGTCAAAATCTTCTTCAGTTGTCTTTTTCTTGAATATCTTGCTAAAAAATGACATGTCCTTTTCTCCTAACAACTTATTGCTTATTGAATTTTTTTTCTAGTTCCTGCTGCTCTATTATAAAAGCACGGCCTACTGTATTTTGACAACCAAAGCATATTTTTTTGATGATGTCTTTTTTTTGTATGGGATTTCCATCAACATATACGTGTTCAAAGGTCATTATGGGAATTTGATCTGCCCAGAAAATTTTTTTGCAAAAATCGCATTTCGCGTAAAGGCTAAGGCAGTCTTCACACAGAGGTTTCCCAATAGGACTCTTTATTGCCGAAACTCCATGTTCTTCGTTAAAGTTCGCTTCGCACCGAACACAGGTAAATGTTTTCAGCCCTGCAATACGTCTAGTTTCTTCAGCTTCTTCTCTTGCTATTTCGGCATCGCGAGCAGCCTGGCGCTGGTATTCTACTTCTTCTTCTCTGAGTTCCTCTAGGCGTTCCCTGTGTTGGCGTTCTTCTCGATCTTGGGCGTCTCTGCGACGTCTTTCTTCTCTGTCGCGTTCTTCGCGATATCTTCGTTCTCTGTCTTGAGATTCCCTTTGTTCGCGGTCTCTCTGTTCTTCTTTCTTACGATCATTTTTTCTTTCGTAATAGCAATAAGAACACAGTCCATCATACAAGATATCACTTGCTTCTCTAACGCGACATTTTCTACATAAAGCCATAATAAAAATTTCCTTGAATGATTCTTAAAGAAAAGACTTTGTTTTTAAGGTCTTGCTTAATGACTCCAAATCACAATAGACAGTGTATTCATTTATACCTAATCTGTCGAGTTCCTTTAAAATATTTTCCTTTTCATCTTCAGGAATGACAATCGATAAACTCATTTGCTTGAGCATTTCATCTATCTGATTATTCCATTCCAATTTGTTTTTTTAAAACATTTCTCATTGTTACCAAAGTCTTCTCGGCTAAATATTTGAAACCTTCCTCCTTAAGATTTTCCTTAAACGCGGTTAGCATACTTTCCACAGAATCTGAAGCATTTTTTATTTTATCACGATTTTTTAAATCAACGCACAAACTTTTATTTAAAATTCTTTTCCAATTATTATTTCCTGTTACATCACACTGCTTGGAATAGACTTCTTCAAGCAATGAAATAAGACAATCATACCTAATTTCCATCTGTTTTGGATTCGGTCTGTAATTCGGTGAGGAGCCTTGATCTACTATATATTTTTCTATAATTCTATAAATATGAGAGTTCGGAACATAGAACCTTACATTTCCGTTTTCATTGTCGGGCAATTCGAACGCATTCTTTTGAATTGCGTTGTCAAAAAAGGTTATTAACAGAAGCCTGTTTTCATTATTTTCTAACTCCAATTGTTGATACTTTACAGAACGATTCATTTCAATGGATCGCAATTTAGTTGGTGTTATTTTAAATAGAGTCATTAAATCATAATCAGAAATGGAACTACTTAAATTTTTTAGATATAAGTGAAAGATAAATGTTTCCAAGTCGGTTTTGGACATATAACCCAATCCCTCTCTAGAAATTTTTTCCAATAATTCTTTTGATATTTCAGAAAGAGCTTTTTGTGCTTCAGGATCGTTCTCATTTTTTAATTTTTCGATAATTTGCATATGTCTGTGTCATCCTTTTTTGAAAATATTCATCATTAGTACAACATCATTTTTTACAACGGACTTGCAACATTGCTGTTTTTTTTGTCACAAATGAATCTGGCATCGTCAGTCACTACGTTTGAAGTGCTCGAATAAGCAAAATGGGTAATCCCCACCAACTTCAATGTCCGCAGGATTTTTGGCGGTGTATAGTAATCGTCAAAATACTGCCCCATGTGCACATGCGCATCAAACACGCCTTGGATGGCGTTGCCTTGTATAAATTTCGCGGGTAAACTAAAGTTTACTGGGGGGGGGTAGTTGGTTTAACGGACGCTTGTAGTCCAAGGCCGTTACGCTATAAACTGCGCTGTTGTTGCCAAATACTTCCATGTAAAGAAATATACATTATTTTTTTGAAAGAGGAGGCGAAAAGAGGGGATAATTATTTTTTTGGAAAAAAAGGCGAGCGGGCGACCGCGCTTGCGCGGGCATTTGCGAGCCGCAGTAGTCAAGTGATTCTGTTATTTATCATAACAGAATCACAAATCTCTGCGAGCATGCGTTCATGCGTGCAGACTTCAGGCGATACGCCCTCAATAGAACCGGTGCTGTAAAAGCTCGTGCAGGCGCATTCGTGTGCGCAGCAGCGGTAGCGAATGTCGCAGCCTTCGCATTCCTTTTTGTCGTTGTCCAGGAACTGTCTAATTTGTTCGCAGGCATCTTCGTTGAATCCGGTAAAAACATTACCTTGTAAGTAAGGCGGATTTTCGTTCGAGGTAATGAACCTGGTGCATGGGAACATATTGCCGTTAGTCGCAACACCGATGGCGCCGTTGTATACATGGCAAGAGTATTGCCTGTATCGCAAATTCGAAAGGTATAGCTTTATTTTGTCGTGAATCGTGCCCAAGAACATCTTGTCGCCTTTGTCGCGGCATTCCTTCCAGTACAAAGCCATCTTCTGGTATTGCAGGGCGAGCCTGTCAAAGTCTTCGCCGGACCATTTGCCGTCAAAGTCGACGCTAGTGGTAAGACTTCTGAATCCTTGTTCGTGCAACCACTTGACGCTTTCGGCAAGCGTTTCGATATGGGCGCGCGTTACGGTGCTCAAAGCGATTGCGCCTAGTTTTACGAATCGCGGAATGTTCTTTTCGATTTCCTTGAAACTTCCGCAGCCATTTACGGTACGGCGTGCAATATTGTGGTGGTGTTCCGGACCGTCAAGCGAAAGGTAAATGCGGAAATGCTCCCGCTCACAAAAGTCAAAAAAAGAATCGTCAAAGAGAGTGCCGTTGGTGTTGACGGCAAAGTTGAGCTTGAAGTTGCTTGGCGCTTCGCCCTTGTCTATGGCCTCAGCAACGAAAGCTTTGGCGATGTTTACGCCCTTAAAAATGGTGTCTTTGCGCAGTAACGGTTCTCCGCCGAAAAAAGTGATGTTCAAATAAGTCTGCCTGAAAAACAGGCTACGTTCTAGCCCCACGCGAATCGCCTGCTCAAGCGTTTTGTCATCCATCACGTTATGGCGTGCGGATTGCGTGTCCTTGTAATAACAATAGGAACAGCGCAAGTTGCACTGTTCCGTAAGGCATAGAACTAAGTTCATGTTCGAATATCGCCCGGCTCGTAGGTAGTAACCATGCTGACTATCAAGTTGCAAGGACCGTCAGGATCAACGCAAAGTCGTACGTTGCAGTCAGGGCTTGCAGGACCGTTGGGACATTCGCCCTGATAGCGGTTGAAGGAACTGGACGAGGCGGGGTCTTCTGAATTTGAGGAGTTGACCGAACTTAAGGAGTCGTCGATAAAGATTGGGTCGCCGGCGAGCGGTACCGGTTCTTCAGCGGAGCTGCTCTGTGCTTCCTCTTCTGAAGAAGAACTGGAGCTCGGACCGTAAATGTCTTCGTCGGTGGGTGCGGCGATGGTACCCGCTTCAGGGGGTGGATACGGTTCGTCTGACGATGAACTACTCAGAGGTTCTGCTGCGGATGACAGTGCTTCGACTGCCGAACTGCTAAGAGCCTCGTGGCTCAGGGGAATATCGACAACGCTTGAACTGCTCGGAGTTTCGTTTTCGGGAGCCCCAGTTTCAGGATTCTGAGTGGGGGTCGCGGCGGTGGCGCTTTCTTCGCAAGCTGTCAATGCGACTGCTGCAATGCCGAACGAGGCTGCAATGGCGCTTTTGGCGGCAATGCTTAGCTTCGCGCTGTTTTTGACGATTTTCTTTTCGATTTTCATCGCAGAACTCCTTCCTTCTAATCAAAATATATATAAACGGCACTCTGATTTCTACAAGAAAATTTAATCTGCAAAAAACTGTGACCTAATACAGGAAAATCCGCCCTTTCGGGGCGGATTTCTTGAAAAACTTGGTGTGAAAGCCGAGCTACGTTTGCTCCTCACCACGCAACATGATGACCTTACCCGTGCGAATGTATTCGACGATTTCGAACTTCTGCAACAGGCTCTTGAGCGTGTCGACCTTCTGGCTGTTTCCGGTTATCTGGATGATCATCGAAGTTGCGGTCATGTCCACGGTATTGGCGTGGAAGTGGTCGCAAAGCTGCAGAATTTCGGTACGCTGGTCCGGAGTGCAACGCACCTTAATCAGTGCGAGTTCCTTTTCCACGGCGTCAGTATCGGTATGGTCCTTGGCCTGCACCACGTCCACGAGCTTTTCGAGCTGCTTGATGATCTGCATCAAGATCTCGGGATTGCCGTGAGCGATGATGTTCATGCGGCTGAAGTTCGGGTCGAGCGTGGGGGAGACCACCAGGGAATCGATGTTGTAACCACGGCGGGAGAACACGAGGGCGATGCGCACGAGCACGCCCGGGCGGTTTGCAACTAACAAACTAATAGAATGTGCTTTATCCTTTAACATGGCTTATCTCCTTAGGTCGATCCCGTGGGCTTTTCAAGTTGAGTCTTCGGCTGTTCGGTAATCATGCTCGTAATCGGAGCACCGGCCGGAATCATCGGGAACACGTTGTCTTCCTTTTCGCATTCGCAGTGGATGAGCACCGGACCTTCGTTGTATTCCAAAGCCTTCTGAATCACGCGTTCGGCGTCGGCGCTACGCTTGATGCGGAGTCCGAGAATACCGTAAGCTTCAGCGAGCTTCACGAAGTCGGGGTTGCCCTTCATGTCCACGCAGCTGTAACGCTTGTCGTAGAACATGTCCTGCCACTGGCGCACCATGCCCAGGTACTTGTTGTCCATCACGAAGATCTTGATGGGGAGCTTGTGGATGGCGGCCGTTGCAAGTTCTGCTTCGGTCATCTGGAAACCGCCGTCACCGCAGAAGGTAATCACCGGCCAACCGGTCGTGTTGCCGAATGCGGCGCCAATGCAAGAGGGCAGCCCAAAGCCCATGGTGCCTGCGCCGCCACTGGAGTGGAGCTGGCGCGGATAATTGGTGTGGAAGAACTGTGCCACCCACATCTGATGCTGGCCCACGTCGGTCGTGACGATAGCCTTGCCCTGAGTGAGGTCGCTAACAGTCTGAACAATATGCTGCATACGCAGACCGCCCTGCTTCGGGTAGGTCAGCGGGAAACGCTTCTTCCAGGACTGGCAAGTCTTCACCCATTCGGCGGTGTCGAGCTTACCCACGAGCGGGAGGAGCTGTTCCAGAACGAGCTTTGCATCGCCGCACATGAACACATCCGGCTGCAACACCTTGCCTTCTTCGGCGGGGTCGATGTCGATGTGCATTTTGATAGCATCTTTACAGAACACGTCAAGCTTACCGGTAATACGGTCGTCCCAGCGGCTACCGATCGAAAGAATCAAGTCGCAATCGAGAACGGCCTTATTGGCGTACACGGTGCCGTGCATGCCGAGCATACCCAAAGAAAGTTCATGGTCGGTCGGGAAGGTGCCGAGGCCGAGCAAAGTGCAGCACACGGGGGCGTTCAACTTTTCGGCGAGTTCCTTCACCTGGCGGCTAGCGCCCGAAATCATGGCGCCGTGGCCCACGAGCAAGAGCGGCTTCTTGGACTTCTTCAGGTATTCGGCGGCCTTTTCGACACTTTCAGTAGAAGCGTAGCTCGGAATCTTGTAACCCGGAAGGTCCATCTTATCGGTGAACGGAGCAGTGCAGGGGCCCGCGGTCACGTCCTTCGGCAAGTCGATCAGCACGGGGCCCGGACGGCCGCTGCGTGCGATGTGGAAGGCTTCCTTCATCACGCGCGGAAGGTCGTTGGAATCCTTCACCAAGTAAGAATGCTTCACGGCTGCAAAAGTCATACCGCTTGTATCGCATTCCTGGAAGGCGTCCTTACCCAGATTCGGGGTAGTTGTCTGGGCGGCAAGAACCACGATCGGGCTAGAATCCATAAGGGCGGTGTAGATACCGGTAAAGGTGTTGGTAGCACCCGGACCGCTGGTGACGAGAGCGACGCCGACCTTGCCGGTCTGGCGAGCGTAACCGTCGGCCATGTGGGTAGCGCCCTGTTCGTGGCGGGTCAACACGACTTTAATATTGGAATCCAGAATGGCGTCGAACATCGGGATGGCCGATCCACCGGGATAACCGAAAATGGTATCAATTCCTTCGCGCTTGAGGCATTCGATGATCACCTCTGCGCCACTTAATGGAGAATTTGCCATAGATTTTCCTGTACTTAACGGGTTGTTATTTAAAAAATATGCGGAAAATATAGAACGGATGACCCCTAGTGGCAAGAGATTTATGCTAAAAAACTGAAAAAAGTTGAAAATTTTTGAGAAAAATGCCGCGCAGAAAGGTGCTGTTTCTGAAAAATCCTAATGTTTTTGGCTTAAATTTGAAATTTTGAACAAAAAGTTTCGTGAAAAAGTCTTGTGAAATTGATAAACTTTTGAAATTTTTGATTTTGTATAAATTAAAAACAAATGTTTTTGCTTGTAAAATTGAAAAATGTAAGCTTTGGGTAATTTTCTGCGAGCCATTTCTCTCCTAGTTTCCGCCAGTCGTTGCACTCCATCCAGGATGACGGCTCCAATTAATGTCATTCTCGACCAACGGGAAGGAATCCATTGACCTCGTTCCTACTCTTTTTCTCATTTTTCTGGAGTTGTGCGTATATATAATAGGTTTAACCCCAAAAAGGAAAAATGATGACTCAAGAATCTCTTTATATATCCTCCACGAAGGAACTCTGTGTGCCGAAACCTCTTCTTCCGCGTGAAAAGATCGAGCGGATGGGGGCTGCTTCCATGAGCAACGAGGAACTTTTGGCGTTGATTCTCGGTAGTGGCTGCCAGGATTGCGATGTTTTCGAGCTTTCGAGGAACTTGGCGGACTTTCTTTCGGAAGAGACCGAAATGCCGACGCTCCAGAAGCTGCGTCGGATTCGGGGGCTCGGGCGCGTCAAGGCGACCCAGGTGCTTGCGTGCCTGGAACTTTCGGGGCGCTATATCTTGAGTGGAAAGGCGATGTTCGTGGGGAGTCCCGAAGATATTGTCGCGCGGCTTTCATTTTTGAAGTACGAGTCGCAGGAGCGCTTTGTGCTGACGACCCTCGATGCCGCGAACCATGTGATCCGCGTTCACGAGCTGACCAAGGGTTTGGTCAACCGCACGCCGATTCACCCGCGCGAGGCGTTCGTGAAGGCAATCGAGGACCGTGCCGTGTCGGTGATTTTTGCTCATAATCATCCTTCGGGGGCGACGGAGCCGAGTGACGAGGACATTTCCATTACCCGTGTCCTGTGCGCCTCGGGGCGAATTCTGCAGATTCCCGTGCTCGACCATATCATTGTGGGGAAGTGTGGGCATACAAGTATCTGTCGCCTTTACCCTGAATATTTTGAAAAGACGTTTTCATCTGTAGACTAAAAAATGGGCGAAATTTCGCCATTTTAGGCACTGTTGTCACGAAAACATTGATTTTTTGTCTCTTTTTTATCTTACAAAATGTGTTTTTTTCATTAATAAGTTATATTTAGGGTAGTTAAATCGGGTTGCCGTTGTTTGGTTGGCTACCCACTATTAAGGAGTTACTATGAGAAAAGTAGCTATGGGCTTGGCCCTTGCTTTGGCGGCTTCCGCCTTTGCAGGACATCCCCAGACGATCAACAAGGAAGGCTTCGTGGGTGTGAATAAGACCCAGTCTGCCCAGTCCCTTGGTCATTCCAAACTGGTATTTACCCTCTTGGGTGACGGAACGTTCGGTAACGACATGTTCCCGAATAACGATAATACTGGACTTGCTATTTCTGAAACGGATCTTTACGGTGTTCAGAAGAGCGCTCCGGTTGCGGACTATGTAGGTGGAAGCGCCTATATCGGTTTCGCTATCGGTATCTGGCACTACTTTGATTTGGGCGTGACGATGCCCGTCTATTATGATCAGTTTAATGCTGAAGGTGTTTATGGCGACGGCACGGGTGGTGCTGTTGTTCCGAACACCAAGGTTGGCTATGTGGGTAACCTCAAGGTGGACTTGAAGGCTCGTTTCCCGCTGCCCGAAGACCAGATTATGGATGTTGCCGTGTTTGGCGGTGTCGCTGCCGGAACGGCCAATACCGAAAAGCAGGGTCTCTGGATCCGCGAACCGGAATATGTCAACAAGAAAAACGGCATGGCCTATCCGTACGGTACCAAGAATACCACCATCAAGGGCGGTCTTGCCGTGTCTATGGACCTGAGCAAGATGGACGGCGGTGACGGTTTCCCGTTCCTGTTGCACTTGAACGGTGGTTACCGCTACACGACGAACAGCGACTACATGTCGCTCCCGTTCATGAGCGCCGCTGCTGAAGTCTACTTCATGGACTTCCTCTCCTTGTTCGTGGAATACTACTGGGATATCCAGCTGGACGACTACCAGGGTTGCTTTACCAATCCTCTTGATGGAAGTGAAGAATGTGTCACCAACCGCGACGGCAAGCTTGACATGAAGCAGCTGACCGGTGCTCTCGTCTTCCACCTGCCGGTGGGTGTCGACCTGCATATGGGTGCTTCTTACTACCTGGGTGGCGACAAGTTTATCAGCGCCAGCACTCTTGAAAACGGCGAACGCCCGTGGGGTGTTCAGGTGGAACGAATCCGCGTGAACCCGCAGTACACCGTATATGGCGGCCTTACCTGGAGCGGCTATCTGCTTGCTCAGGACCGCGATGGCGACGGCGTGACGGATGATGAAGATAAGTGCCCGGACGATGTCGGTCACCGTCTGAACCAGGGTTGCCCGCTGGGTAATCCCGACGTGGATGAAGACGGCGTTTGCGACCCGTGGGTGGCCGAGAAGGGCTTGCTTGACGAGTTTGCCGATGTTTGCGAAGGTATTGACCAGTGCCCGAACGAAGCGGGCGAGGGCGAAGACGGTTGCCCGCTCGACAACCCCGACCCGGATGGCGACGGCGTTTGCGATCCTTGGGTGTCCCAGAAGGGTATGTTGAAGAAGTTTGCCGGAATTTGCGAAGGCATCGACGAATGCCCGACCAAGGCTGGCTCCTTGGCATTCAACGGTTGCCCGACTAAGCAGCCGGACCCGGATGGTGACGGTCTCTGCTCTCCGTGGGTAACTGACGAAGGAGTCATGAACGAATTCGCTGACATCTGTAAGGGTTACGATATGTGCCCGGGTGAAGCTGGCTCTGTAGCGAACAAGGGTTGCCCGTGGGATGACCCGGATATCGACAACGACGGTCTCTGCGATCCGTGGGTCTCCGAAAAGAACATGGGTTACTACTTCGAGAAGGCCGCCGAAGACGAGAACATGGCGAAGGAATGGTTTATCACCAAGACCTGTAAGGGTGTCGATAAGTGCCCGACCGAGTTTGGCCCGGCCAACAACGAAGGCTGCCCGCTGGGTGATCCGGACACCGACAAGGATGGCTGGTGCGACCCGTGGGTGACCGAAAAGAATATGCTCGATCAGTACGACGGTATTTGTAAGGGTGTCGACAAGTGCCCGACCGAAGCTGGTGAAGAATTTGCTCAGGGCTGCCCGATGGAAAGCCCCGACCCGGATGGCGACTCCCTCTGCTCTCCGTGGGTGACCAAGCAGAAGATGCTTGACCAGTTCAAGGAAATTTGCCACGGCTATGACCGTTGCGAACTCGAAGCCGGTCCTGAATGGAACAAGGGCTGCCCGATTGACGATGATCCGGACCCGGATAAGGACGGCGTCTGCTCTGAATGGGTGTCCACGAAGAGGCTCCAGAAGGAATTCGAAAGCGTTTGTACCGGTATTGACCGCTGCCCGGATGAACCGGGTGACGACGGCCATGGCTGCCCGAAGAAGGCTGTCGAAAAGCTCGATGGCGTGACCTTCAAGAGCGGCAAGGCAACGCTTGAATCGAACGCCAAGAAGATCCTCCAGAATGTGGCCAAGAAGCTCGTGAACGACGACAGCTACAAGGATCTGAAGATTGTGATCCAGGGTCACACCGACAACGTGGGTAAGGAAAAGTCCAACCAGAAGCTTTCCGAAAACCGCGCCAAGGAAGTGATGAAGGTGCTCACCAAGGCGGGCGTCAAGAAGGATCGCATCAAGGCTATCGGTATGGGTTCCAGCTGCCCGGTGGATGACAACAGCACCGCCGAAGGCCGCGAAATGAACCGCCGTATCGAAATGCACTTCGTAACGCCGGATAACGACGGTACGGGCTGCGAAAGCAACTTGGTTCAGTAATCTTCGCTAACCTTTGAATAAAGTCCCCGGCGTACTGCTGGGGACTTTTTCTAATTTAAAGACTGACACAGGTGAATGTAACTATGACTAAACTCGACGAAATTCTTCAATCCCTTAATGCATCGAACCATGACCTCGTGGAGATGCTTCCTGTAAACCTGAACCATAAGATGGTGCAGAAGGCTCGCCTCGGCAAGAAGCCTGTCCCGAAACATACGCAGGATCTGATTCTGCAGGCGCTGAACAAGTACCTGGTGCAGAATGCCGTTACCGAAGACAAGAAGGTGAAACAGTACAAGCGCGTGGAAATATTCCCGCAAGACGATACTATTTCGGATTAATTTTTATAAATTGAAAGTATGCAACAGTATTTAGACCTGCTCAAAGATATTATGGAAAATGGGGTGGATCGCTCCGACCGTACCGGTACGGGAACGCGCTCCGTTTTTGGACGCCAGTGCCGTTATGACCTCTCCAAGGGTTTCCCTTGCCTGACGACAAAGAAGCTTCATCTTCGCTCGATTATCCATGAACTATTGTGGTTCCTCAAGGGTGATACGAATATCAAGTATCTGCACGACAACAAGGTGACCATCTGGGACGAATGGGCCGACGAAAATGGCGACCTGGGGCCGGTTTATGGTCATCAGTGGCGCAGCTGGCCGACTCCCGATGGTGGACATATCGACCAGATCAAGAATTTGGTGAATAGCCTCAAGAATAACCCCGATTCTCGCCGTCACCTGGTTTGCGCCTGGAATGTGGCCGAAGTTGACAAGATGGCTCTGCCACCTTGCCACTGCCTGTTCCAGTTCTACGTGGGCGGTGTAGGGGCTTCGGGTAAGCGCAAGCTCAGCTGCCAGCTGTACCAGCGTAGTGCCGATACTTTCCTCGGTGTGCCATTCAATATCGCTTCTTATGCCCTCCTCACTTTGATGCTCTGCCAGGTTTGTGACTACGAACCGGGCGAGTTCGTCCATACGTTAGGTGATACCCATATTTATTCGAACCATTTTGACCAGGTGAAGGAACAGCTTTCGCGTACGCCGCGCAAGTTGCCGACCATGAAGCTGAATCCTGAAATCAAGGACCTCTTCGAATTTAAGTTCGAGGACTTTGAACTCGTGGATTATGACCCGTGGCCGACAATCAAGGCGCCTATTGCCGTATAACAAGCAGTGTCATCCTGAGCGGAGGCGCATAGCGCCGAAGTCGAAGGATCTTTAGGATTGTTTAATATGCTTATTTCCGCTATAGTCGCAATTTCACAGAATAACGTCATCGGGCGCGACGGACACTTGCCGTGGCACTTGTCCGCTGATCTCAAGCGTTTCAAGGCTATTACCACGGGGCATTCGATTGTGCTCGGCCGCAAGAATTACGACGATATCGGACGCCCGCTTCCGAACCGCACCAACTACGTGCTTACGCGGAATCCGGCGTTCGAGGCTCCGGGTTGTGTCGTGTGCAGCAATCTTTCGCAGGCGATTGAATCTGCTCGCGCCGCCCACGAGACGGAATGCTTTATCATTGGCGGCGCGGCGGTCTACCGCGAGGCGATGCCTCTGGTGCAGAAACTTTACGTGACGCGTGTCCTCGCCGATGTAGAAGGCGATGTGCTTTTCCCTGAATGGGGCGATGGCTGGCACAAGGTGAGCGAAGAAAAATTTGACGCCGACGAAAAGAACGACTACCCGACGATTTTCGAGGTATGGGAGCGCTAAGAGAGGTAACTCTTGTGCCGATGACCATCAATACAAAAAAACTGTTTATGGCAGGTGCCGTGGCGATTTTTGTCGTGGCTCTGTTCCAGATTTTTTTTGAGATTGTTGTCAAACAGGGGGCCGCTAGCGAAACATATTCTCCGCAACACGACTGGGTTGTTTCTTATAAAAGCGGGGGCTTTACCTATAACGGTTCGTCCGCCGTGCAGAAAAACAATGTTGTTTTGCAACGCGGTGATAGTATTTTGGTTCAGAACGAATTGCCGGCCGGTCATCCTCTTGTGGTTCGCTTTCTTGCCTACCATAAGCTGATTGAAATTTACCAAGACGACATAATGCTGTATTCGTACGGGAAAAGCAACTTTGAAAAAGGGACGCTGGTCGGAAGCGGATACCATTATTTTTATCCGATGGTTTGCGATACCAACTGTGCCGTTCGCTTTGTTTTTGTAGAAAGTGAAAACGACATGCCTCTTTATGCGCCGAAATTTGAACTCCTTACTCCCTGGGAGGCGAACAGCGACTTTAACGCTACCCGTTTTTCTTCGCTTGTATTCGGCCTGTTCCTTGTTGTATTCGGAGTCCTGTCGGTCATTATCGGGGCCTGCGCCTCTATCTACGGGGCGTCTTATTTCAGGTTGCTGATGATAGGCCTACTATCTTTTTCGCTTGGCCTGTGGACCTTGTGTTATACGAAACTGGTGCAGATTTTTTCGATGAACCTGGCGTTCAACACGTCGCTTGAATATGTCTCGCTCCTGTTTTCCGCGATTCCCTTCAGCTTTTTGCTTGTTCGGATGCGTAAAGGAAAAATCCTGCGCTGGAAGTGGTATGTACTGATAGGAATCAATGCGATTGGCATTCTTGTTTTCGTTGCTTTGTCAACCCTTCACTTTATGGATATTGTCCATTTTTCAAGAACCCTTTGGGTATACCATGTGTATGTGGGGATTGGCGTTGTAGCGCTTCTTGTATGTGGCGCAATTTACAATAGGCGCATGGACTTGTCTGGAAAAATACTCGCTGTGGGGTGCTTTGTATTTGTCGGTTTTGCCATGCTGGAACTTGTACGGTACAAGATTAATCAAACGGAAATGTTTGGACATATTCTCAGTGATAATTCGCTTTTGCCGATGGGAACGTTCTTCTTCGTATTGTTGCTGATGGTCAGTTTCGTTGCTCATTTGTCTCGCCTGCAGTCTCACAAGGCCGAACGTGATTTGTTGGCGAATATCGCGTATCTGGATTCCCTGACGGGACTTTTCAATCGGGCCAAGTGTAAGCAGATTTTCGAGGTGCTCGACAGGGGGAACAGCGACTATGCTATCGTGAGCATTGACTTGAACGGCTTGAAATATGTAAACGACAATTACGGGCACGGTATGGGAGATGCCCTAATCAAGGCCTTTGCGCAGGCGCTCAAGGAAGCCTTTGATGGAATCGGGACCGCCATTCGACTGGGCGGTGACGAATTTATAATGGTTGTCCGTAGCGAACACCTTGCCGAAATGGACCTGGCCCTTGCCAAGATGGCGGAACTCCAGAAAAAGCGCGGGGCTGAGTTGCCTATTCCCCTAGAAGCGGCCTATGGAATTGCATTCAGACATGAACTGGCGGATAAGTATTCTGCGGATCAGCGGAACGGACGGTTTGAGTCTGAGTATGTGTATGATCTGGCGGACGAACGTATGTACGCCATGAAATCGGAGATGAAGTCGAACTTGGTGCGAAAGTAGAATATGCTTGACCTTTATGTATTTTACCGTTTGGCGGCTGCGATTGGCATTGGCCTGATTATTGGCCTGCAACGCGAGCACACGTATCTGGACCCGTCGTCAAGACATCCGGCGGGGGTTCGCACGTTTACGCTGGTGTCGCTTGCGGGAGCCATGGCGGCCCTGCTTTCTGACCAGATGGGCGGTGTCGCTCCGTTCATTACAGGAATCGTTGTGATTGGAATGCTTTTGATGGCAAGCCATGTGTCTTTTGCGATTGGTCGACGCCGACAGGAGCCTGTCGCGGAAGGCGCTCCGGTGACTGGAGATGGCATTACGACAAGCGTGGCCCTTGTGATTGTCTATTTGCTTGGAGGCATTTGCTGGTACGGTCGCCTGCTGGAATCTTGCGTAATCGTGGTGGTGATGCTCTGGGTGCTTTCGGCGAAGGAACAGTTGCATACCTTTGCGCAAAAGCTTTCCAAGGAAGACATCTTGGCGACAGTCAAGTTCGCGGTGATATCGGCGTTGATTTTGCCGTTCCTGCCGAATCAGGCTTACGGCCCGCATGGCCTTGAAGTGCTGAATCCGCACACCATCTGGCTGTTCGTGGTGTTCATATCGGGCATCGGTTTTGTGGGCTACGTTCTCATTAAGCTGGTGGGCCCGGGCAAGGGAATCTGGCTTACTGGCTTGCTGGGAGGCCTTGCTAGCAGTACGGCGCTGACTCTCAATTTGGCGGGACGCAGCCGCGAAAACGAGGATTACGCTTCGGACTTTACGCTCGGCATCGTCCTTAGCTGGGCGGTGATGTATGTGCGACTTTACCTGATTTGCATATTCCTGAGTACGGCGCTTGCGAAGCCGCTGATGATGCCGCTCCTGTTGCCGGTGGTGCCTGCGCTTGCCTATGTGCTTTACCTCAAGATCAAGGAATACAGGGACCATAAGCAGAAGACTTCTGATTTTTCGAACCCGTTCAAGTTGCTGCCTGCGATTAAGTTCGGCATCGTCTTTACCTGCGTGATGTTCGTGGCGAATGCGGCCCGCGTTTATTTGGGCTCGGGTGCCTTGCTGGCATGTAGTTTTTTGGGCGGTGCCGCCGAGATGGACGCAGTGGCGTTCTCCGTGATCGATATGAATCTGAAATCGGGGCTGGGAGTGAAGGAACTTGTGCTTGCCCTGTTGTTTGCTAGCCTTGCCAATACGATTACCAAGGGCGTCATGGTTTGCGTGCTAGGAGCTAAGTCGATGCGTCGGCCGATTATTCCGGCCGTCGTGCTGATTTGTGCGGTAACGGGTGGCCTGATTGCGTATTATATGACTTGTGTATGACGAAATCTCTTGATTTTATTGGAGATGTTCACGGACATTGCGATGAACTTCGTGTCCTGCTAAAAAAGCTCGGTTATGTTGAATCGGCCGGGGCGTTCCGCTATCCGGGCGGAGAACGTTCGGTGGTGTTCCTGGGTGACTATGTAGATCGAGGCCCCAAGGTGCGTGAAACGCTGAACCTTGTGCGTGCGATGCGCGATGCGGGCTCGGCGGTGGCCCTACTGGGTAACCATGAATTCAATATGCTCTCGTTCTGGCAAAAGAACGGGACGGGCGGTGGCCATTTTTTAAGCCGATTTAAGGATGGGTTCCTGCGTGAGCATAGCTTCAACAAGGTGGCAATCCATTCGCGGACCGTTGCGGATTTTGTCGGGCGCAAGCAGGAATTCTTGGATGCGCTGGATTTCGTAAAGACGTTGCCTTTCTATCTGGAAACGGAATCGTTCCGTGCGCAGCATGCCTGTTTCGATATTGAAGCGGTTGCGGCGTTACGTCGCGAAGGGATAACTTGCTTTGCCGACGGAAATTTCGACGAGCTGATTGCCCGCGCCAATGACGAGGATTTTGAATTCGAGGACAGCCTGTTTGTGCCGATGAGTACGGTGCTGAAAGGCCCCGAGATGCATTTGCCCAAGGGCGAATACTTTACGGATGCCGAAGGTGTACGGCGCGTCAAGACGCGTATCGCCTGGTGGCTGGATCCGATGAAGGCGAGCTTCCGCGAGCTCAGTTTCCAGCCGGGAGTATCGATGGATGTGAAGGAAGAGGTCCCGTCAGAGGTTCAAGCTCGGAATTTTTACGGAGAAGAGGAGCGTCCGGTCTTTTTTGGACATTATTGGTTGACAGGAATTCCGAAGCTGATTCGCGACAACGTGTGCTGTCTTGATTTCAGCGTGGCAGGCTATCGTGGCGATGGCCGATTGGCGGCTTACCGCTTTGATGGTGAACAGCGACTGGACGAAAGTAAGTTTGTGTGGGTCGAGGCCGTTTAGACGAAAGACGGGAGACGAGAGACGAAAGAATTTTTAAGAAAGATGGCCTCGCTGAGGGTAACGGCCGCGGTCCTTGTGGCGTTTCTGGTACTCACGTTCTGGGGGGTGCTGGCGCAGGCGAATGCGGAGGCGTCTGGGCTTTCGGCGTCGGTAGCGATAGATCGCTTTTTCGATAGCTATTTCATCTGGATTTTAGGTGTAATCCCGCTGCCAGCCTTCAAGGCGCTTGCCTTGTTGGCGGCTGTGAATCTGGTTGCTTCGCTTATGTGTCGCATGCCTCGCGGATTCAAAAATGCGGGACTTTGGATGATGCATCTCGCTTTGTTGGTATTGCTAGTCGGCGGTGTTGTCGGTAGTGAAATCAAGCGGGAATATAATGGGTTTGATGTGTTTGCCTTGAATTCGACAGAACTTCCCGAATCCAGCGAAACAGCGCAGAAGGTCAAGTTCTATGCGGCAAACGACAGCTTGGGCGCAGAGCCCGTGAATCTGGATGAATCCGTTTTGCTTGAGGGGTGGCCCTACTATGTGCATTTTCGGGGGGACTTCCGAATGTCGGAGGATAAGGTCATCTCGATGTACAAGGTTTGTTACGACCCGTTGCATTTTGTACCGTATGCATTTATGACTCTATTTTTGCTTGGGGCTGTTTTTCATTATACCGTTAAGGTGCGAGGCGGAAAGGCTTCTGCACGGGTGCTGAAACTTTTGCCGTTCTTTGCCGTACTGGTGGCAATGCTTCCGATGAAAGCGCTGGCATCGGTGCGTTCGATTCCGGTGGGGGATGGGCTTTCGGCGACGGCGCCGGTCCTGGTGGATTCCGCGGTGCGCCCCTTCGATTCCTTTGCACGCGACTTTCTGGATGATTTAAGTGGAAAGACGACATATAAGTGTCGCGAGGCGGATGCGTGCGAAGGGAAACTTTCGGCGAGGGAAGTGGCGCTGTTGCTTATAAATGCTCCGGAACAAGCCCAACATCTGGCGCTGTTCAAGGTGCTTCGCGGCGATGTGTCCGAGGCGCTGCACCTGCCATCGGAAAAACGTTATGTGAGTTTTGCCGAATTGAATGCAGTGCGAGATATGTTGCAACTTTATGCGAGCCGTAACGACGAACATCCGGCGACACTTGAAATGAAACGGCTGTATTCTAATGTGCGCTTGTATGAGTCTGTGTCAGACGGTTCCGCGTTTTCGATTGTAACCAGGAATACGCCTGCGGTTTTGTCGGTGAATCCGCATCGCCTTGAGGCCGAAGTGGCATACCATTGGCTGAAACTTACGCTATGGAGCTTTGTATTTGCCTTGCTTGCGTGCATTTTGGCGTCGGTCAATACGCTTTACAAGTCTCGAAAATTAGATGTGGCTGCTAATATGACTTGTATGATGACATCCGCTGTCTTGCTAGCCCTGTTTGCCATGCGCGCTTATGTAGCCGCACGTCCGCCGATGTCTAGTTTGTACGAAATTGTGCTGATGGTGGCGTTCCTCCTGATGGCGTTTGAATCGGGGGCGTTTCTGTTCTGCAGAAATCGCACATATACACTGATGGTGCCTGTAACCCTGATGGCGTCGGTGCTCCTGTTTTTTGCGAAGTTCGTGCTGGAGTCGGGAGATACCTTTCAGCCGATTCCTGCCGTGCTGAATTCTTCCGTTTTCCTGACGATTCATGTGTTTACGATTGCGCTTGGCTTTGCGGGGATGATCCTGTCGGGGGTGGTGGCGCATTTGGTTCTTTTCCGCAGTGCTCGTGACAAGACGGTGCTTCCTTCGTCGGAATTTCCGAAAGGCTCGCCTCTGTACTCGCTGCTCAATGGGACTCTTGTTTTCGGGGCAGTGTTTACGATTGTCGGTACGCTCCTGGGCGGGGTGTGGGCCGATTTTGCATGGGGTCGTTTTTGGGGCTTTGACCCTAAGGAATGTGGCGCCTTGTTCGTGATTTTATGGGCGATGCTTGCGCTTCATTTGCGGGCGGGAAAACTGGTCTCGCCGCGAGGCTTTGCCTTGCTGAATAGTTTCAATGTCATTGTCACGTTCCTCTGCTGGTTCGGAATCAACCTGCTTGGAGTGGGACTTCATAGCTACGGATTTCAGAGTGGCTCCGTGATATGGCTTGCCGCTTTTGTGGGCGTGGATTTATTTACTATCTTTATCCTATGCCGTTTTTTACCAAGAGCAACTTAGTGGATTTGCGGGCGGAAGCCGAGCAACTTTCGATTTGCGTGGAACATTTTCTGTATGCGTCCGAGCGTGTGGTCGAAGGCGACTACAAGACGAAGGGATTTTACGATAACTGTATCGAGAAATGCAACGGTCGCCTAAAGGCAATCCATTTCCTGATGGAATCCATTCGTCAGGATAGGCCCGTTTCAGAAGAAGAACTCGAAGAAACTTTGCCGGATTTTCTAAATTGCAAGAAAAACGATAAAGAAAAAAAGCGCAATGCTTGATAGCGAATTCGAAGACGAACGCGAACCTAGACGCGTAAGGCCGACCCGCCGCGATCACCGCAGCAGGCGTATTGACGTGATGCGCGAAATGGAATCTGGCGTTGTCGATGAACGCCCCATCAAGGAGCGCTTCAGTCGCGAATTCAAGAATCCCCGTCTCAAGAAAATCAAGGACCCGCTTGAAAAGATCCGCGAAGAGGACTGCGTAGAGGGCTTGGTGGTCGAAGTGCACCGCCGCACCTGCGAGGTTCGACTTGATAACCTTTCTGATTCTCAAACCCCAAAGGGCGAAGCCCGACCTCAAAGCGAAGCGACCTCACTTCCTACTTCCGACTGTCTACCGTCTACTGTTACGGCCATGTACCGCGCAACGACATCGAAGGCGTTGGGGGAATTCCCTGCGGTGGGCGACCGTGTACTTTTGGGACAGGTGAACGAGGATGAAGATAGCGGCGAAGGCGTAGGTTCGCAGAAGTACTGCGTCGTACGCGTGCTTCCGCGAAAGAGCGAACTTAAGCGTCCTGGCCCCCGCGATAGTTTTAGACGCAAGCTGACCTTGGCCGCAAATATCGACCAGGTGGTGATTGTGGCGAGCGTGACGCAACCCGAATTCAATTACGGGTTCATGGACCGTTTCCTGCTCGCGGCGAACCTGAATAATTTGCCATTCGTGCTGGTGCTTACCAAGATGGACCTGTTGCCGAACGGCGAGGCGGATTTGAGCGAAGATATCCGCGACTTCATGAGCATCGTGGACAAGGTGATTCCTGTCAGCGTTAAAAACGGTGTTGGACTCGAAGCGCTTCGCGAAGAACTGATCGGAAAGTCCTCGGTTTTCAGTGGACAGAGCGGCGTTGGTAAGTCGACTCTGGTGAATGCGTTGGTGCCGGGGGCGGAACTTGAAACGGGTGAAGTTCGTGAACGCGACGGTAAGGGTAGGCATACGACGACTTCGTCGAGCCTGTTCGATTTCCCGGGGGGCGGTTATGTCATCGATACGCCGGGTATCCGTAGCATTGGCCTTTCGAATGGTGAAGACGATATGGATGGCGAAACTCTCGCCAAGATTTTCCCTGGATTTTTTGAGGGCGATCTGTTCACCTGCAAGTACAGCAACTGCAAGCACCTGAAAGAACCGGGCTGCACCGTGCGTGCGGCGGTGGAATCGGGAAAACTTTCGCGAGCCCGTTACGCAAGCTATCTGCGCATTTTGAATTCGAGAAACTAGGGGATTGGGTATAGATGGATATTGCGGTAAAGATCACCTTGGTCGCATCGATTGTGATGGTGGGGTATAACCTGCACCAGCTGGTGACTTCGTACGAGGCCATTTGCGAAAAGGTGAAGGAATTCAAGATGCTTGCCCAGCAGAACGATTCCGACGAAGGTGCCGTGCGCCGTTCCAATTTCTTGCTGACGGGCGTTTTGTCGCTCTTGTTTGTCACGCTGGTTTATCTTTCTGATTTTGCCTATTGGATTGTGGGTGCCGTCCTTGCCAAAATGGCGGTGTCCATATTGCTTTCGCATCTTGAAATTTCGCAGATTTTCAGGGAAGACGCGATTCGTCCGAGTTTTTTCAAGTTGACCAAGGTGGATGCCGCGGTGAATGTCCTGGTCGGATTGGGCGTTGCCGTGATTGCGGTGTCGTGAGGATAGTATGAAAAGAATCTTTGCGCTGTTGATTTTATGCTGTGCGTTCGCTTTTGCCCAGGCCCCTGCCGGCGGAAGTTCTGTGCTTGGCGGAATCCGTACACCCTTGATTGTGGGTGGTGCGCTCGGCTTTGGTTCGGGTACTGGCGTCGGTTCGGAACGAGGTGTCGGACTTCGGCAGATTGAGCCGATGGCGGGTATCTGGTATCCGGGACTCGGATATTTCCGCGTCGGGTATGGCCTGTTCGATTACCGCGAGGAATCGGATGAAGAAAAGAAATATGACGTCGATCATTCCGAATTGGATTTCGAAATGGGCGTTCACCTGTTTAGCGAAGTCTACCTGATGGGTGGATATTCGCGAGTCAAGGAATTGAGCGATAGGGGCGATGTGGCGTGGAATGAATGGGGCGCGGGCTTTGGCTCGATTCTCTTTATTTTCGCGAAGACGCTGATGTTTGCCGAAGTCGGTTACCGCTGGGTGCTTTCGCATTACGATCCGTTCCTGGAAAAGAAAGTTCATGGCGGGCGATTGCAGTTGAATGTTGGTTTTGCCGCCTACGTGTTCTAAAGTTGAATGGTTATGAAGAATGTTGCTGTTTTAGGGGGAGCTTTCGATCCGGTTCATATGGATCATATTCGGGTTGCAAAGACCTGTCTTGAAAAGGGCTTTTGCGACGAAGTTTGGTTTATGCCGAGTCCCGATCGCTGGGACAAGAAACTGAATGCTAGCCCCGAAGATCGTTTTGCCATGCTGGAACTTGCCATGGAAGGTGATCCGCGGCCGATTCTTTCGGACTTGGAGATTCAACAGGGCGACTTTAGAGGTTCGTACGTGTTCCTGTGCGGACTCAAGGAAAAATTCCCGGACATCAACTTTCGCCTGCTGACGGGTGCCGATACTTACGATGGCATTCCGCACTGGCGTGACCCGATGCATTTTTTCGGTACCAACTATAATGGTCACTTGCTGCTGCGCGACATTGAGCTGATTGTGTTTGCCCGTAACGGCTATCCGAAGCCGGATATAGAGGCGCACAAGGCGAAGGGCTATGCAAATTTGTTTTGGCTTGGACCGGAACAGGGCTTCGAGGGCGTCTATTCGAGTACGGCTATTCGTAAGGCGTTGCTGTGCGGCGAAGAACCCAAGGGGCTCCATCCGAAAGTGTACGCATACATCAAGCAACATGGTTTGTACAGGGAATAATGTCGCGCGCACCTTCTGATATGTTTTTTGAGAGCGTTGTTCAGCCTGAGCATGAGGGCTGGCTGTTGCTCGATTCTCTTTGCAAACGTTTTACCTACCATAGTCGAGAATTGTGGGGCGAAAAAATATCGGGCGGATTTTTGACGGTGAACGGTTCGGAGGCAAACCTTGAGACGGTTATACACCGTGGCGACAAGGTGGTCTACCATGTGGCCAATTATTCCGAGCCCGAAGTACCGACGGACTTTAAGGTCGTTTTCGAAGACGATGAATTTATGCTGGTTGCAAAGCCTGCGGGCGTGCCGGTACACCATACGGGGCATATCTTCTACAATACGTTTACGGCTATCGTGCGTCGCGGAACCGATTATGAGACTGCGACTCCGATGCATCGCCTGGACCGCGATACGGGCGGCCTTATGCTGTTCGCGAAATACGCTGAATCGGCGGCCAGGTTCCAGAAGAATCTGGATCGCATCTTGCTGCAGAAGTTCTACGTGGCGGTTGTCCGCGGGGACTTCGGTGTTGACTCCACCGGCGTTTTGCCTGAAGCCAGTTCTGGCGTAGTTGCGTATGACCGCGACTCTTGCGTTGTTGACTGTACGATGCCTCTGCGTGAAGACCCCGCGGATCGCTTGAGGCTCCGGATGCATCATTTTGCTGACGGAAAGCCTTGTCATACGCGGTTCCGCAAAATGGGCGTGGGGGAGCTTTCGCAGCCTGTCGCTGGCGAGTCAAAGTATTCGGTGGTGGAAGCGGAGCTTTTGACGGGGCGCAAGCACCAGATTCGTGCCCATCTTGCTGAACTTGGTTTCCCGATTCTGGGAGACCGCCTTTACAGTTTCGATGGCGTTTACTACGAGAAAATGTCCCGTTCCTGGGAACGCGGGGCCGTTTCACCGTCGCTTGAGGCGGGGACGCCGTCCTTGTCTGCAGGCTCGGAAAATTCGTCGAATCTTGAGTGTGGCCTTTCCGCCGAAGACCTGGCGGCCCTCGGCGGCCGCTCGCAGATGCTCTATGCCTATAAGGTCAAGATCCAGTTGCCTTATTGGAAGGAGGCTCGCATATTTGAGTGCTCGGAGTACCCCGAAGAAATGGCGGAACTTGTCAAAAAGGCGAAATGAGTCGGCTGATTTTTCGAAATTGCGCTTCGAAAATGTTTTTTTTCAAAAAAAAACGAAAAAAATGTGCCCTTACCCCTTGACGAAATTTCCTGAATATCTATATTTGGTGCCGTCGATGAGAGCAATCTCAAAGACAACAAAAATCTGACGAAAGTTAGAGGCAAATTGCTTCATAGCTCAGTTGGTAGAGCCCGCGACTGTTAATCGCGTTGTCCTTGGTTCGAGTCCAAGTGAAGCAGTGAAAAAGGTTCCGATGAAAGTCGGGACCTTTTTCGTATACCTGAACATATAAGTGCAATTTCACTTGCGCAACTCCATCATCATGTTTGATTGTTGCTATTTTTAAAAAAGATATGGGGTTATATATGAACAAGATTTTCCGTTTCTGTGCAGCCGGCATGCTGGCTGTGGCTTTCTATGGTTGTGATTCCTCGGATTCCGCGAAGCCGGTCGCTCCCGAAGATGAAAAAGCCCAGACTGATGCTGAATCAAAGGACGATCCGAAGACCGAATCTGGGACGGATCAGAAGGAAGGTGGTTCTTCTGAAGTGAAGGATGGTGAACAGTCCGAAACAAAAGAAGATGCCAAGGAAAATACGGATTCTAAGGATAGTACGTCGGTAGAGACGGAGCAAGGTTCTTCCAAGGCCGAATCAATCGATCCTGATTCTACCCAGAGTGAAGATATCAAGGCTCTGGAAGTTGTCATTCGCGATTTTGCTGCTGGATACCCTGATTTTGAAAATTTCCAGTCGTACGCCTATGAAAGCCAGACGCAGGATGATAACTTTGACACCTGGACTTACCCTGGCTATGCGGATAACGCGGACTGGCTGGAACGCCGTACGATTCCGTCCGGTTATGACACTTATGGTTGCGGCAATTCCACAACGCCTCAATATGGCATTCCTGTCGGGGCAAATGCGCATCCTCATGATCTTTCTAGTACGACGGGTGCAAGGCTTTCGACTCCCGATTATATAAACGCAGTTCTGGACCTGTCTTCTTATGTCTGGTATGGTGAATTTGGCATGTGCAATGGTCAGCAACGAGGTTCGATGCGAGGCTTTGCGCATGAACTGTGTTCCGATGCAGCGGCCAGCTGGACTGATACTGACGAGGGTCGTCGCTGTGATAAAGTCTGTAACTCTTACATTTGGGCGCAGAAGGTCTATATCACGCCGGGCATGGTCAAGCAGACGCTTTCCTTTGCGAAAGGCGAAGATGGAAAGCTGAATTTGCGTGAACCGGTCATCACGAAGGCACGCAATGCCTGCGACAACAAGTATTTCGAACAGTGGTTTACCGACAACGAACTGAATAAGCGCTCCGAAGGAACCTTGGCGCTTAAGCCGAGTGAAACTTCGTCGGCAATGGGGCTCTGGTATGACTGGAATAACGGCGGTTTCTATCCGCTGGATTCCGTGGACGCCAGTACGGGACTTTGGGTGTCGTTGAATCCCCAGTTCCAGAACCAATTTGGCCCGCAAAGCTTAACCATCAATTGTCCTCCTTATAAGTACATGTATGCAGGGACCCAGACTGAACGGTCGGGCGCTGCTTCTGCGCAAGAATGCCAGTTATGGTTGATGGAAGGGGGACCGAGGGTTGGGGAAGCTGCCTTGTATGCCACCCAGTCTGCGGTTGGTATGCGTAATTTCCGTAATTCCGGCTTTACCATGGTGGGTTATGCTCCGTTCAAGTATAAGAAGGGCGCTGGCAAGGTCCTTGAGTTTACTTCGCTGGCCGACATGTGGGTCTTTGTCGATGGTGTAATGGTTTTGGACCTGGGCGGTTCTGATTTGGCGAAGCAGGGAGTTGTTGATTTGGAACTGCTTGCGAAGAACGGTCACGGATGTCATGCGGACGAACCTTTGCAGGCTTATTGCGAAGGAAAAGTTGAAGATGGTGGCGTCTGGAAAGATGACACCTGGCACCATTTGCATATCTTCTATGCCGACCGTCATTCCAACGGTTCCGTGCTGTACCTGAACTTTTAACAACGAGGAATCTCTATGATCAAGAAGCTTATGTTCATCTTGCTGGCGACGGTCGCCTTTGCGGTGGCCGATCCCATTTCTATCGAAGGCCGCCTGACGGAAATTCCGGGCAAGATGCCGAGCAATGACCTGTACAGTTACGTTTATGTTTTCAAGTACAAGGTCCTGAAGGTGGAATCGGGCTCGCTCGATGCCAAGGAAGTGCTGGTGGGTGTCTACAATCCGCTGATTGCCCGTGGCAAGGTAAAGGACAAGATGGCCGACAAGTCCAAGGGCAACGTGGGCGAGTTCAAGGCGAAGGCCAAGCATAAGCTCAAGCTCGTACCGCTCGAAGGCAATTGGGATGGCGCTGTCGAAGATGAATACTTTGACGACGAATCTCCGCGTTACTTGGCTGTTGAGGTGAATGAGTGATGAGGTCGCTCGTTTCACTCGCTTTGTGCGGTGAGGTTGGTCGCCTGCGGCTCCCTTTGAGGGAATTTGTTGTTGATATTGACTTCTTCATCACGACCCCATACCTCAAAGGGGCTTTAGCCCCGCGCTCATAGCTCAATCCTCTATGGTTTTCTCTTCCCAGATATTCCTGTTCTACTTTTTGCCGACGTTCCTGGTCGGCTACTTCGTGCTGTACAAGTTGCACGCGAAGCATTCGCTGCTGAATTTTTTCATCACAGTCTTCAGCTATATCTTTTACGGCTGGCTTGAACCGTGGCTTGTGTTCCTGATGTTCGGCTGCACCTTGGTGGTGTATGTGGCGGGGCGATTTATCGCTGCGCAAGGGGCGTCTAAACTGCAACGGAATCTGGCACTTGGAGTTGCGGTCGCGGTAAATCTTGGAGCGCTCGGCTTTTTCAAGTACTACATGTTCGGTATGGGCGTTATCAACGATGTGGCGACCAGGCTCGGTTGCGAACCGTTCTCGGTGATGACGGTGCTCTTGCCCGTTGGTATTTCGTTCTATTCGTTCCAGTCCATGAGCTATGCGATTGACGTGTGGCGTGGAACAGCGCCTCCGGTCAAGAACTTTGCGACATTTGCCTGCTATGTGGCTTTGTTCCCGCAGCTGGTGGCAGGCCCGATCGTGCGTTACAATACGGTGGCCGAGGAACTTGAAACCCGTACGCATACGCTTGAAAATTTTGTGCGCGGTCTGGTATTTTTCTGCTTTGGTTTTGCCGAAAAGATCTTCCTCGCAAACCAGGTGGGGATTATCGCTGACCGAGTCTTTGCGGCAGATGCTCCCGGTGTGCTCAACAGCTGGTGGGGTTCGCTCGCGTATATGTTCCAGATATACTTTGATTTCTCGGCATATTCGAACATGGCGATTGGCCTTGGGCTGATGCTTGGGTTCCATTTCCCTCGTAACTTCGATGGTCCGTACCGCTCCAAAAGTATTACCGAGTTCTGGAAACGCTGGCATATTTCTCTTACGAGCTGGTTCCGCGATTATCTGTACATTCCGATGGGAGGCAATCGTGTCGGAACGGCCCGCCTGTATTTCAACTTGTTCCTGGTGATGTTCGTGAGTGGCGTTTGGCATGGCGCGAACTGGACTTTTGTCTGCTGGGGACTTTACCACGCCTTCTTCATGATTGTGGAACGCGCGAACAACAAGCAGGCGCTTTACTATAAGTTGCCCAAGGTCTTGCAGCTTGTCGCGACGCAGGTCATTGTGCTGTTCGGCTGGGTACTTTTCCGTGCCGATTCTATCGGTGAAGCCTGGCGCATGTGGAAATGCCTGCTCGGCCTGAATGTGGTGAGTTCCGCAGATGCCATCCTTTCGACGGAAATCTTTACGCCGAGTTGCGTATTCTTCATGGCGCTTGCCTTATTACTCTCGTTCTGGAAATTCCGCAGCTACGACTGGTGCGACAAGATTTCTCCGCGCCGTGTAGCGGTGGCACTCCTGATCTTTGTGGTGGCGGTGCTTGCACTCTTTACGCAGAGCTACAACCCGTTCCTGTATTTCCAGTTCTAGAGGTCGCGATAATTCAATTAGAAATGCAGGGTGTCATCCTGAGCGGAACCCGTAGGGTGGAGTCTCTTTGACCACTTGGCAACTTGTTGCCTTAGTGGGCATGATCCCCGAATGGGGAGAAGGATTTAAAAAAAGCTCCCGAAAAAATTTCGGGAGCCTTGTAATATCCAGAGGTGTTTGGATAATTGAATTTTTTTTGCGCTTTCGCGAACGCTTGAGCGGGGCGCTTACACCTTTGCGAGTTTCTTCTGTGAGCCGCAAGCGACTCGTCTTAACGAGTCGTGGCGGCGAGAGCGAGCGTTTCGGGTACGAACTCCGTTGATTAGACGCGAGCGGCCTTTTTTAAAGCTGCGGCCTTGTCGGTCTTTTCCCAGGTGAAACGTGCGCCCGTGCGGCCGAAGTGACCGAGAGCGGCGGTTGCCTGGTAACCCGGCTTCTTCAGGTCGAGCATCTTCACGATGCCTGCCGGAGAAAGGTCGAAGGTCTTCTTCACGATTTCTTCGATCTTGCGGTCGTCAATCTTGCCCGTGCCGAAGGTGTTCACGAGTACGGAAACCGGCTTGGAATAGCCAATGGCGTAGGCGAGCTGCACTTCGCAACGGTAGGCGAGGTCTGCGGCGACAATGTTCTTTGCCACGTAGCGAGCGGCGTAAGCGGCGCTGCGGTCGACTTTACTCGGGTCCTTGCCGCTGAAGGCGCCACCACCGTGACGGCCCATGCCGCCGTAGGTGTCGACGATAATCTTACGACCGGTGAGGCCGCAGTCACCGTGCGGACCGCCGACCACGAACTTGCCGGTGGGGTTCACGAGGTAACGGGTGTTCTTGTCGAGGAGCTTGGCCGGAATCACCTTCTTGATGAGCTTTTCGATGATTTCCTTTTCGATGGTAGAATGCTTGAGTTCCTTGCCGTTCACGAATTCGTCGTGCTGGGTAGAAATCACGACGGTATCCACGCGAACCGGCTTGTCGTCTTCGTCATATTCAACGGTCACCTGGGACTTGGCGTCCGGGCGGAGCCACTTGATCTTGCCCTTTTCGCGGAGGTTCTGGATTTCTTCCATGAGCTTGTGGGCGAGGCTGATCGGAAGCGGCATCAGTTCCTTGGTTTCCTTGACGGCGTAACCGAACATCATGCCCTGGTCACCGGCACCCTGCTTGTCATCTTCCTTACCGTCGGCGGCCTTGGCGTCCACGCCCTGGGCGATATCGGGGGACTGCTTGTCCATAGCGACGAGCACGGAGCAGCCCTTGTAGTCGAAGGCGAGTTCCGGATTCACGTAGCCGATACCCTTGATGGTCTTGCGGGCAATCTGCTGGTAGTCAATCACAGCCTTGGTGGTGATTTCGCCGGAAACCACGACGAGGCCCGTGTTCACGAGCGTTTCGCAAGCCACGCGGCTGTTCGGGTCCTGCGCGAGGCAGGCGTCGAGGATAGCGTCCGAAATCTGGTCGCAGACTTTGTCCGGATGTCCCTTGGACACGGATTCAGAAGTAAAGAGATAATGTGCCATGTAGGCTCCTTAATGTTTTCAGCACCAAAAAGAATGTCGCGTTTTTGAGCATTCCCAAGCGCTGAAAAAACGGTTTGAGTTTTTATGCATAAATCTACAAAAACGCATAAAGGTTGGCAACTCCAAATAGGTGGCTTGTCTTTTTTTTACAGGTCGGCCTTCAAAAACGGGCTTTTTTGCTATTTTCCTGCACATGAAACTGTCTGAATTTTCCTCTTGGCTGAACGACCTGCTTGTTCCGCAGGCCTTTAAGGATTATTGTAATAATGGTCTCTGTGTGGAGGCTTCCGACAAGGTGACCCGAATCGTGACGGGGGTGTCCTTCCGCGACCGCCTGATCGATGCGGCTATCGAGGAAAAGGCCGACTGTATTATAGTGCATCATCCGAACGGTTTCTGGAATGGCGAGAATCGAGTCCTGGTCGGCAAGTTCGGCGAACGTATGCGTCGTCTGATGCAGAACGGCATTTCCCTGTACGGTTACCACCTGCCGCTCGACGGTCACATGGAGGTGGGGAATAACGTGTCGATTGCCCGCGCGATGGGGCTGGAAAAAATCGAAGGGTTCATGCAGGAAGGGGAACGCACGATCGGTGTGGTGGGGCGTTTCCCGACAAAGATTTCACGCGAGGCGCTGCTGACGTGTCTGAATGGGGTGTTCGAGCACGGCGTGCAACAGTCGCTCCTCTATGGAAACGCGATCATTCGCAAGGTTGCCGTCTGTAGCGGTTCGGGAGCGAGCGGTATCCAGGAAGCCATTTCCCTCGGTTGCGATGCCTTCGTGACGGGTGAAATCAAGGAAGCTGTCCCGATTACTTGCGAGGAGCTGGGGTTCAATCTCGTCAGCTGCGGGCACCATCGTACCGAGATTTTCGGGGTGCTCAATCTGGCCCATAAAATCCAGGCCGAACTAGGTATTCCGGCCAAGTTTGTCGATATCGATAACCCTGTCTGATAACTTACTTTTTTCTTGCAGATTGTCTGCAAAATTGCCGTTTTTAATTCAAAAACGGCGTTTTTTGTACCGTGCAGGAGTGCAATTGACGAATATCACTTTTTTTTGTTTGGCTTTTTAGGGGGCTTTTACTATCTTTTCCGCCGTGAATTTTTACAAGACTACCATACACTTCCAGAACTCCTCGAAGTCCATGACGTTGCACATGCCGGCGATCCTCTTCAAGGCATGGCCGGTGCTTCGTTTCTTCGTGGCGATTGGTGTCTTGCTGTTCATTGTGCAGGTGGTCTCCACGACCGTTTACGATGGAGTCCTGAATCACCAGCTGAACGAACGTGCCAAGCTGGATAGGGAAATGACCCAGATCCAGGGGACCCTCGATTACCTGTCCAATACGACGAATTCCTTCTTTAACGACGAGAACCGCCTCTATGCCCGTTTCAGTCTGCCGATGCAGGACGAGGCTTCCAGGGAACTGGGAACGGGTGGTTCCATCAGTGCCGATTCGCTTTTGCTCCGCAAGACGTCCCCGGTCTTTGAACGGATGTCGATCCTTGGCGAGACCGCCCAGCGCATCCAGGGCAAGCTTGCGAACAACGATGCTTCTTTCCGCAACCTGAACAAGTACATGGACCAGAAAATGTCCGCTTGGCGATTCGTGCCGTCGATTTCTCCGACAAACGGCCGCTATGCTTCTGCTTTTGGTCCCCGCATTCATCCTGTCACGGGTGAAGTCGGCAAGATGCACCAGGGTGTGGATATTGCGAACGAACGCTGGACTCCGATTTACGCCTCTGCCGATGGTGTGGTGGAAGTCGCCCAGATGAGTTCGACCTTCGGTAACTTCGTGACGATTGACCATGGAAATAGCATCAAGACCCGCTACGGTCACATGCAGCTGTCTATCGTGCATCCGGGCCAGTTTGTTCACCGCTACCAGGTGATTGGTTATATGGGAAATACCGGCCGCTCCGTGGGCCCGCACCTCCATTACGAGGTCTGGGTGCATAATGCCCCGGTCAACCCGCTTGCTTACATGTTGCCCAACGGCTATACCGTCGACTGATGGTGCTTGGGTAACGCTCCTATCCGAAAAAATGGCGCCGGCTTGACTGGCTAAGGATAGTTCCACCCCGAGGGGGTGATTTTGCTTAAATTAGGTTTGGTGCGGTACCTTAGGTACTGTATCTATGCTGTCGGCATGTCTGTGCTGGCAGAGTGCGGAACTCCGGCGTACGCCTGTCCGCTGTTCGTGGAGTTCTTTTCCGATCCGGTCGATGTACCTGACCAGGAGGGTGAATTTGTCGAGATTCGGCTGTCGGACCCTTCGGAGGAGGTCGCGTTTCGGGCCGAGAGCCTGCTGGTCCAGTTTGAGGGGAAGGCTCCGCTCCGCTTTGAATTTCCTCAAGGGAATCGGCTGTTGCTGGTTCACGACAGCGCCTCCTGTCCTGGGGCGGGAATTGCCTGTGGGCTGTTGGGGACGGTTTCGCTCCCTAATTCGCGCGAATCCTCCTGGCTCCTTGAGGCGGGTACCTGTCGGGATTCGGTCGTCCTTCCGAAGCCGAAACCTGGTAAGTCGCTGCAGCGGGTCAAGGAATCCGATGAATGGGTCGTGTCCGAGCCGACTCCAGGAATCCCGGATGAATATAATGAGTGGGGAGTGGTTCCCGAAAGGGAAAGTATAGATTCGCTTGCGCCACTCCGCATCTCTGAAATCCATCACTGTCCCGCGGAACCGGAGCCGGAGTGGGTGGAGGTCTACAATGGCGGTGCTACGGCGCAGCCTTTGTCGAAGTTCCACTTTTGTGGCCGTGGCGGTGTATGGGGCGCCTTGCGCGATTCCATCGAGCCCTACGAATCGGTCCTTTTTAGCAGGGATACTCTCTTGTTGCGTGAGTTTATCGGGTATCGCGACGTGCGTCTCGTTCAGGTGTCGATGGGCTACCTCAATAATACGGCGGGTTCTCTCGCCATTTGTGCAGGCGAAGCGGTGGTTGATAGTGCATCCTGGGACAAGAATACTGTCAGGTGCCCCTCTGGGTTTAATCCGCAGACTCTTCGGACTGAAAATACGCCGGGCTTCCAGGGGCTGCCGAAGTCGTCAAGGGAGTCTCTCTCCGATTTCCCGTTTGAGTGGAAATTGTCGTCGCGCGTGGTTCGGCGTGGGGGAGCGCCTTTGCGGGTTTTCGTCGAGAGCGAGGTCTCGGTACAGGTGCGCCTGCTGGATTCGGCGGGTCGTTCGGAATGGAGCCGCAATCTTCCTGCCTGCTCCAATGCCTGGTGGGAAATCCCGCTTGAACGTCTCCCGAAGGTAGGGGTGGCGTTCGTGGAACTTTCTTCGGGCAAGTTCGAAAAACGAATTGGCATCTTGTTGAGACCGTAGGGCGCCTATGCAAAGAAATCATGTTCGTTTGCTTTGGCGCCTACTGGCCCTATGCGTATTTGTTGTGGCTTCGGAGGCCTTCCCGATGGACTATCCTGTGGAATTTGTTCAAAATCCGGGTGGAAATCTTGCCCTGTCGGGGCTACCGGGATATTCATCGACTCCTGCGCGACAGGGAATGCCTGGCTTTGGACTCTCGTATGCGAGGCTTGGGGAAGTCGGTATACAAGCGGCGGGAGTGGCCGGGGAAATCTGTCTTGGATGTAATGTGACGAAAGGGGATGTTCCTGGTCGTATGTCTGAGCGCGTAGCCTTTTCAAGTTCCTATCTCGAAATGGATTCTCTCTATCGGCGTGTTTACACGGAAATGGATGTTTCCGTATCAGGGACATGGTTCGTGGCGGGTGCGGGTTACGGTTTTTCTGCGGAATGGGTCCCTGGGCGGGAACATTGGGGGCGTCACCGCTATAAGTCGGGGGTTGCTTTGTTTTGGAACGTTCTCTCGTTTTCGGCGATGCTTTCGGGCTGGACCGATGATCCTTGGCGCGAACTGGATTACTCCTTGGGAACAGGGATTGATGTCAATGGACGGTTTGCTGGCTTTGTGGAATGGGATGGAAGATCGTTTGACGTGGGGAGTTCCTTGCGGTTCGAATTCCTCGAAATTCGCTCGTCGTACCGTTTTCCTGACTTTGGCATGACCTTGTCGCTCTCGTTTGGGCTGGGCGGCGTGTTTGCAGAAGGGACGTATGGAGTGAAATCGTCAAATTGGGACTGGTTCGGTTTTTCTATCTCGAAACAAATTCGCAAAAAGACTATATTATAGAGGTGGATTGGATTTGTTATGCACGTATCCTTTAGCATTCTTGTCGCTTTTCTCTTTTTTGTCCTCCTGTTGCTGGTGGCGTTGCTTCTTGTTGCCATGTTGCTCAGGGATAACCGGGAAAAGCAGAAGGCGTATGCGGTCTTTTCGGGGAACTTGAGTGATTTTCTGATTACCATGTCCAAGGATGGCCGACTGCTTGATGCGACTCCCAAGTACGTGTCGGATCCCCTTTATGAACAGATCCTGCAGAAACATTATTTTAAGCCAATCCTTTCGGAAAGTGACTATTTGAGACTTCAGGAATATGTCCGTGGGTGGGACGCGCATCCTGATATTCCGTTTGTCTTTTCGTTTGGCGAAGAATCGAGGAAAAACTGGTACGAACTTCGCGCCTATATGCGCAAGCGTGGCAGCGACGTGAACATGGTGCTTTTTCTCAAGAATGTTACCATTGAAATCGAAACGAGCCGCCAGCGTGACCAGTTGAAGGACAATATTGACATGTTCCTGCGCAGTACCGGGGATTTTTTGTGGTCCCTGGATATTGACTCCCGACGTTTTTCCTTTATCACTCCGTTGGTCGATGACGAAGGCCGTGTCATTCCCAGGTCCATGGGGGTACAGGACCTTCGGTTACTGATGCCGGAAGAGGACTATGCCTTTTTTGAAAAGCACCTGAACAAGCGTATCGTTGATTTTAGAGCGGCTGGTCATGACATTAGCGAAAACCGTGGAGTTCGTTTGCGTCTGTACGGTGAAAACGGCAAGCAGACCTGGTTTGCCTTCTCGGGAAGGCTCTGTTCCGAAGAAAACGCAAAGATCGTTTTCAAGGGATCTGCCCGCCGCTTGGACATGCTGCTGGAAAACCCGATTACGGCCGATGACATCGTGAACGAGAATATGCTATTCTCGGTGTTCTCGTTCCCGGATGTGCGTGTGTTCTGGATTGACCGCGATTACAAGGTTTGTGGCTGCAACCAGGCTTTTTCATTGGCGTTTGGCATGTCGTTCCCGAAAGAAGTGGAAGGTAAGCGCCTTTTGGAAGTGGTGCGCCCCAAGTATTTCTCGATGTTCCACGGAGTCCTTTCGGATGTTTTTGAACGTGGACTGTCCAAGGCGTGGAAGGGCCCGTTCGGGGTAGAAAAGCGTCTGCTGTGGTTCAATGCGGTTCCTATCAAGAGTTCCGATGGTTACACCCATCGTGTGCTTGGTGTGTACATGCAGCTGGACGAAAATGATTTTAACAACGCAAATAAAAATAATACGGAGATCCTATGAAAAAATTGATGCTGATTGCGGCTTCTGCACTGTTTATGATTACAGGTTGCGACGAGAATAAGGCTGAAAAGACGGCAGATGTCAAGACTGCTGCGCCGGTTGTTAATCAGACTGCTCCTGCCGCACAGCCGGCGGCCGAACAGAATGTGGTCAAGTCCGTCGATTGGGACAAGGCTCTTGAAATGAATGCTGCCGGAGCTGTCTTTGTGGATGTCCGTAATCCTCCTGAATTGAACGAAGGCTATGCGCCGAATGCCGTGAACATTCCGCTGCCCGAACTGAAACAGCGTATGGGTGAACTTGCCAAGGATAAGGACTTGCTCATCTACTGCCGTTCCGGTCGCCGTAGCGATGCTGCCACCCGAATCCTGATGGAACAGGGTTACGACCGCGTGTATAACGTGCTTGGTGGTTATCTCGCATACCCGAAGAAGTAAGCTAAAGTCGCTGGACGCGAATGAACTTTCTGCAACTAGCTTTTGACGAGTCCCTCCTGGCGGTGGGCATCAGTCGGCCGAACCCTGCGGTGGGAGCGGTGGTTGTCAAGGACGGGATTGTCGTCGGGAAGGGGCGGACGCAGCGCCCGGGGAATGCGCACGCCGAAGTGATGGCGCTGCGTGACGCGGGCGAGAACGCCCGCGGCGCGGCCATATTCGTGACGCTTGAACCCTGCTGCCATTATGGCCGCACGCCCCCCTGCACCAAGGCGATTATCGAGGCGGGAATTACCGAAGTCTACTTCGCTCATGCAGATCCGAATCCGCTTGTTCGTGGCAAGAGCCGCAAAATTCTTGAAGAGGCTGGCATCAGCGTCTTTGAGGGACTAGATGCTTGCGAGAAGGCCGTGGCGGAAGATTCGTGGGACGATGTTTGCGGCAGCGAAGGCTGCAGGGTCCTTTCGGGACCGATGGATTCCGCTGCATCCCGTGCCGAATCCCGTGCAGAAAGCCGGATGCTCTTTCACGAGATTGAGCGCTTCTTTGAAGCCTACGATTATTTTGTTTGCAACAAGGCGACGTTTGTCGAAATCAAGTCTGCCGTATCGCAGGAGGGTTTCATGGGAACTCTCCTTGCCGAAGGTTCGCACGCCCCTCTTAAAATTACCGCCCAGGGAGCCAACTGCTGGAATCACGAACTCCGTGCGATGAGTGATGCTGTCCTCGTAGGTGCGGGAACGCTTCTGGCGGATAATCCCAGCTTGGATGTGCGCTTTGCCCATGGAAACAATCCCGTGAAAATTCTCTGGGCCGGTCATCGGGCTTTCTCTGCGCCCGAAATCGCCGGACTCCGTTTCTTTGACGGCTCCAATGCGTCCGCCGATTCCCGGCTCGTGTTTTCATGCGTCGAACAGCCGAACATTCAGGGAATCGAGGTCATCCTGCTTCCTCACGCAACGTTCGCCGAGAATTGGAAAGAGCTTCTTGCGAACCTTGCTGGTCGGGGAATGCACCGCCTGATGGTGGAACCGGGGGCGCGCCTTGCTGCAGCCCTGTTCGAATGTGGCGGGTGGAATCGTCTGGACCTGTGGCAATCTTCCGATGCCGCTGTCGACAGGTCCCTGGAATCATCGGGACTTTCTGGGCTCCCTTATCCTGAGCTGCCCCATGGGGTCGTGGCGAAGGAATCCTTTATGATTGGCCCTGATGTGTTGACTGTTTACGAAAAATCCTAATTTTCTATATTGAATCATATGAATCAAGTTGTTTCGCCCGCTATTCAGCAGTTTTTGTCGTCCCACGGCTATGCCGATTATGAAGTGACCCCTATCGCCGGTGCAGGTTCGGGCCGCAAGTATTACCGTGTCGCAACGGATAACCGCAGCTCCGTATTGCAGGTTTCTGCGTCTGTCGACGAAGACTTTAAGCGCTTTGTTGACTATTCCGAATCCTTCAGTTCTTTTGGACTCCCGGTTCCGCGAATCTATTGCGTCGACGAAGCCTCCTGCTCCGTGTTGCAGGAAGACTTGGGTGAACACAACTTGCTCGACAATATCTTGCCGCCAGGGCACGAAAAGAAGACGGGCAATGTCCGAATCCTCTATCCCGAGGTCATCGATTCGCTGATCAAGTGGCAGGATGTTTCCCGTTCTCTGTTCAGCTCCCGTTCCGATCTGTGGCTGCGCCGTTTTGATTTCGAAGCGCTGAAGTGGGAAACAGACTACTTTACCGAAAATTACCTCAAGGCCCACAAGGGCATTGCCGAAATTCCTGAATGTGTCCGTCAGTTCTATTCCTTGTTGGCTGTTTCTGTCGAGGCGCAGCACAAGGTGCTGATGCATCGCGATTTCCAGAGTCAGAACATCATGGTCAAGCCCAATTCCGAAATCGCTTTCGTCGATTTCCAGGGTGCACGCCGCGGTGCGATGTTCTATGATCTCGCCTCCCTTCTGTGGGATCCCTATGTGGAACTTTCGCTGACCGAAATCAAGGATTTCTTCGAGTATTGGCGAATTTCCTACCGTGAAGCGAAAACCTATTCCAAGGATGACGCCTGGGAAGCCTTTATCCATGCGAGCTTGCAGCGCGTGATGCAGGCAATGGGCGCCTACTGCTTCTTGAGCAAGGTCAAGAAAATTGAGAAGTTCGAACAGTACATTGAGCCGGGCAAGCGTCAGCTACGCATCCTCTTCGATGAATTCAAGAAGATGGTGAAGGCCACCTCTCCGGAGGTGTTCGACTTCATGGACAAGGCTTTGGTTTAGTAGCGAAACTGAATGAAACCTGTTTACGTCAAAAATTACCCAGAATCGGTTGCGTTCCCGAAAGCATTGGGACTCGCTTACGATGCACTGGTGCATGGTCCCGTCGCTTTCGATGCCATGACGGTGTGGAAGTCCTTGTCGGAAAGGGTGGCCCAGGGTATTTATATGGGCGAAGGCCTCCTGTTGCCCCATACCCGTGTGTCGGGTTTAAAGGAACCCCTGTTCGCTTTTGTGGTTTGTCCGCAAGGTTTTACCGATATTCAGGTCAAGGCGGGGCAGGTGCCTCGTTTTATGTGCCTGTTGCTTTCTCCTGCAGAATCGGCGACGGCGCATACACAATTTATTGCAAAAATTGCGTATAAGCTTCTGAATCCGGCTTGGCGAGAAAAGGCGCTTGCCGCTAATACCCCCGAACTGCTGAACGCCCTTTTTACCGAATAAAATTTTTCGGATTTTTTAGTATTGGAAGCTTCCGCCCACCATGGCGCGGAAGCCTTCGTAGTCCCCGAAGTAACGGTCGTATCCTGCGCGAATGCTCATCCAGTCAAACGGGTAGAATTCGAGCTTGCCTCCGACTTCAACGTAATGAAGCGTGGTCTCGTCGGCGAGATATTTCTTGTCGGTGGCACTTTCGGGAGTATGCATATCGGTGATGTTTCCACCGAAAGCGGTGTCCTTGGCGACGGCGCTCGCGTGGATGGCTCCCCGCAGAATTGCTTCTTTCAGAACTCCGCTCTCCACTTTGTATTGGGTGGCTATCTCGCTGTAGATTTCCTGACTGTTCGGTCCGAGATCGGTCCCGAGACTTTGGGCGTAGCTGCGGTAGGTGTATCCGCCGCCCTTGTGGTGTGTGTAGACCCAGGGCTCGACGCGGGTGTATTCCATGTACCAGTTCCAGAGGGTGCTGCCGAGGCGAATGCTGTCACGGGCGATTCCGACGGAGGTGGCCCACTTGTTGCCCCACCAGCTGTCGTCGAACATCGAGGTCGGGGACTTCATGTCGTCCCAAAGAAGCTCTCCGTAGAACTCCCAATGGGGAATTGTCTTGACACTCAGATCGAATGCGAGGGAGATGTTGTCCTGGTCGCCTTGCAGGTGTTCCTGGAACACGTAGGGGATAAAAGGAATCACGTAGGCCCATTCAAATTCACGACCGCAGCTGTCCGCATCTTCGTTCGGGTTCGGTTCCGTTTCGGTGGTGCTTCCGTAGAGAGCCGTTTCCGAAAGCCCGAAGTTAATGTTGAAGGGGAGGGAAAGGTCGAGGCGGTGTACGTGCATGTACTTGCCGAAGTTCTTCTTCTCGAAAAGCTTCATAGCGTACTGCGAGTAGGCGATGGGACCGAGTTCGAAACGGTAGCCGAAATACGGTGTCGGTGCCGGTTCAAATATGCGACTTGTGGAATCCTGCCATGGACGGTAATTGTTCTGGTCTCCGCGGAGAATTACGTGGTTGCGACGGGCAGGGCCCATACTCAAGTAGTCGAATCCGGTGAGCAGCTTAACGGCATCTAGGTCGTAGCTGGCGTTTGCGGCAAAAATGTCCCATGTGCGCTTGTTTTCGCTCTGCTTGTTGTAGGGAATACCTTCGTCGGGGTGGTAGAAATTGTCGGCAATGTCCCTATTGGTATGGTCGGTGCTCACCTTGATGCGTGCGTCGAACAGGAAACGTTCGGTAAAATGCCCGTTCAAGAAAAGGCGGACCGAGGCGGAATTGTCGTAGTGCGTCGGGGCGTTCGTCAGGTTCGTAATCGCAAGTGAGTCGACCAACTGCGCGCCGATAACAATTTCGTGGTGGCGAGTGGAATCAGCAAAAGAAATGTGGAAGGGCCAGTCCATACCCGTGGCGCAGGCGAGTTGAGCTGCCCCGAAGAACAAGGTTAAACCTATGATCTTTTTAATGTCTAATTTCATAAGAGCCCCCGTTCTTTTCAATAAATCTTTTAAAAGCTTTTTCGGATAGACAGATAACGAGAATGGTGGCGATTCTTGAAAACTGCAGTCTTTTGAATCGTAGACCGAGACTGATCAGCAGGCCTGCAATCAGGCTCACCGCAGGGTATCCGTTCCTGAATCCGAAGTGGATTCGGTTGCGAATCATCAGGCAGTCGATAAAGTGGGGGACTCCGCCCTTGGCAATTTCGCTGCCTGTCGAAGATCCGATATCGTGCCAGATAATACTGTCAGTAGCCCATGCAAGAGAAAATCCGTTTTTCTTTGCATGCATGCAGTAGTCGCTTTCCTCGAAATACAGAAAATAGTCTTCGCTCAGGAGTCCCGTCTTTTTCAGGCATTCGGGAGAAATCAGGAATGAGGATCCTTCGACATAGTCGAATTTTGTAGCTTCAGGGGAAGCTACCCTTTGTACGGTCGCAAATTTCGGATGGATGACGCAAACGCCTCCCGCAAAATCCCCTTTCGCATTCTTGATAAGGGAACCCGTTATACCAGCTCCTGTTTCAAGCGCCTTGTCAAGGATCTTTTCAAGAGCATTCGCCTCGGGGAGTGTGTCGTTGTTGAGTAACCAGACGAAGCTTCCGGCGTAGTCTTCTTGCGCGGCTCGGATTCCCTGGTTACAGGCGGCCGCGAAGCCAAGGTTTTCCTTGTTCCATATCCAGCGAACCTTGAACTTGAAAGTGAAAGTCCAAAAATACTGCTGGGATTCTTCGGTGCTGGCGTTGTCGATAATGTAGACGCAACTTGGCTGCACGGAACTCTTTTCGAGGGCGCGTAGGCAGTCTACGGTCTTTTCTTTGTTCTTGAAATTGACGAGGACAACGCAGACGGAATTCATTATTTCTTTCCGAAAAACTTGGTGATAATAGGGGCGCCGATAATGCCGTAAAGAATTCTCGGCACAAAACCGAATAGTCCCGAAACGTGTGGGTAAAGGCTCCGGGCGTTTTTAGCGACCCAGACGGTGTACTGCGGAATAAGGGGCTTGTCAAGCCTGTCTTGAACGTAGCCGATGTAGCGCTTCAAAAATTTCTGGTCGCTTTCGGAAAGTTCGCTGAAGTGGGGCGTCTCCGTAATCATGCGGGCCCATTGCAGGTTCAGCTTCAGGTTGCCTGTCCAAGTGTGCGAGTGTCCAAGTCCGATTGCATTTTGACCGTGAATCCGGTATTGGATGACGGGGTCGGGAATAGATACGCATCCGTTATGGGCGCAGGCGCAGAATGCTATCCATTGGTCATGGACGGGAACCTGTTCGGGAATGGGTAAAATCTTATCGAGGAGATTTGCCCTAAAGAGGGTCATGCAGCCGGTTACATTAGTAAATCCGGTCAGGATTGCCCGTAGGGAAAGGTTTTCCGGAATTCCGTCCATTTCTCGCCAGGATTTCCCGATGATTTTTCCTTCGCCGTCGATGACCTGGGCATCTCCGAAAACCAGGTCGGGCTTCTTCGAATGTCCGTCGCTCGTTTTGATGGCCTTTTCTAGAATTTCGAGTTTCTGCGGAAGCCATACATCGTCCTGGTCGGCAAGGGCGATTAGGTCGTCGTCACCCAGTTGTGGGCGGGCCAGTTCCAGAGACTTCGAAAAGGCGCTTCGGTGCCCCTGGTTTTGGGGCGAAATGGATATCTGGAGTGGCAGGCGATTCTGGTAGCTTTTCAGGATTTCTGGAGTACTGTCTTTAGAACCGTCGTCCACGGCGACAATGAAGTCGGCGGGCCTTGTTTGAGCCAATAGGGATTCGAGCATCTGTTTAAGATACTTTTCGCCGTTATAGGTTGCAAGAACGATGCCGATTTTTGCCATGCTACGAATATAGTAAATCGCAGTCGGTGAAGGCTGCCGTGATCGGGAATCTTAAACTTTAAATTCTATATTTGCGTTATGCCCGAAAAGCGAAAAATCCTGTTTGTCTGTGACAAGAACGAATGTACCAGTTTTGGACGCCTGACAATGAACCTCGTCAAGGCTGTGGCGGGGGAGTTCGAACCCCATGTGCTATGGCTCAAGACTCCGAAGTTCTTTGGCGACAAGGACAATGGAAAAAAACTTGACGCTTCAAAGCTTGAGAATCCTTATGTTTCTCATGAGGTGTGGGCAAAGTCGCTTTATACGGGATTCATCGGATTCCGTTCACCGCTCAAAAAGCTGGTCAAGAAAATCCAACCGGAAATCGCTTTCTTTATCCGTCCAGAATTGGGCTTCTTGGTTCCCGTGGTCAAGGGCCGCGCCAAGACGGTGATGTTTGTCCACGACACCTTTGCCGAAACGCTTTATCCGAATTCGCTTAAGTTTAGACTGCTTAATTTGTTCTATATCCGGCCGACGGTCAAGGCTGATTATTTTGTCTATAACTCGGGCTGGACCCGCGAAGAAGCCTCTAGCTATTTTGGACCGCAGATGTCGCAAAAACCGGGCTCCGTTATTGGCTGTCCCATTGATAGCGCCCTGTTCAATAAGCCTGAATCAAGGCCGACTTTCGAAGAAAAGAAAAAATTTCTTCGCAAGTACGGTATCAAGAATTTTGACGGAATGTGCCTAAATGTGAGCCTCGACGAACCTCGCAAGAATATCGAGACTTTCTTCGAAATGGCGCGTCTCAGACCGCATGTAGCCTTTGTTCGTGTAGGCAAGTTCTCGGAACGCCTGCGTGCCATCGTGAATGAAAAGAAACTCTACAATGTGTACCATTTCAGCGAGTTCCATGCGGAGGAATTGCGCGATTTTTATCGCCATGCCGACTTGATGGTTTATCCGTCTTTATTGGAAGGCTTCGGACTTCCTCCTATCGAGGCTATCGCTTGCGGTACGCCTGCTGTCGGGGCATCGACTTCGGCGGTCAAGGAAAATCTCGAGGGGGTCTGCCCGTTGGTAGACCCGCCTACAGATGCCGAGGCTTTTGCATCCGTATTGGACCGCGTCCTTGCGGGAGAAAATGTCCTGGATAACGAAAAAGCGGTCGCTTTGTTGGACCGCTGTTCCATGGATGCTTTCCGGCAGAGGGTTGTTGAGTTCTTCAAGACCCTGTAACGGTGCCACCGCTTACTTGTTCTTCTTGTTGTAGACCACGCGGGTGTGTGCGACAAAATCGTGTAGGGCGCGACGCTTGGGGTCAATCATTACGATAAGGTAGCCTAGACCGTAGAATGCAAGTGTGCATTGGGTAAACAGGCTGGCGATAAACCGGATGGCAGATTCTATCCAACTGATTTTTTCGCCTGCCGCCGATTCTACATGGACATGCACCAGCATCTTGCCGGGAGTTGCAGCCTTGATCGCGGTGAAGGTGACGTAGTAGGCCGCCTGAAGCAAGCCCCAAATAATGAGGAATACATGCATTCCGGGGAAGTTCAGTACGTTCATCAGGGCTTCGTCAGAGGTCGGGTTGTTGACATAGGCGTTCATGGCTTCGCCGATGGCGTTCAGGTCTATCAGCTGCGTTTTGCTCATGGTCATCAGAATCAGGAGACCGATGAAGCTCAAGATGATGTTGTCGACCAGGTAGGCGATTCCGCGGATAAGGAATCCCGCATAGTGCTTGCCCTTGTTGTGCTCGGCAATGATAGCTTCCAATGCGGCCTTGATTTGTTCTTCTTCGGAAAGCGGAACTTCCTTGGATTCTTCGGTGTCTTTCCAGTGGGTCCAGGATTCCATACCCGAATGCCACACCAAAGTTTCTTCCTTGATAATGTCTTTTTTGACAAAGTCCCTGATTTCGTCGATATTATAAGGACCCTTGCGTCGTTCACCGTCTGTCACGGATTCATCTATGTAGTACCATATCATACGAGGTAAATATAGAACTTAGAACTTAGAACCTAGAACTTAGAACATCAAATTTGTGGTATGGAACTGGGATTTTCTCCAAGTTCTACCAACTAAGATCTATCAACTAATTAAAAAAAAACTACATTTTGGAGGTATGATGAATTTCAAGATTGGCCAACGCTATGTAAGTCAATCGGAACCTACACTCGGGCTTGGTATTGTCACCGAGGTGCAAGACCGTATTGTTAAGATTTCTTTCCCTGCTGTCCGTGATGTCCGTTGCTACCGTTCTATGGGGGCTCCTGTAGATCGTTTTGAACTTTCGGTAGGCGATACGGCCAAGAGCGAAAAGGGACTGTCCTTTACGGTGGAATCTGTCAAGGATGTAGACGGTTTGCTCGTCTATACGGGTCGCGCCGGTAGGCAGATGAAGGAATCGGAATTGAGCGGCAAAATTTCGATTGCCCGCCCCGAAGATCTGTTCCGTGCTCTCCGTGAGAACCGCATCTCGAATAGTGCGCAGTTTGCCCGTCGCGAAAGCGCCATGGAACTTTCTTGCAAGTGGATTTCGTCGCCGGTACGTGGCATGATCGGTCCGCGCACTTCCATGATTCCGCACCAGTATTATCTGTGTAGCCGGGCCTGCGACAGTTCGAGCCTTCCGCGCCTCATGCTTTCGGACGAAGTGGGACTCGGTAAGACTATCGAAGCTGGTATGATTTGGCATGCGCTCAAGTCCCGCGGTCGCTTGACCCGCACCTTGATTATTGTGCCTGAAACCTTGAAGCACCAGTGGCTCATCGAAATGAAGCGCCGCTTCAACCATCTCTTTACGCTGGTGGACGAAGGCTATATTAAGGGTCTGTTCGTGAATGACGACGATGACCGCCCGAACCCGTTCACGATTGCCAATGACATTATCTGCTCCATCGATTTCCTGATTAAACAGCCCGCGCTTATCGAGGACCTGCTCAAGACGAACTGGGACATGGTGATTATCGACGAAGCGCACCACCTGGTTTGCGAAGATGGCTTTACGAGCCACGAGTATCTGCTTGCCAATGCGGTGGTTCAGCGTTCCAAGGGTGTACTCCTGTTGACGGGTACGCCGCTGCAGTTCCAGCCGGAATCGCAGTTCAACCGACTCAAGATGCTTGATCCGGTACGCTTTAGCGATTACAACAGCTTTATCAAGGACCAGGACGCCTACCGCAAGCTGGTCAACGAACTCTCCAAGTTGCCGACCGATCCGGGCGAACAGATGAGTTGGGACGACCTGAACGAATGCGTGCCCAAGAAGTCGATGATCCGTCCTTGGCTCGAACAGGAAAGCGCGAAGAGCATGCCTGCGGACGAATGGATCCGCCGCATCGTGGATGCCGTGGGTACGGGTTCGGTGGTGTTCCGCAATACCCGTAAGGGCGTGGGCGGATTCCCGAAGCGCGTGCTCGACGAAATTCCGCTGGAACCGAACCAGAACTACCGCGACATGGTGAACGTGGCTGCCGAGAACGATCTCGACATGTCCACCGACATTCAAGAAAACGGCCTCCTCTGCACGAGCTATTCTGATGCCTGGGCACTCGATGAACGCTACGTGTGGCTCAAGGGTTTCTTGAAGGAACATGCGAACGACAAGGTGCTCCTGATTTGCGAATCGATTCAGGTGGTGCAGGCTCTTGAAACTCTCCTGACGGAATTTATGGGCGAAGGCGCCTTCTCGATGTTCCACGAGAATATGACGATTATGGCCCGCGACAAGGCTGCTGCGAATTTCAGCCGTGAAAACGGCGCGAACCTGCTGATTGCCTCCGAAATCGGTTCCGAAGGCCGCAACTTCCAGTTTGCCCATCACCTGGTCCTGTTTGACTTGCCTTTGGATGCCTCGTTGGTGGAACAGCGTATTGGTCGTCTGGACCGTATCGGCCAGACCGAAAACATTATCATTCATGTGCCTTATGTAAAGGGCTCCGGCCAGGAAGTCATGTTCCGCTGGTACCACAACGGCTTGAACGCCTTCGGCACTCCGATGATGAGCGGTGGTGAACTCTTCCTCAAGTACACGGACGAACTGATTGCCGCCCTTGCCGATCCTAAGGACCTTCTCCAGAACTTTGTCGATACCGTAATCCCGAAGGTTAAGAAGGATTGCGATACCATGCGCAAGAATATCGAGAAGGGGCGTGACCGTCTGTTGGAATTCAATTCTCGGAATCCGGCGAAGGCGAAGGAAATCACCGACGAAATCTTGAAGATCGATGCGGACCAGAATTTGCAGACGCTCGTGTTCTCGTCGTTGATGGATCGCGGCCTTGAAATCGAAAAGAGTAAGATTAAGGGCTGCTATGTAATCAGCATGGGAACGCAGGTCGAAGCGGGTTCTGTACCGGGTATGCCTGAATCGGTGGGAATGGCCGGTGCTGGCGGTGGCGGCCGCATCACGCAGTCAGTCGGAAACTTCGAAGAAAGTTCGGGTGACGGCGACGAGGATTCTCGTTTCTGCGATACGTCTAGCCTGACGGTGACTTTTGACCGCAACGTCGCGATGATTCACGACGAAGTGGATTTCGTAAGCTTGGAACATCCGCTGTCGCAGGGCGTCATCGACTTCGAGACGACGCTTGACAATGGTGCTGTTTCCTGCAATATCTGGCCGAATTCCGGAATGCGCGGACTCATGATGCAGTATAACTTTGCGGTCGATTTCTCCATTGCCGAAGAATGGGGCGTTTCCGATATCGCAGGGCCTCGCTACATGAGCGTGCTCGTGAACCCGATGGGCGAGGACATGTCCGCGAAACTCGATGATTTAAAGAACGCCTGTTTCAAGGATGTTCCTGTTCCGCAGGGCAATGCCGCCGTAAATATGACACTCAAGTATTTCGGTAAAGACGGCCTCGCGATAGCCCGTCGCATTGTTTCTGCAAAGGCGAAGGAATATGCCGAAGAGGCTGCCGCTGCGGTAGAGGCCCGCGCCGAGCAGGAATACCAGCGTATGAACCATTTGCTCAGCATGCGTGGCAAGGCGGGCAACAACGCCCAGCTGCAACAGCTCCGCAAGAACGCTCAGGAATGGAAAAAGGTCATTTCGAACCCGCAGATTCGCCTAGACGCGATTAGATTGCTTGTTTGCCGTTAACCACTGTCTACTTCTAACTTTCTACTGTCTACTACATATGAGTGAATTAAGAAAGAATATTCTCGATGAATCCCGCCGCATTGTCGTAAAGATCGGCTCGCGTATTTTAGTCGATTCCGAAAAGGGCGGCGTTCGCACCCGCTACATCCAGAAACTTGCAGACTCGGTCGCTCGCCTCATGGAAGCGGGCAAGGAAGTTGTGATTGTCACAAGCGGTGCCGTGGGCACTGGCATGAGCCAGCTCGGTTACAAGGAAAAGCCGACCGTGCTTGCCGAAAAGCAGGCTTGCGCTGCCGTGGGTCAGATTGACTTGATGTATGCCTACCGTGAAATGTTCCGCTGGATGCAGCTTTCCGTGGGACAGATCCTTTTGTCTGCCGAAGATTTCCGCGACCGCAACCGCTACAAGAATTTGCAGAACACCATCAAGGCGATGCTTGCCCGCAAGATTGTCCCGATTATCAACGAGAATGACTCGCTCGCCGTTGCCGAAATCAAGGTGGGTGATAACGACAAGCTTTCAAGCGATGTTGCGCTCTTCCTTGATGCCGACCTGCTTTTGATTTTCACGGACGAAGATGGTCTCTTCGATGACAATCCGAAGAAGAACCCGAACGCCCGACTGCTCCGCTTTGTGCCCGAAATTACGCCTGCTGTGCTCGCCCTTGCGGGTAAGCCCGGCGAAACGGGTTCTGCCGTGAGTACCGGCGGTATGCGCAGCAAGCTCGAAGCTATCCGCAACGTGACCAAGAGCGGCTGCAACGCCTTCCTCGCGAGTGGAATGAAGGTGTTGCCGCATCAGGTGATTTTTGAAAACGCCGAAGGCACGCTCTTTGTGGGCTCCAAGAAAAAACTCAACAGCCGCCAGCGCTGGCTCAGCTTCATTACGACTCCGCGCGGGGCCGTGGTGGTGGACGAAGGTGGCGTGAAGGCTCTGCGCGAAAAGCACTCGAGCCTGCTTCCCGTGGGCGTGTGCGCCGTCAAGAAGCATTTCGACAAGGGCGACCTGATTGAAGTCTTGAGCGAGACCGGCGAGCCGGTGGCACGCGGTGTCGCAAAGTTCGATAGCGAAACCTTGAAGCTTGTGCTCCACAAGAAGACCGCCCAGGTTCATGAACTCTTGGGCAAGGATGTCGCCGATGAACTCATTCACAAGAATGATTTAGTTGTTTTTTAATAGACAGTCCTGATTTCCCTTTGTTAAGGTCTCCGGTATGCTCGGGGACCTTTTTTAGAATATTCCAAATTGGAGTAAGAAAAAACTGTTTTTTTGTAATAATATTAATGTATTGTGTGCTTTTGGGATGAATTGTAAAGTATATTTTGTATGACAGGTCCGAGTCGACCCTGTGTATTGGGAAAAATGTATGAAAAACAGAATATTTGCCTTTAAAGACATGATGCAGTTCGAAGGAGAACTGTCCCTGTTCAGCAAATGGTATGAAGAACATGGATCGCCGACGATGTATTTCCAAATCCATTCGGCTATTCTGGAACCGGAAAAGCTAAAACCGGTTTGGGACTGTTTGGAAAACTTTTTCCCGGACGTGCCATGGGTTGGCAATTCTACGAGTGGCAATATCGTGGACTGCGAGGTTGCCACGGAGATTTCTGTGTCGGCTGTTATTTTCGAAAAGCCGACGAGCAAATTCATTGTCCGCCAGTATGATTATAGTCGCGAATCTGTGGGTGGTATTGCCCAGAATATAGTCGGGGAAACCAAGGAAAATCCCTGGATCAAGGCTGTCGAAATTTACCATTGCATTTCCCCGTTCTCGACAACGGCTCTTTGCGAAGGTCTCGATGGCCTGGCATCTGATATTCAGGTGTTTGGAGGCATCGTCTGTTCTCCCGACATTACAAGCCCGAATTCCTGTGTATTCTCGTCGGAAGAGGGCTATACGAAATCCGGTCTTTTGGTATTGTTTTTTGGCGGCCCCGATTTTTATGTCGATTCCCGTAAAATTAGCGGGTGGAAACCGATTGGCCGCAATTTCCATGTGACCCGTTCTGAAGGCAACATTCTTTATGAATTGGGAGGAATACCTGCTTACGAGGTCTATAACAAGTATCTGAATATCAAGAATGACCAGAATTTCTTCTACAATGCGCTTGAGTTTCCGATGCTGTATGAGCATAACGGGGTCTCCATCGTACGTGCTCCAGGCTCCAGCAATCCCGATGGTTCGCTCACGATGTCTTCCGATATCGATGAAGGCTCCATTATCAGGCTTTCGTATGGTGAACCGGGATTGATTGTAGACCGCATCAGGGAAGAAAGTGAAAAATGCGGTGAATTCGGACCCCAGGTGCAGCACATTTTTTCGTGTGCGGCGCGAAAGGCGTTCTGGTCGCAGCGTGAGCCGACTTACGAAATTACGCCGTTCAAGGGTTTGGCTTCGAGTACGGGATTTTTCTCGCATGGGGAATTCCTACGCGAAAAGGGGCATTTGAACCAACACAACATTACGCTTGTAATTGCCTCGATGCGAGAAGGTCCTGCGGTAGGGAAAAACCGTGAAAAGGCTGACGATATCCGAGCCGAAATGACGACTAGGCTTCCGCTCGCGGCCCGTATGGCAACCTTCATTCGCGAAACCTCGTTTGAGCTGGAACAAATTAATAGCAAACTCCGCGTGATGAACGAACACCTGCAAGATGTCGCGACGACGGATGCTCTGACAGGGCTTGAAAACAGGCTTGCCTTTGATGAATTGCTCAAAAATATTGCCATGGAAGATTCCGATGCCGGAAACTGGACGATGGTCCTGATGGATGTGAACGGGCTCAAGTACGCAAACGATACCTTCGGTCATCAGGCGGGAGACGCCCTGATTATTGCTGCCGGAAATTCCATCAAGAAGGCTTATGGCCTGCATGGAAACTGCTTTAGAATTGGCGGTGACGAATTTGCCGTGGTGACGAAGGCTCCTCTGGATTCCCTGTTCCTGCTGTATTCCAGTCTGCAAAGGAATATCGAGGAATACAACAAGGATGCCCTTTACCATTTGTCGATTGCCGTAGGCGAAAGTAGGCTTCGTAGTGATTCGGGAATCCGCAAGTCCATTAGCGACTGGAAGATGGAAGCGGACCTGAATATGTACCGCGATAAGGTGCGTTACCATAAGTCGACCGAAGTAAATGAAAATCAGAACCTGAAGGACCTGATTACCTGCTTGATTTCGGTGGAAGAAGCGAAGGACTCTTATACGGCGCACCATTCCGAACGCGTCAAGGCATATACGGAACTGATCGCGCGTTTCCTCGGACTTTCCGAGGCCTCGGTATCGTTGATTATGCATGCCGCTCATTTGCATGATATCGGCAAGATGGGAATTAGCGACAATGTACTTGGGAAACCGGGTAAGCTGACCGATGACGAGTTCTCAATCATCAAGCAGCATCCGGTAATTGGAGCAAAGATCCTGATGCAGTCGAACTATACGCACGAATTGGTGCAGATTGTGCTGCATCACCATGAACGCTATGACGGTCGCGGATATCCTGAAGGCCTCAAGGGCGAGGAAATTCCTATCGGTGCACGTATCATTGCCATTGCAGATTCGATTGACGCCATGACGAGCAAGCGCGTTTACCGTGACGCAATGTCGCTTGACTACTGTCGAAAGGAAATCGAGAAAAATCTGGGTGTCATGTACGACCCTGCCATTGGCAAGGTGGCGTTGGACCATTGGAATGAAATTGTCGATATGCTGCTGAAAATGCAGACTGGACGTCCGAAAGTCATATAAATTGGCTTTCTTTGCGGCCGTTTTCATCCGTGAACAAAAATAATTGCAAAATCCTGCTTTCGGGCAGGATTTTTGTGTAATTTTACAAAAAACTTAATTTTGCTCAGCAGCTTGTCATGCCCGCTATACGATACTAGGCAACTTGTTGCCATAGTAGAGTTATCCTCTTTGTGGAGAAGGCGGGCATCTCCTGCCCAGTTGAAAAAGGATGGAACATGGATAATTTCAACTTCTACAGCCCCACAGAATTCGTATTTGGCAAGGACCGCGAAAATGAATGCGGTGAACTCGTTAAAAAGTATGGCGGCACCAAGGTGCTGATTCATTACGGTGGTGGCTCTGCCGTGCGTTCGGGTTTGATTGACCGCGTGAAGGCTTCGCTTGATGCTGCTGGAATTGCCCATGTGGAACTCGGTGGCGTAAAGCCGAATCCGCATGATTCGCTCGTGTACAAGGGCATTGAAATTGTCCGCCAGAACGGCATTGATTTTATTTTGGCGGTGGGCGGCGGCTCTACGATTGATAGTTCCAAGGGCATTGCCATGGGTGTTCCTTATAAGGGTGATTTCTGGGATTTTTACGAGGGCAAGGCTTCGGCGACAGCGGCACTCCCGATTGGCGTGGTGCAGACGATTGCGGCGGCCGGTTCCGAGGGTAGTGGTGACTCCGTGATTACCAAGGAAGACGGCATGCTCAAGCGCGGTGCAAGTAGCGAACATATCCGCCCGAAGTTTGCAGTGCAGAATCCTGCTTTGCTTTGCACGTTGCCTGCCTACCAGACGGCCTGTGGAATTACCGACATCATGGCCCACGTTTTTGAACGCTATTTCACGAATACACTCGAAGTCGAAACCACAGACCGCCTTTGCGAAGCGGTGCTCCTCACGATGGTGAAGGAGGGCCCGCGCGCCATTGCCGACCCCGCCAACTACCAGGTGCGTGCAAACATTATGTGGGCGGGTACGGTAGCCCACAACGGCGTTGTGGGCTGCGGGCGCAGTCAGGACTGGAACAGCCACGCCATCGAGCATGAACTTTCGGCGCTTTACGACTGCGCCCATGGCGCGGGTCTCGCGGTGATCATGCCCGCCTGGATGGAATACGTCGTCGACCACAACGTAATGCGCTTTGCGCAGATGGCGACGCGCGTATTCGGCTGCCAGATGAATTTTGAGAACCCGAAGGCGACCGCCCTCGAAGGCATCAAGGCTTTCCGCAAGTTCCTGCATTCTATCGGCATGCCCATCAACTTTGCAGAACTCGGTGCCAAGGAAGAAGATATTCCGAAGCTGGTCGAAAAGCTGAATCCGGGTGACGGCTGGGGCTTTGTTCCGCTCAAGGCGAAGGACGTGACTGCGATTTACACCATCGCTGCGCACGCCTCGCTGGAGTAAGTAACATGAAGGCGCTCTTTATCGGCGGTACAGGAACCATCAGCATGGCCATCACGCGCCTTGCGGTGGCCCAGGGCTGGAAACTTTACCTGCTCAATCGCGGAAACCGCCCCGCAGAAGATATCCCCGAAGGTGTTGAAATCATCAACGCCGACATCTACAATGAGTCGGACGTTGCCGAAAAAATCAAGGGCATAGGGTTCGATGTGGTCTGCGATTTTATCGTATTCCACCCGAGTGCGCTTGAACGCGATTACCGCCTATTCAAGGGCAAGACAAAGCAGTTTATGTACATCAGTTCCGCGAGCGCCTACCAGAAGCCGCTTTCGGACTACCGCATTACCGAGGGCACGCCTCTCGCGAACCCGTACTGGGAATACTCCCGCAACAAGATTGCGGGGGAGGAATTCCTGATGCGCAAGTACCGCGAAGAAGGCTTCCCGATTACCATCGTTCGCCCGAGCCACACTTACGACGAGCGCAGCATCCCGCTGGGCGTCCACGGCAAGAACGGCAGCTGGCAGGTGGCAAAGCGCATGCTCGAGGGCAAGCCCGTCATTATTCACGGCGACGGCACGAGCCTCTGGACCATGACTTTCAATACCGACTTTGCCCGCGGTTTTGTGGGCTTGATGGGGAACGTTCACGCCATCGGTGAAACATTCCAGATTACAAGTGACGAAACGCTCACCTGGAACCAGATTTACAAGGCCGTTGCCGACGCTCTCGGTGTCGAACTCAAATCGTACTACGTGTCATCGCAGTTCCTTGCGGATGTGAGCGACTACGATTTGCTCGGGAGCCTCATCGGCGACAAGGCGAACTCCGTGGTGTTTGACAATTCCAAACTCAAGCGCGCCGTGCCGAATTTTCGCGTCGAAGTCCGTTTTGACCAAGGAATCCGCCGTACCATTGATTATGTGCTTGCGCATCCGGAATTCCAGAAAGAAGATCCCGAATTCGACGCCTGGTGCGACAAGGTGATTGCAACGCTGGAAGCCGCGAAGAAGTCTTTTAAGTAATATCGAAAATAAATCGCGTGTTACTTGCGCGAAAGTTCCACCACATAGTCGGCGGCGTTCACGAAGTCCTGCGCATGCTCGATGGCGATGACGGTGTGGCCCGCTTCGGTGAGGCCGTGAATCAGGTCGAGTAGATGCTGGATGTCCTTTTGATGGAGACCGCGGGCGGGTTCGTCGAAAAGGAAAAGCGTATTCGGAGCCTTCGCGCGTGCGAGAGCGATGGAAAGGCGCAGGCGGGCGCGTTCGCCGCCGGAAAGGTGCGACGTGGTTTGCCCGAGTTTCAGGTAGTCGAGACCCGTATCCACGAGGGGCTTTAACTTGTCCGCAAAAGGCTTCATGTTGATGAACAGCTTGTAGGCTTCGCCGATTTCCAAATCCAGAATGTCGGCGATAGAAAGCGACTTGAAGCGGACTTCGAGAATTTCGTCCTTGAATCGCCTGCCAAGGCACACAGGGCATTCGGATTCTTCGAAGCCCGCGGGGTCGAGGATGACGCCTTCGCCCTTGCAGTTTTCGCAGCGGCCCCCGGGGGCGTGCGTCGCAAACTTGCTGGCGGTGTAGCCGCGGACCTTGCTTTCGGGGAGTTTCGCGAAAAGGTCGCGAAGAATCGTGTTCAGGTTGATGGCCGAGGCGACGGTGCTGCGGCGGTTCCCGTGGAAATCGCCTGTTGAAAGGATCGATAGTGCCTGGATGCCGAGGCTTTCGAATTCGCCCTTGGTGGCACGCGGGGCTAAGTTCCTGAAGAAAATCGTAGATTTACCGCTACCGCTCTGGCCTGTGATGACGCTGAACTTTTGCACCGGGAAATTGGCCGTGACCGGCTTCATGTCGAACATCGCGAAGTTCTTGATATCAATGGCCGCTGCGTTTTTCTTTGGAACCTTCGGCTTTTTCTCGTCTTTCGTCTTTCGTCTCTCGTCTAAAAGCTTTATCCAATTCCCTGTGGGCGATATCGGGTTGCCAAGAACGTCTTTCGCGGTTCCCTGCAACAGGATCTCGCCGCCCTTTTCACCCGCGCCAGGCCCCATTTCAATAATCCAGTCGGCTTTCTTGATGAGGGCGGGATTGTGGTCGATGAGTACAAGCGTGTTCCCGCGGGACTGCACTTTCTTGAGGACTTTCCAGAGGGCTTCGACATCGCTTTGGTGCAAACCGCTGGCGGGTTCGTCGAGGACAATCAGAAGGTTGTTCAGGTGACCGGTGCTGAGGCTCGAAAGTCGAAGTCTCTGGACTTCGCCACCCGATAGGGTGGCGCCTGCACGCCCTGCTGTAAGGTATCCGATATCCAAATCGACAATCGCCTGGATGCGGTCAATCAACGTGCGAAATGCGGGCTGCTGTTTTGCCGTCAGTCGATTGTCGAACAGGGCGTGCAGCCGGCTTTCGAGTTCCGCGAAAGGCGTGCTTAAAATGTCTTGCCACGTGGTACGGATTTTGCACGGCTTATCTTTGCAATCTTCGCTGCTTTTGTTTTCGCGGTCATCTTCACTGGAGATGCTTTCAATCGCCGCGTTCAAAAAATTCTGCTTGAGTCTAAGTCCTTTGCAATCAGGGCATTCTTCGCTGTTGTCGCCGTCTTCGATGATTCCGGTACCGCCACATTTTGCGCAGATGCTCGTACGGGAATACGGCGACAAATCTTCAGACGCAAGCGGCCTGGATAGTTGCGCTCCGTGTTCAGGGCAACGCGGCACCGTGCTGAAAAGTTTACGGCTTCCGTTGATGTCCAAAGTCAATTCGCCGTGCGTAAGTTTCAAGACTCCATCGACCGCCTCGGCAATGCGGGTGCGCGTATTCTCGCGGACAATCACGCGGTCCACGACAATAAAGAATTCCTTCGGGACAATCTTCTTTTCGTTTTCAGTCAAGTCGGCAAGCGAATAGCTGACATCATCTGCCATGGCTCGCGTAAAGCCCTGCGCCAGGAACACCGCCGCCAGTTTATCAAGACTTGTTTTGCCTTTTGGCGCTCTTGTATCCTTCTTGTCATCCCGGACTTGATCCGGGATCTCCTTTTCTATCCTCGCAAAAAATTGCAACTTACTCCCTTGCGAAAGGCTCGCAATCTCGCGAATTATGTCTTCGCGGCTCTGGCTTTCCATAGGCTTTCCGCAAATAGGGCAGGCGGGCTTCGCATAAGCCGCAAACAACGCGCGTAATGTAGAATCGCATTCCGAGATGCTGAGCGCATAAGCCTTCGCAGGCGTTTCGCCGTGGCTAGGTCCGACAGCGAGGCTTGCGGGTAAACCTTCTGCACTATCCAGCGGAATAATGCGGCGGCCGCCCAAGAGTTCAGCGGCAAAAGGCGAGAGTGTTTCCAGATAGCGACGCTTCGATTCCCCATGCAGGGTATCAAGTACAAGCGTCGACTTTCCGCAGCCCGAAGGCCCGCATACCACCGTAATCTTGCCCAGCGGGAACTGGGCATCGATATTTTTCAGGTTATGCAGCCTGCATCCGCGTATGCTGATGAAGTTGGGCATTACTCCCTAATCGTAAATCTCAGTTCGCCAAACGGAGTGCAGAAGTCGAGGTTCTCGAGACCGTTGGTCTCAATGCCATTGAACATGCGGTAGCCACCACCGATAGACACTTCGAGCATCCTGGTTACGCGATAGTTGAAATGTACGGCCATGTCGGCGGTAAAGAAGTAGTCTTCAGATTCGAAAGCTTCGTCATCCGGTTCCATCACGTACAGGGCGCCGCCGCCGACTTCAATCGGCACGGAAATCGCAAAGTTGCCGAGTCTGAGCGGGAAGAGTTCCACGAACCCGCCGAACGACATGTACTTGATCATCTGTTTCTCGGCGACATTGTAATTGCGGACATCGCTCAGGAGTCTTGAAACCCAAACGCCGGTAGAAAGCTGCGGCAAGATGTCGAGACCGATTCGGATATTTGCGAAAATGGCGCCGTCGTCGGCCACGAGCACGTTACCGCCACTCACGCCGATGAAAGCCTTCAGGCCGTCGTTCGACTTTTCTTCGGGGGTGTATTTTACGCTCTGCAGTTCAGCGTTTGCAAAAGCCACCAGTGCCATAAGGAACAACAGAATTTTTTTCATAAGCAAAGTCCTTTTTGTACAATGTATAAAAATAATCGGCAAGTGACTCTAGGCCAGATTGCCGCGTCGCTTTTTAATTCCGAATTCTGAACTCCGAACTAGAGACGGTCTTTGGTCATGTTCAGGCCTTCGGTGGGGGATCCTTCCCAGTTCCAGATGCGGTCCCTGGATTCAGGCCAGGTGCAAATGGTCCAAACGATGGAATTTCCACAAAGAACGATGGTCCAGATGCCGAAAACGAGGAACAGAATGAGAGGAATAAAGGCGAGAGATCCGTAGAAAATGGACATCCTGGTGACAAGCGTGGTCTGGATGAGCATCAGAATTCTCACGTAAATCATAATGCTGACCCATGCCAGGAACGAGATTCCGATGGAGGAAAGGAGCAGCTTTTTCCGCGTGTAGGTCTTTGGGTCGGGACGCGCAGGAAGTGCATAAAGCGTGAGGAAGATAATCAGGATGACCGCCCCGTGGAACGTCACGTACCAGAAGGCGTCAATCAGCGTGTGGAGCACGGAAGGGTCAAAGTGCAATCCGTCGATGACAATGACCGAAAGGACGTTTTGCACATGGTTCACGAAACCGGCGTAAAGACCGATAATTCCCGCGAAAATGAGCAAAAGGGGAGTGTAAATGCGCAACTGCTTGTGGAGCGGGCGAGAAACCTTGTTTTCCCAAACGACGTTAAAGTTCGATTCCAGGCTGCCGAAGGCGAGGATAAAGGTAATGAAAAGACCCAAGGCACCGATGAATCCGAGTTTACCGATGGGAACGTGCTCGGCGTTTTTCACGATGGCGATGATGGGGTCAATGGGCCAGTCCAGATTCAGGATGTTCAGCAGGTGGGGGAGGTAGTCTGAGACGAAATTGCCGAATCCGACCGCGATGGTAATCGAGGTCAGGAGGATCAGCAGGGGAACCACTGCCAGGAAAGTCGTGTAGGTAAGTGCGGCTGCACGGGTCAGCCCGTGAAAGTACAGGAAGGATTTTCCTGCAATAATCGCGATTTTTACGGGTGTGACGGAACGCGCGGCTATCGCGTCAAACATCCTTTCCCAGGAAAAATTCGTGAACCAATCTGGCATCATTGCTCGTAAATCTAGTAAAAAATGGGGATTTTATAGACCGTTGTCTACAGTTTGCTCATTTTTATCTTAAAATGTGGACTTTTTATTTTTGTTACACTTCTGTAAAATAAAGTGAAATACGTAAAAATTATGAAATTATGTAGACTTTTTATAAAAAAATTGATTATATTTGAAGAGTGCAACTATTGTAGACTGTTGTCTTTGGACTACAAAAAAGGAATGTGTTGTGAACCTTTTTTTGTTTTTTGAGGATAGATTTGCTTAGAGGTTGCCAAAAAAATGGAGTTTATATGGGTATTGGTTTAAAAACATCGACATTTTTTGCTGGAGCAGTCCTGGCTTTTGGTCTTGCGTCGCCCTCTTTCGCGGCGACCCGCCAAATGGAAAAACTTTCGCGTGGCCTTGCTGTAGCGAATACGGGCAAGGGTATGCTTGTGAGCTGGCGCCTCTTGGGCACCGAGAATCCGGACACGGAATTCAACCTTTACCG
>LVAE01000044.1 GCA_001603905.1 Fibrobacterales bacterium Fibro_02
TTGCGCAATGAATATAGTAGCTTATGCTACCCTCTTATTAAACTCCTGCATGGTCCACCTTTGACTTCGCTCAGGATGACACTCATCTTTCGTGAGCAACAAATGCCTCGTATTAACGAGGCATGGGTACGACCTTTAGCCACTTAGCACTTTAGTGCTTATGTGGACATGTCCACCTTTAGGTGGGCGCGAGCGGTCTTCTGTGAGCAACAAAGCCCTCGGGTGTTAGCCGAGGGCGGTTGCGAGAGAATCGGCTCCAGAGTAAGGATTCTGGAGAATTTAGCCGATTCGGTCTTTACAGCGGTATGTTCGCGTGCTTCTTCCAATGGCGCTTCTGATCCTTGGTCTTCAAGGCGTCAAAAGCGGCAATCAGGCGCTTACGAACATCGGCCGGGTGAATCACTTCGTCAACCACGCCCATGGAGGCGGCAACGTAGGGGTTCATCAGCTCTTCTTCGTACTTGGCGATGCACTGGGCGCGAGCGGCCACCGGATCCGGAGCAGCGGCGATTTCCTTCTTGTTGATGATTTCCACGGCACCTTCGGCACCCATCACGGCCACCTGGGCAATCGGGAGGGCGAACACGTAGTCGGCACCCACGTCCTTGCTGTTCATGGCGATGTAGGCGCCACCGAAAGCCTTGCGCAGAATGAGCGTCACCTTCGGCACAGTCGCTTCGGCGAAAGCATAAAGCAACTTTGCACCGTGGCGGATAATGCCCGAGTATTCCTGCTTGGAACCCGGCATGTAGCCCGGAACGTCGGCGAGGGCGAGGAGCGGAATGTTGAACGCATCGCAGAAACGCACAAAGCGGCCAGCCTTGTCGGAACCGTCTACGTCCAAGGAACCGGCGAGCACCTTCGGCTGATTAGCCACGATACCGATGGCTTCACCGTTCAGGCGAGCAAAGCCGATCACCACGTTCTTGCCCCAGTCGCTCTGCACTTCAAAGAAGCTGTCGGCATCGGCAAAGGCGGCAATCACGGACTTCACGTCGTAAGCCTGCTTGTAGTTATCCGGAACGATATCCTGGATAGAGGCGCTGTTGTCGAAAGAAGCGGCAACTTCGTTCGATTCGGACTTGGAGAACAGCTTCTTGAAGAAGCCTTCGTCGTTCTTGGCAGCTTCGGCAATCTTGCAGTTGCATTCGGCAGATTCCTTGCGGTTGCTCTGCGGCAAGTAGCTGAGGAGCTTGCGGACACCTTCAAGGCACTTCTTGTCGTCTTCGTACATGAAGTGAGCCACACCGGACTTGGAAGTATGCACCGGAGCGCCACCGAGGTCAGCGGCGGTGATGTTTTCACCCATCACCTGCTTCACCACAGCCGGGCCCGTCAGGAACATCTGGCTCGTGTTCTGCGTCATGAAAATGAAGTCGCTGAGAGCCGGAGAATAGCAGGCGCCACCAGCGCAGGGGCCCATAATCACGGCAATCTGCGGAATCACGCCCGAAGCCCAAACGTTGCGGGCCATAATGGCGCTATAACCGGCGAGCGAGAACACGCCTTCGTCAATACGGGCTCCACCGCTATCGTTCATGGCGACAAACGGAGCACCGGCTTCGACAGCCATGTCCATCACGCGGCAAATCTTTTCGGCGTGGCACTGGCCCAGGGAGCCGCCACCCACCGTAAAGTCCTGGGAGGATGCAAACACCAGACGGCCATTCACCTTGCCGTAACCGGTCACGACGCCGTCACCCAGGACGACCTTGCTTTCCTTGAGCACGCGGTTGCTCGACTTGCGAAGCGCACCGACTTCAACAAACGTACCTTCGTCGAACAGCATTTCCATGCGTTCGCGGGCCGTGCACTTTCCGGACTGGTGCTGCTTATCGACACGGGCAGCCCCACCTGCCGCCTGGGCCTGAGCCAGGTAGCTATCCAGCTTGGCGATATACTTTTCGTTCCACATTTTGTAAAGAACTCCTGTACTTGTAAGATTTTCGTAGCCAAAATTAGAAAAAGCCGTTGAGCTAGTCAACGACTTTTGTTTCTTTTTGTTTAAATAATAAAGATGGAAGAAGTTTGTAGGAATCGACTAGATGAAAGCTTCGATTCCGCCGCGGCACTTTTCCCAAGTGGGGTTTTTCTTGCACAGGAGATCCATCATCTTGTCGTAGGTGGCGGTGTTGCTAAAGCCCTTCCACAGGCGGCGTTCCACCGATTCGCCACTATCCTTGTCGATGGTGGTGATGGTGTCGTAGTAGGCCGGATTGTCCTTGAACTCGCTAATCAGGATACCCTTCAGGTCGTCGGTGTAGATACGGGCCGCGTACTTGAGGATGGAATCGTTGAAGTTGAGTTCGTTTTCGACGAGCCATTCGAAATCCTGAATCGGATCACCGTAGATGAGCCAGTGCTTCAGGGCGAGAGCGACCACCAGGTCCTTCACGGCGCTGCGGAAGATGAACTTGTCTTCGAGGCGGCCGTTCCAGGTGATGCGGGTCAGCGGGTTATCATCGTTCGCTTCGATAGACACACCCTTACCCGGGGTAACGCGGCGAATCTTGATCGGCAAGCGGCTAAGCAGCTGCCAAGCCTTGGTGAAGGCGATCGTCTTGCGGACGAAATCCTTTTCCTTGTCCGGTGCCACACGCACGAATGCGCCGAAGCAACGCTGGTACAGAGTTTCCTTATCGAAAATGCAGTCGCTGGAGCGGCATTCGCTGAGCTTGCCATCCATCATGAAGAGGGTCTTGGCAAGTTCGGGGCGCATACGCACTTCGAGCTTACGGGTACGGGCCTTCAGGCGGACACCGTCCTTATAAACGTAGGTGAAGCCTTCTTCCTGGTAACGCTGCCAAATGAAAAACTGCAGGTCATCAGCGGCACGCAGGTGGTAGCTGAACACCGGGTTCTGGCGGTTGTTGGCCATGGTCACCTGGTTCAGGAAGTTGTCGGCACCGGGGTACGGCACCACGACCTTTACGAGCACCTGCGGGTTCACCGGCTTCTTGCTCTTCTTGGCATACTGTTCATAGGTGAACAGGGACTGGGCACCGTTAATAATCTTCGGGCGTTCAATATAGAGCACCTTCTTTCCGTCGCGTTCCTTGAGGCGCAGGTCATCGCCCGTCAGGGTCATGCCGTTATGCAGGAACGGGAAGTCGTCCACGTTCACGTTCTGGTCGTCGTTGCGTTCCATCGTCTGGAAGGCATCGATCAAGGCCGCGTTCGTGTGAGTAAGGTTACCGAGGTAAGTACGGATGTTGCTGGAGACGATAGCCATGTTGTGCTTCGTCTTGAGGCGCTTACCCAGGTTCACGTGGTAATCAAAAATCGTACGGATGGGGCAGAAACCGAGGAAGAGTTCGCCATGATCGCTCGTGAGGTGGAGCGGATCGGAATCCATCACAATTTCAAGCTTGTCGTCGGCGCTGCGGAAGTCGCGGGTCAGGTCGTCGTGTTCGGCGATAATTTCGAGCTTGGCCTTCACGTCGTTCTTCCAAATCAGGAGCTTACGACGCATATCCTTGAGCGTGCGTTCCAGTTCGGAGTCGGTGATGTCGCGGCTTGCACGGGTACGGAGCACCGTAATCTCGAGCGTTTCCATGTAGGGGCGGCTTGCCGGGGAATCGGAATCTTCATCGCCATCTTCGTCGTCACTAATCTTATTGACAGCCCAAGGATCAGCCTCTTCGCGGAGAGACATGAAGAACGGGTTAGGAGGATCGCTCGTACGGAACACGGCAATCTGCAACTGCTTGAGGTCGGAATTCAGGTGAGCGACGACCTTTTCGAGCGGAGTGTCTTCATCGAGGAAGATGAAGAATTCCATAAAGCCTTGGGAATATTGGAATCCGTGGAAGCAGCCGTTCTCATCAAGGTTTAGATGCCGGAGTGCCTTAATTCGGTCAGTAGGGTCGGTCGGATTGAGACTCAAGAGGCTAGCCACGAATGCTAGACGGCGTTCCTGCGATTTGGTTAATTCCATTTTTTCCTCAGTTCTGTTATTTTTACAATAGCAAAAGTCGGGTGCAAATGAGGCACCTTACCATTATTATCGTATTTTGCACCCTAAAAATAGTTTCAAAAATAGGGTTTGCGCAAAAAAAAAGACAACTTTTTTCATTTTTTTTCAAAAACAGCCCCATTTATAGTGAACATTTGTATAAAAATCATACTTTTTTACTTTTTTTCGTCGTTCGCCCGTCTTTCTTGACCAAAAATGCTATGATTTACATTATAGGAGATGTTCCCATGAATTTGCTAGATATTATCGCCAAGGCCAAGGCCGAAAAAGCCACTTCGTTAGACCTTTCCCAAAAGGACCTGAGGCTCCTTCCCCAAGAACTTTTTGATCTGGAAAACCTTGAAGAGTTGATCCTCGACCGCAATATGCTTGTGGAACTCCCCGACGACATCGGGAGGCTCAAGAACCTGAAAAAGCTTTCCGTGAGCGAAAACGACCTGATGGAACTCCCCGAAACGATTGGCGAGCTCACCAACCTGGAACACCTGTACCTGGGCTACAACAGCCTGTCCGAACTTCCGGATTCCGTCGGCAACCTGACCAAGCTTGAATCGGTGAACATCGCCAAGAACCAGCTTCTGGACCTGACTCTCGAAGTCGGCAAGTGGGTGAACGTCACCAAGCTCTCCCTGCACGACAACATGCTGTCCGAAGTCCCGGCGACCCTCGGCAAGCTGAAAAAGCTCCGCAAGCTCTACCTGGACAACAACGATCTCACCTCTATCCCGGCCAACCTTTCTCACCTGGAATCCCTGGAAGTCCTGATGGTGTCGGGCAACAACCTGGGTGCAATCCCCTCTGAATTTGGCAACCTGAAGAAGCTCAAGGAACTGGTGCTCGACGCCAACCAGCTCGCCACCCTCCCCGAAAGCCTCGCTGAATGCGATAGTCTCGAAACGATTTCCGTAGTGGAAAACCCGCTCGAAGGCGGCATCCCGCGCGTGCTGCTGGACAAGAAGGGCCTGAGCATCGACCAGTAGGCTCAATAATGAGCGATGTGAAATGTGAGGTGTGAAATGACTACTGGGATAAACAATCTTCATTCATTACACATCCCCCATCACTCATTTCACATTACACATCTTGCATTCCTCTTTTTACTTCTTTTCCTTACAGCCTGCAGTGATTTTTTCCATCCGGTCGAGAGCACACCCGAGCCGACGGAATACAGTTATAACTACTGGCTATTGCAGCGGACCTACCTGTACGAAGACGAACTGCCACAGCTAGACGAAAACGGGGATTCGGTCCAGGAGCTTTACAGCAAGCTGTCCGACCCGTTCACCCGTTATGTTCCCCCGTCCAAGAGCGAAGCGGCCATCACCCAGATCAACACGAGCATCGTCCCGGGCGACGTCGGAATGGAATACGAGACTTTCCCCCAGAAGGAATATCCGCTCGTCATCTACCGTGTGTATCCCAATGGTCCCGCAGGACGCGCAGGCATCAAGCGCTACGGGAACATCCTGGACGCAAACGGAGTTGACATCGTCGGTGAAAACGCCCTCGGAGTATACGATTCCGTATTGACCTACAGCAAGGAAATTACGCTCACCGTCGCCTACGCCACCGACACGGTTTCGTACAACCTAACTAAAGAAGACATCTACGCCCCTACGGTATTCATCGACACCCTGAACGGGATTCCCGTCATTACCATTACCCACTTCAAGCTTAATACCGCCGACCAGAAAAACGGTTCCTATGGCGAGCTCAAGGCCTATCTCGATTCTACGCAAAACACGACCGAGCCGCGCCTGATCGACCTGCGAAACAACCCCGGCGGACAGGTCTCGCACTGCACATCCATGGCAGACCTGTTTATCGAAAGCGGAATAATTTCAACACGAACCACGCGGGACCTTTCCCTAGAAGGAAAGACCCTCTACAGGAAAAAATCCGAAAAGGCCAAGTCGGGCGACTCCGGTGAAAAAGGAAAGTTCGTTCTCCTGGTCAACAAGGGAAGCGCCAGCTGTTCCGAAATATTTGCCGCAGCCCTGCAAGAAGGAGCAAACATCCCCGTCGCGGGCGTAACAACCTACGGCAAGGGCATCGGCCAAAGCACATGGAAAACCATGGACGGCGGGCTTGCCATCATTACCAACTGGGAATTTCTGACGCCCAAGGGCAACTCCTACCACAAAAAGGGAATCATTCCCGATTACCCCTGCGAAAGCGCTACCCTCACTTGCGGCATCGAAGCCATCCAGAATTACTACGGGACCAAGGCGTTCACGAAGAACATTTCCACATTCGACAAGGAGCCCACCATACTTCGTAGGTACCAGTTCGAAGGCGGCTCCATCGAAAATTCAAATTTCTGATTTCAATATCAGACACTACATTTTTCTATTTTAAGTCGTAGCGAGGATTTTATGAAGTGTTTCTATCTATTGGTCGCCCTTGTAGTGGCCCTGTTATTTTCTGCATGTACACAAAACGCCAGCAGCGACGACGACAGCAGTTCCAAAACACTCACCGAGATCTACTTCCCCAAGCTAGACGGGATTACAGACGGATACGAGGCAGAACTCTACTTCAACTACGTCATGATAGACCTCTACTACCTTTACGGCCATTCACGCAATGAAATTGCTGACGACTACAAGGTCTACTTGGGCAAGGGTACCGACGCCGATGAAAGGGGCAAGGGATACTGCACAGCTCCTTATTACGATGTATGCTACATGTACAACCAGCTGAAGGACCCCTTCACCCGCTATTTTGACCCCTACGTCGCCCAAAGGGTACTCACGAACTTTCAAGAGACGCAGACCATCGTCGGAATCGGAGCCGAGGTCGAGGAAATTTTGAAAGACTCCGTCCAATACCTCCAGGTGTCCAACATCTACCCGGAATCGCCCAGCGAAAAGGCGGGTCTCCGCGAAGGCGACATCATCTTGCAGGTGGACGGGGTCCATATTTCCAGCCAATCAAATTTTGAAACCATGTGCACCGGAAACAAGGGCGATGTCATCAAGATCGTCGTCGAACGCGGAACAGACACCATTGTTGTCGCAAGCATCCTGGACGAATACAGGACCCCTACCGTCCGCATCCATTATGAGGATTCCATACCGGTCATCCAGATTACGGAATTCACCGGGACAACCATCAGCGAAGGCGGAAGCTACGCGGAATTTGTAGCGGCACTGCAAAAGACCGAAGGCGCCAAGTCCACCATTATCGACTTGCGCAAAAATCCCGGAGGTTCAACAGACCAATGCAACAGCATATCCTCCGAATTTCTCTCTGCGGGCGACACCATCATATCGGATATTTATACGAAGTCCGTCAGGGAAACCTCCGGTGGCAACGATAGATACGTCCAGGCTTTTGACACCGTTACCTATACCGCCACTAGGGACGGCCTCGGTAAGGACCGCTATTATGTATTCCTAGCCGACACTGGTTCAGCGAGCTGTGCCGAGGTGGTGCTTTCCGCCGTTACCGTCAACAAGAAGTCCCCTGTTGTCGGCATGCTTACCTACGGCAAGGGTATCGGACAAAACTACATCGTCTCGGGATTTACCAAAAACGATCCCCAAGGACTCGCCCTCATTACTGCCGCCGAAGGGTACGACAAGAATTGGGAAAGCTACCACGATCTAGGCATTGTCCCCGACTACGAAATTGACGATCCGGATGAACAGATGGCGAAAGCGGTCGAGCTCGCCAAGAAAGCCAGCGAAAAGCGTACGGCAGGCTACGGGACCAAGCGACTCTATCACTTCTCCAAGATGGGGCCCCAGGAACAGGAAAACAGGATTCCCACCCTGAAGGACCTCAAGCCGAGATTCAGCAAAGCTAAATTATTCTAACTACAGGTTTCGCATACGCACCATCACGTCGGTGGTGTCGTTTGCCTTTACGGCAGGGGCGGCGAGAGTCGCCTCTATTTGTGAGCGTATTTCAGCCACTTCCTTATGCAGGCGGGCCAGGCGTTCGCCTTCAAGCTTCGGGGCGGCAATCATCGTCTTGGAAGCAGGATTGATCCAGGCGCCCTTTTCGTTCTTGAAACCGAGATGCAGGTGCGGGCCCGTGCTACGTCCCGTGGAACCTACGCGGCCAATGCACTGGCGCGCAGAAACCTTCGCGCCGACAGCTACCCCGCGGGCAGAAAGGTGCATGTACCAGCTTTCGGAATTATCCCTGTGGCGAATGGCAATCTTGTTTCCGCTGAACTGGTCAAATCCAGAAACGGTGACGATACCTTCGGCGACGGCGTAAACGGGAGTGCCCGTAGGGCTACCGTAGTCGATACCGTAATGTGTCTTGCGCTGGCCCGTAATCGGATGGATGCGGCTACCGAAAGGACTCGTGACATGCAGGCGGTCAAGCGGATAGCGGAGGCCGTCGTAAACCAGAGCCTCGCCCTTTTCGGTGTAGTGGGCGTTAAAGGAGCTCTTCGGATCAGGATCCTCGTAGCGGAAAGCCTCATGGTGACCGACGATGCGTCCGTCGAATTCCGCATAGACAACCTTGCCCGAAATCCAGATGGAGTCCTGGTAGAAGGTTTCTTCGAGAAGGATACGGAACTTGTCTCCGGCGCGAGCCAAGGGGAAAGCCACCTTGCACTGGAGCACGCCACTTACAATACCTACCATGCGACCAGGAATGCCCACCTTGAAAAGTGTTCCGTTCAAGGTGCTACCTTCGGTAAGCGCCCCTTCGAAAATGGACTGGCGGCGCGTCACCGGCTTTTCAATCAGCTTGTAGACGTAGCCAGAATCGGTACGGGTGAGCATGTGGACCGTCGCCGGATTCGGGGCATAACGGAACTTCTGGACACTTCCCGCCGAATCGAGGGCGGCATAGAACACCTGTCCCACGCGAAGCTTTGAAAGTTCCACGCTATCCTGGAGCGCAAGCACAATCTTGCCACGTTCGCGTTCGTTAATCTGCATACGGACAAGCACCTGGAAAAGACCGTCACCCGCACGGACCGTATCGTTTTGCACGTTCCAATTGCCAGGAAGCGTCTGCACCTGTTCTATCGCATTTGTAAGGGAATCTATTTTGGCTCGGAGAAGTTCGCCCTCCGCTTTTAGATTCTGAATTTTTTCCTCTTCATTACAACCGAATAGAGAAAATGCTAAAAACACGGACAACGCTAAAAACACAAGACGTTTCACAGGCACCTCAAAATGATGGTACAAAATAGAAATTAATAAAGGACAACGAATCATAAAAAAAGTTCCCGCGAGGCTATCGCGAGAACTTTTTTCAATTTCTTAAGTCAACCGATTACTGTGCGGCAGCAGGAGCAGCCGGGGCAGCGGCAGGTGCAGCGGCCGGAGCGGCGGCAGCCGGTTTCGGTTCTGCAGCGGGCTTGGCAGCCGGAGCAGCAGCGGCGGGTTTTGCTTCAGCAGCCGGCTTAGCTTCTGCCTTGGGAGCAGCAGCGGCCTTCGGAGCGGCAGCCTTAGGAGCAGCCTTCTTCACTTCGGGCTTTGCGGCCGGAGCGGCTTCAGCCTTCGGAGCATCAGCGGCGTGCGTATCGATCAATTCCATTTCGAAAACGAGGAGGCTGTTACCCGGAATCTGCGGGCCACGGCCACGCGGACCGTAAGCGAGGTCGCTCGGGATCCATGCGGTAACCTTGCTGCCCACCTTCATGAGCTTGAGCATTTCGGTCCAACCCGGAATCACGGCGCCGATCGGGAATTCAAGCGGTTCGCCACGGTCGACAGAGCTGTCGAACTTGGTGCCGTCGAGGAGCGTACCGGTGTAGTGAACCTTCACGATGTCGCCATCGGCAGGAGTTGCACCCGTACCTTCGGTAATCACCTTGTACTGGAGGCCAGATTCGGTGGTCACGACGCCTTCGGCAGTCTTGTTCTTGGCGAGGAAAGCTTCGCCGGCAGCCTTGTTGGCTTCGGCAGCGAGGCTGTCCTTCTTGTTCTTTTCAGCCTGACGGGCCTGAGAAAGGTCGGTCAGGGTCTGGAAAATCACGGAGTCGTTCATCAGGAAATGAGCGGAATCGCTATTGTAACGTTCCTTGAAAGCCTGGATGAAGAGATCGAGGTCCAAGTCGATGGAGTCGCGAGTCACAAGCTGGAAACGAGCCTGGTTACCGAAATGGGCACCGAGAGCATAGCTGTACTTGTCCTTATCCGTCACCAGAGCGGTCTTGGTCTTCGGACCCTGGCACAACTGGTCACATCCGGTCAAAGCAAAGGCGAGAGCGCCTGCAGCAATAAGCAATTTTTTGTTCATTTATTCCTCTTTTGGTTAGTCAGGGGAAAAAATAACAAAATCTTACGGGAAAAGACCAATTGTAACTCAATTTTACCAAAAGAAATTCGTATATTAACGACCGTTAACAAATAAAGGATTTTCTATGTGCGGAATTGTTGGCTACATAGGTAAAAACGATGCTTTACCTATCTTGATTGGTGGACTTAAGAAACTTGAATACCGCGGCTACGACAGCTCGGGCGTCGCCCTGATTGAAGACGGGAAAATTGAAACCGTCCGTGCCTCCGGAAAGATTGCAGCTCTCGAAGCCAAGCTCAAGGACAAGCCTCTCCACGGCCATATCGGCATCGCCCACACCCGCTGGGCAACCCATGGCGCCCCGACCGAACAGAACGCCCACCCGCACCAGAGCTTTGACGGCAACATCTCGATTGTCCACAACGGCATTATCGAGAACTACGCCATCCTGAAAAAGAAGCTGCAGGCAGAAGGAATCGAATTCAAGTCCGAAACCGATACTGAAGTGGTCGCCCACCTGATTGCCCGCTACTACAAGGGCAACCTAAAAGAAGCTGTACTGAAAGCCATTTCGCTCATCGAAGGTACGTTCGGCCTTGCCGTCATCTGCAAGAGCGAACCCGATACCCTCATCGGCGCCCGCCGCGGATCTCCGCTTATTCTGGGCATCGGACAGGACGAATTCTACCTCGCCTCCGACGTTTCTGCAATTATCATGCACACGCAGAAGGTTGTCTACCTGGACGACAACGACATCGTCGAAATCAAGAACGACGGATACAACCTGCTGAACACGCACAGCCAACCCGTGCAGCACGAAGTGCAGGATGTCGAATTTGACGCAGACGCAATTGCCAAGGGCGGCTTCGCCCACTTCATGCTGAAGGAAATTTTCGAACAGCCCGAAGTGCTCCGCAACACCATGCGCGGACGCCTGCTGTACGCCGAAGGCAACGCCAAGCTGGCGGGCCTCGACACCAACATTAGGGAACTGAGGAACATCAACCGCATCATCATTACCGCCTGCGGCACGAGCTACTATGCCGGTATGGTCGGCGAATACATGATCGAAGACTTGGCCGGCGTTCCGGTCGAAGTCGAATACGCATCTGAATTCCGTTACAGGAACCCGATTATCAAGCCGGGGACACTTGTCCTTGCCATTAGCCAGTCCGGTGAAACGGCCGATACACTCGCCGCCCTTAAGGAAGCCCAGCAGAAGGGTGCAACCGCACTTGCCATCTGTAACGGCGTGGGCTCTACAATCGCCCGCACAAGCGACGGCGGTGTCTACCTGCACGCAGGTCCCGAAATCGGCGTGGCCTCCACCAAGGCGTTCACCAGCCAGGTGACCGTCCTTGCGATGATTGCCCTCCTGCTCGGTCGCCAGCGCAGACTTTCCTTTGAATCGGGCGCAGATATCGTCAAGGCCATGCAGGACCTCCCCGAACTGGTGGAACAGACACTCAAGCTTTCCGACCAGATTGCAGGCATTGCCCACCAGTATGTAAAGGCGAACAACTTCCTGTACCTGGGCCGCCATTACAACTACCCCGTTGCCATGGAAGGCGCCCTGAAGCTCAAGGAAATCAGCTACATTCACGCCGAAGGTTACCCCGCCGCCGAAATGAAGCACGGCCCCATCGCCCTGATCGACGAGAACATGCCCGTCGTAGTGATTGCCCCGAAGGATGCCCTGTTCGACAAGGTGATCAGCAACGTGCGCGAAATCAAGGCCCGTAGCGGAAAGGTCATCGCCATCACGACCGACGACTGCCACCCGCTCGACGACATCGCCGACCACCTGATCAAGGTGCCGAAAACCATTCCCATGCTCATGCCGATTCTCACCTGCATTCCGCTGCAGCTGCTCGCCTACCATATCGCGGTGCTCCGCGGAAACGACGTGGACCAGCCGAGAAACCTCGCGAAGAGCGTCACCGTGGAATAACCAATGAAACCGTCTCTTTCGTTCGTCCTTCAGTTGCCGCCTTCGACGGCTTACGCCAAGCTAGATGCCGTGGCGGAAAACCTGCTTTCGGGAGTCCTTATGGCGCTCGATTCGGGCAAGATGAACATTTCGCTGTTCATGGACGGACCGACGCTGGAGACGGTTTGCAACGTAGGCCGCCCGCAGAAAATAAACAAGCTGCGCAAGGCAATCGAGGACGGCAGTCTAGAGCTACTGGGCGGCGGATTTTACGATCCGATGTTGCCGCTTTTCCCGACCGAGTTGCAGTCCATGCAGCTGGAACAGCACGGGAGTTTCCTGTGGAAGCACTTCAAGGTCGAACCGACCGGCTACTTCAATTCCTCGATGGTCTGGGAAATGGAAATGACCGATCTCCTGGAAAAGCACCGATTTGAATACGCCCTGGTACAAGAAGCATCGTTACAGGACGCCCTCGGCCGCACGACACCCGTTTCGGGATGGTATTCCGTCGAAGACAAGGGGGCATTCCTCAAGATTGTCCCCATTTCGCAAACGCTTTCTCGAGCCATTGCCGAAGATGACTTTCACTGGCCTGAAATTGCAGAGCCATACTGCCGTGGAGGAAAGACGGCGGTCATCGCCTTGGATATTCCACCGCAGCCGGGCGACATCATTCCTTTCTTCGAAAGGCTGATTGACTTTCTTGAAACGAATGAGCTCGAAACGAAGACCGTCGCAAGCGTCGTCAATGAACAGACCTCCGAAGGCCGAATCAGTTTTCTGCTTTCCGCCGGGCAAAAAATAGGGCTTCCTGCAACCGCCAAGACTTGCCGAGAGCTCCTGGTAAAAAGACCCGAAGTCAACCTGCTGCACAAGACGCTCCTTTCGCTTTACCACCGCGCCAAGGACACTCTGAAAGACCACGAACTCAAAGAAATCTACCAGATGCTGATGCCCGCCATGTCGCCCATCTACTACCGCGATATGCAGGACTGCGAAGGGATGCGGACTCCCATGGTCCGCTGGTGGGGAGCTCGATTCCTGCTCCAGGTGGCCAATCGCCTGACAGAACTCGTGTCCTTTGACGGAATCCGGCTAGACATCGCAGACTTCATGCTTGACGGCCACAAGTACATCTGGGCGGAAAACCATTCCTACTCTTTCCTGCTGGATTATTTCGGCGGCGGAGTCCTACGAATCCTGAATGCCAAGGATCCCGAAAACAACCTGCTGAGTTCCTGGCGCGACGACGGAGAACCTGCAGTCAGTTTCCTTGACTTCGTTCTCCCGAACACAGAACTGAAGGCCTCCAAGCTCGACCAGCTCCTTTCGGACCGCGAAGGAATTCTTGCAAGCCCCTTCGACTACCAGATCAAGCGACACGACGAAAGTACGGACATCCAGCTTCTCTCGGAGCAGCAAGTCAAAATCGGCGAACAGAGCGGCACCTTCGAAGTCGAGAAGAAGTACGCCCTTTCGGCTACGGGATCCGAATTCGAGTTGGAATACAGACTCAAGAACAGCGGTTCCGCGGAAGCTAGAGGCTTTTTCGGGACACTCCTCGAGACAGGCCTGCTCGCCTGCGGAACAACGGACCGCGACATCCTCGTTGATGGCGACGCCCTCAAGTTCAACTTCCGTGACCCCCTGATTTTCCCCGATGCAAGGCGGATCGAAATCAAGGACTCCGTTACGGATTGCCGCATCCGTCTTGATTTCGAGACCAGGACCTCGCTCCTGGTCGCCCCGATTTTCGGGGCATCCGCACTCGCTGCTCCCGAAGCATTGCAAGGCATTCGCATATTCCCCTTCTGGAAGCTTTCGCTTGCAAGCCTCAACGAAACCGAATTCAAGATGACCGTCCACATTTCCAAGAGATAACTCATGAAGTCCGACCTGATAGACATCCAAGTAGAATCTCGTGGAAACGATGTTGAACTCACCCTATCGGGTTCGCTCGGCATAGCGCAACTTTCGGCCGTCAAGGAAAAGCTCGACATGCTTGTCGACGGGCCGGGTTGTTTTTTCTTCTTGAACCTGCAGAACGCCCACTTTACCAGCGACCATTACCTGAACGTATTCCTGGAACTCCTGAACCGCGTCAAGTCGCAAAAATCGGCGCTAATCCTGATCTTCGATTCTGCTGAACTCTACGATTACTTTTCCAGGTACCTGAACATTTTCGAAGTCTACGAAAACCGTAACGCCTACAAGAAATCGGGAACCAAGAAGCAGCTGCAGCAGATTGGCATCCATTACGGGCTTCGCTCCGGCATCACCATCAGTTCAGGAGTCGCAGTAGCCTTCCTTTCGCTGATCGTCGGCTGGATTGTTACTTTGTTAATAATCATCTCGACGCAAGGACACGACCTCTCCGACAAGCAGGCCCAAATCATAGCGCTCCAGAACCAGAAGGAACGCTACATCAAGGAAATCGACAAGCTGGAATCCTCTATTGGGCCTCTCCGCAAGCTGGGCGTCGTACAGGATACGACCATGCTCAGTTCCTTTGGACTCATCCAGGACTGGGTCGGTTATCTAGAATACCTCGAGAACACCCGACGTGAAAAGTAACGTTCGCATTTCGAAACTTTCTCTTGCGATTATCCTGGTCCTCTGTTTCGGAGCTCTCGGACTATTCGTGTCTTACTGGTTTTCGAGGCAGGCTGAAATCAGGGAACTCGCCGAACAGGAAACGCAGCTACGCGGCGAACTGGACCAGTTGAGTGTCTGGGGAAAATGGACCATCGACTACGTCAAAATCAACAAGGCGCTCGCTCACCTTTCCAAGAACCGACTGACCGAAGAACAGCGCGAGATGCTGACGGAGCAGATCTGGCAGATTTCACGATCCTACGCAACCGACCCGCTCCTGATTCTCTCAGTTGTTGCCCAGGAAAGCCATGGGAACCCCAACGCCCGAGGGCGCATGCAGTCGGGAGCCTATTCAGGAGCTCTGGGGTTGATGCAGATCAAGCTTGAAACCGCCAAGAAAATGAGCGCCCATTTCGGACTTCAAATCGAAACCGAAGAAGACCTCCTCAAGCCCGAAATCAACGTGACCGTAGGCACGGCCTACCTGATCCGTCTCATTTCAAAATACGGCAACTGGAAGGACGCCCTAATTGCATACAACCTAGGACATTCCGCCGTTGACCGCATGCTGGAATCGGGCAAGCCTCTACCGACAAAATATTACGAGCACGTCATTTCCAAATACCGCAAACTGACCGGTATCGATTTTTTGGGGACGAGCAGCCCATAACAAGCGACCACCGGTATACAACATTCTCCGTATTTTGCTACATTTATGTTATGTTCCGTATTGTGGCATTCCTGTTGATGGCGTCCATGGCGCTTGCCGGTGAAGTCCGGTACGACCTGACTCGCTTTGTCAACGAAGGCCTTGCCGCCAATCCGCAAATTCAGGAACTCAAGCACGGAGCCGAAGCCAAGAAAAATCAGCTCGGCAAGCTAAAGTCCGAAGCGATTCTCCCGACATTCTACGTCACGATGATGGTAGGCCCCGCTCCCGGCCTAAAAAACGAGCTTCAGGACGGAGACACCGTAGAAGTTTACGATTTCTCAAGAATGGGCCCCTTCTGGGGCGTCGAAGCCAAGTTTATCCAGCCCCTAAACCTGGGACAGTATCGCGCAGGCAAGATGGCGATCGAAGCGGATATTCAGCAAAAATCATTTGACATTGAAAACAACATCCACAAGAAGGATGTCGAGCTACAGACTTACTACTACAACTACCTTCTCGCCCGCGAAATGATCCGCCTTGCAACGGACGCCCAAAAGAAAGTGGACGAAGCCTACGAAAAGTTGGAAGAAGCCCTAGACGATGACGACCCGAACGTATCGCAGATGGACCTTCTGAACCTCAAGGCAAAAATGCATACCGTCAAGGAAGGAGTCACCGAAGCGAACCTAGGCATGAAACGCGTGATGCTAGCGATCCGTTTTTCATTGAACCTGCGTGAAGAGGACTCTTTTGCAACTGAAGATTCCGCCCTGACACCGCGATCGGAAGCACTTCCCACCCTCGAAGAAGTCCGAAACCTGACCGCCCAGCACCACCCGGAACTGAGGCAACTTTCAGCAGGGCTCCGTGCCCGTCGCCTGCAACTGGACCTCGCCGAAGCGAAACTCGCCCCCGAATTCTTTATCATGGGCCAGGTACAATACGTCAAGAGTTGGGCAGGAAACCGTAGCGTCATGCAGAAGGACGCCTTCGCCGAAGATGCAGTCAACAAACTGGACGGGCTCATCGGACTTGGCGTGCGCTACAACCTGAATTTCTGGAAAAGCTGGGAAAACTACCGCTCCGCCCGCACCGACCTGCGCGGGCTCCAACTCAAGGAATCCTACGCCACGAACGGTCTTATGAGCCAGGCGGAAGAACAGTACTACCAGGTCGTTGCCGCCAAGGAAAAGATGGACGCCCTGAAAGAAAGCCTGCGCGCCTCGGAAGGAATCCTGAAGGGCGCCGCCATGAAATACGATTTGGACAAGTCGCAGACGAGCGGACTGGTCTCGGCCTACACCCAGAATGTTACGATGCAGAAAGATTACTATTTTGCCGTATGCAAGTACAACGTGGAGTTTGCGCAACTGATTGCAAAAATGGGAATGTCGCTGAACGACTTCCACACGATTTATATGAATCAGTAAGCAGAGTTTAATGGAGGTAAACATGTTCAAGAAGATTTTGGTTACGATTGCCTGTGTTTCGTTGATGGCCTTTGCCGCCGAAGACCCCGTAGCGGCAATCCAGAAAAAAGACGCCGAGTTGCAGACCCTTTTGAAGAAGTCCAGCAGGAACTCCAAGGAAACCGAACGAGTGAAGAACCTTTTGAACGATTCGTTCGACTTCGCCCTTCTAGCAAAGAAATCCCTTTCGGCAAACGACTGGAAGGCGCAGGACGCCGCATCCCAGGATAAGTTCGTGAACGAATTCCAGCGCATGGTCCGCAACTCCAGCGCAAAGCGCCTGGAACTGTACCGCGCTGATTCCACGATCTACGAACCCGCCAAGATGAAGGGTGACAGCGAAGCTCGCGTCGTCGCACACCTCTGGAACAAGGGAAAGGAATCCGTACTTGAATACAAGATGAGCCTGGTCGACGGCAAGTGGAAAGCCTGGGACCTCGTCATCGACGACCTTTCGACCGCACGCAACTACAAGGAACAGTTCAGCCAGATTCTCAAGAACAAGAGCTTTGCCGAACTGATCGACATCATCAGCAAGAAGGCTGACGAAACGGAGAAGTAGCTCCTTGATCTGGATTCTGGGCGTACTTTGTGCATTGGCGCTAGTCGCCCTATTTTTCCCGTTTGTCTTCTGGATCGATTTCGGAGCGGACTTTAACGGGACCAGAGCCCGCGTTAGCCTGTACAAGAAGGTTCTTGGCTCTTTCCATAAAAATTTTCGCAAGGAAGCGAGCGACCGTTCTCGTGATGACACACGCAAAGATGTGCCGGAAAAACAATCTGCAACACAAGTAGACACGGACAAGGATTCCGTAGTTGAAGCGTCTACCGCCACGCCAGCTGCACCGGTAGAAAAAAAGGACACTCCCAAGCAGACTGAAGAAAAAACGGAAGGGCCGACAGAAACGAAAGCAACTGTCGAAACGGTTGCAGAAAAGGACGAGAAAGAATCGAAAGAGGCTGAACCGCAAGAAGCCGAGTCTAAAGAAAAGCGGGCCCTTACCGACAAGGAATTCTGGACGCTTCTCCTGACCCCCGAATTCGACTCCCGTGCCTGGTGGTCCGTACGCCACCTGACATCCGCCTTCCTCAAACTTTTCCGCGTCCGTTTTGTGAACTGTTTCGTCGAGGGATTCCGTATGGAATACCACCACATGGGTTATGCCGCCGCACTGAACGGGTTCCTCAAGAGCTACCCCTACATTGGCGACTGGGATTTTCGCATGGACTGGACTCGCGACCATGATTCACGCATCGAAGGACATGTCCGAATTTCGGTGAACCTGTGCCGCATTCTTGGCCTTTCGATAGCGACGCTCTTTTACGGAGGCATTGTCGCCTGGAGTTTCTGGCGACGCCGCACACACATACTCAAGACTGGGGAACTTCCCGAACTCGGATTCATCCGCAGCAAGATTGTTAAAATGATGATGGAGGATAACTGATGCCCGCATTGACCCTAGATAGACTGCTTGCCTCCCTCGGTTTCGGCTCTCGCAAGGAATGCCGCGCGCTCGTCCGCATGGGCGTAGTCGAATTGAACGGCGCCGTCCAGGAAGACCCCTTCGTGGAATTCAAGGAACGCCCCGAATCCATCACCGTGAACGGCGAAGAGATTCCGACCATCGAAAAGCTCTACATCATGATGGACAAGCCGCTGGACGTAGAATGCAGCCACAACGCCCGCGACCACCAGTCCGTGTTTGAACTCCTCCCCGACCGATTCTCCGCCATGGGCATCCAGACCGTGGGGCGCCTCGATGCGGATTCTTCGGGCCTACTGCTTTTCTCAAACCAGGGCGACTTTATCCACAAGGTGGAAAGTCCCAAGAAGGGATACCTCAAGCAGTACAGGGTAACACTTGCGCGGGAGTTCACCGATAAACAGATGACCGAATTGCTGAACGGCGTAATGCTCAAGGACGAACGGCGTCCGGTACTTGCACGGGACATCGTGATCGATGGGGATTCGGTACTGATTTCTATCGGCGAAGGACTGTATCACCAGGTGCGTCGCATGTTCGCCGCAGTTGGCAACCACGTGGAAACCCTGAAGCGCGAAGCCATCGGCCCGGTGGTGCTGGACCAGACGCTCGGCAAGGGCGGGTGGCGCTACCTGACCGAAGAAGAAGTCGCGGCACTTTCGTAAAGTTTTCACCCCAGCAGATTCATTCCTCTTAAAAAGAGAAGCCCCGACTAAAAGTCGGGGCCTTAAATTCTCGGCAATATTTTAGCAGGCTAGATTCTATTTCGATTCGGTATCGGTCGGGGATTCCTGTGACTGGACGGCAATCATCACGTCGCTACCTTCGGATTCCAGCTTGGCGTTCACGCCTTCGACAATCGCCTCGAGGGAATTGATTTTGTCCTTGATGTCGTTGCTAAACTTGAACGAAGGAACCATACGTTCTTCGATCAGGACCGTTTCACCCGTACGGGGGTTACGGGCCGGGCGAGCCTTGCGCGGTTTGCAGGCGAAGGTGCCAAAGCCACGGATCTCGATGGTGTTGCCCTCAATCAGCTTTTCGGCCAAAAGGTCGAGAAACTGCTCGATGACGGTCTTAATGTCGTTACGCACAAATCCAGTGGACTTGGCGATCTCTTGAATCAAAGCTTGTTTAGTTATATTTGCCACGCCCTAAATATAGGTTTATCAACGAGTTAGAGTACCAGTCCCGCTGAAATTAAATAATTTTTTCGGGTTCTTGTTGCGGAATTTTTGTGGATAGATGTGGTTAAAATGTTGAAAAGTTTCAAGCTTCGAAATCTGGAAGTCTTTCCGAACACGATCCTCAGTCCCATGGACGGGGTGACGGACGCCCCTTTCCGCAGACTCTGCCGGGTCCTTTCCGGTAACCGAATGGGACTCCTGGTTTCCGAGTTTGTCCCGACCGACGGCGACGCCGTGTTCTGCCTTGACGGGCACAAGCAGTTGAAATTTTTCCCCGAAGAACGGCCCTTCGGCATCCAGATTTTCGGACGATTTCCCGACAGGATGGCCACCGCCGCAAAGAAAATCGCCGAAGCCCTCCATCCGGAATTCATCGAGGTGAATGCAGGTTGCCCCGCTCCCAAGGTCGCGGGCAAGGGTAGCGGTTCGGGACTGCTGCGCGACCTCCCCCGCCTGCAGGAGATCCTGCACGATGTCCGCGCGGCCCTCGATTCCTCAAGCGTAAACATTCCCCTGACCCTCAAGTGCCGTATCGGCTGGGACGACCAGAGCATCAATGTGATGGAAACACTGAAGATTGCTGAAGGCGAAGGCGTCGAAATGCTGACGGTGCATGGCCGAACCAGGCTACAAGGGTATAACGGACTCGCCAACTGGGACTGGATCGGCAAAGTTGCGGCCGCGGCCAAGATTCCCGTTATCGGGAATGGCGACGTGAACAGCGTCGCAAACGCCCGCGAGCGCCTTGAAACGTACGGAGTGTCGGGCGTTTCCATTGGCCGCGGCGCCATGCATAACCCGTGGATTTTCGGACAAATTGCCGACGCCTGGGAAGGAAAACCGCCCCGTCAAATGACAGCGACCGAGGCCCTCGACGTGTTCCCCCTCTACTACAAGTTCAAGCTGGAGGACGGCGCCACCGAAATGAGCGCGCTAGGCAGACTCAAGCAACTCGCCGCCCGCCTATGCAAGGGTTTCGACGACCCGACTCTGACCGTGCGCCAGACGCTGCTCACCGCACAGACGGCGGACGAATTCTTCGACCGCCTGCAGTCGCTACGCGAAGGCATCGCCCGCGAAATGACGTTCTCCCCGGAAAACCTCGTCAATCTGAACGGCGCAAAAGAAACAGATCTCCGTTTCGGAGACCAGTTCGCAGGTCGATAAATCAAAATAAACGGTCTTCCGTGAGCAACAAAGCCCTCGGGTGTTTACCGAGGGCGGTTGCGAGAGTGAGCTCGCTGGGGACGAATTCACTTATTTGAGAGCGAACGGTCTTCCGTGAGCAACGAAGCCCTCGGGTGTTTACCGAGGGCGGTTGACGCCTTGGGCGTCCGCGGCTACACTCGGTCATAAAATTATGCAAGCATAATTTTGCGACGCTCGTTTTGCACGCTATTGCGAGAGTGAGCGCCTCGGGGACGAATTCACTTATTTGGGCGCGAGCGGTCTTTTATCTCTTGTCGCGGTCGACCCAGGGGCGGGCGGTGTGGCCCGTATAGATCTGGCGCGGACGGTTAATCTTCGAATTCGGATCGTCGTGCATTTCCTTCCAGTGGGCAATCCAGCCGGGCAAGCGGCCGATAGCGAACATCACGGTAAGCATGTTCGTCGGGATACCCATGGCGCGGTAGAGAATGCCCGAGTAGAAGTCCACGTTCGGGTAGAGCTTACGTTCAACGAAGTAGTCATCCTTGAGGGCGGCTTCTTCGAGCTTGAGCGCAATGTCCAGCAGCGGATCGTGGAAATGCTCGCGTTCGAACACCTGGTACATAAGCTTCTTGAGTACCTTGGCGCGCGGGTCGTAGCTCTTGTAGACGCGGTGACCAAAACCGGAAAGACGGAACGGGTCGTTCTTGTCCTTGGCCTTGTCCATCACCTGTTCGATTGTCATGCCACTCTGCTGGATGCGGAGGAGCGTTTCGAGCACGGCCTGGTTTGCACCGCCATGGAGCGGGCCCCACAGGGCGCAAATGCCTGCGCAAATACTTGCGTACAAGTTAGCATGAGAGCTCCCCACCATACGCACCGTAGACGTAGAGCAGTTCTGCTCGTGGTCGGCGTGTACAATCAGAAGCGTGTTCAGCGCCTTTTCCATAATCGGATCGGGGTGGTAGGAACGAGCCTTGCTGCTGAACATCATGTTCAGGAAGTTGCTGCAGTAGCTGCGTTCCGCTTCGGGGTACACGAACGGTTCACCGATGCTTGCCTTGTAAGAGAAGGCGGCAATCGTGCGGATCTTCGAAATCAGGCTTGCGGTCGTGAGGTCGAACACGTCGGCGATGTTTTCGTCGTCGTAGAAACGCGGCGTAAACAGGCCCACGGCGTTCACGATGGAGCTCAGAATACCCATCGGGTGGGCACTCGGCGGCATCTGCCTAAAGAAGTGCAGAAGGTTTTCGTGGAGGAGTGAATTCTCGGTCAACAACGTGCGGAAACGCGCCAGCTGCTGCTGAGTCGGCAGTTCTCCGTAAATCAGAAGCCAAGCGGTTTCGGGGAAGGTTGCCTTTTCGGCCAGGTCTTCGATACTGTAGCCGCGGTAACGCAGGATTCCGTGTTCGCCGTCCACGTAAGTGATGGCGCTTCGGGTGCTACCGGTGTTCAGGTAGCCGTAATCCAAGGTCACCAGGCCGGTTTCCTTGCGGAGTTTGCAGATGTCGAGACCGTGTTCGTTTTCAGCACCTTCAACAACAGGGAGCTCGATGCTCTTTCCGTTGTAACTTAAAATGGCGTTGTCGGACATTATTCCTCCAGGAGGTACGGGTTCCCGCACCTTACTTCATCTTCAAAATGCAATTATAGATATTGTCGAAGAGCTTGGGAAGCTTTTCGGTCGGAACGGCAGAGAAAGCGAGGCGGATCAGGCCAGAAAGCATGATTGTGCCCGTGCTGTAGTCCTTGATGAGCTTTTCGCGGAGCTGTTCTGCGTCGACGCCCTTCGGCTTGATGCACATAAAGTAACCGCTGTTGCACGGCATCGGGTCGAAGGCGTCCTTGTATTCCGGATGGGCGGTGAGGACTTCCTTGATGATGTCGTAGCGCTTCTTCAAAGTGGCGTATTTTTCGGCCTTCTGCTGGGCGTATTCCGGGCTCTGGTAAGCGGCAAGCAGAATCTTCTGGCTGATGCTCGGGGCGTTGGAAATGTTGCCACGGACGGTACCGGCGGCCTTGTCTTCCATGGCTTTGAGCTGGGCTTCGGTTGCACCCTTGAAGCCGAAGCTCATGAAGCCCACGCGGAAGCCCCATACGTAGTCTTCCTTGGTCGGACCGTCGAGCTTGACGGCGAGGAGGTTTTCGTGAGCGTCCACGAGTTTGACGAACAGGGATTCCTTGGTCACGCCTTCTTCGTACACCAGTCCGAAGTAAGCATCGTCGAGGAGGGCCACCACTTTGTTGCCCTTGGCGGCGCATTCGGTAAGGATCTTGGCGATCTCGACAGCTTCGGTTTCGGTAGCGGTGTAGCCGGTCGGGTTGTTCGGGAAGTTCAGGAGCACGACCTTCTTGTCGCCCTTGCTAGCTTCGAGAGCAGCCTTGAGGGCTTCAGTGTCGAAGCCGCCGTTCTTGAAGGTGTTGAAAGTTTTGATCTTGGCACCGCGGGCGTTTTCGAACACGAGCTCGTAGTTGTCCCAGTACAGGTCCGGGATAATCACTTCGTCACCGGCATCGAGGAACAGGTAGCCGGCGCAGCTGATGGCGTGGGTGAGGGCGCAGGTCACGACCGGCGTGCTGAAGTTCTTGTTTGCAAGCGTCGGGTTCTTGATGATGACCTGCTTCTTCCATTCCTTGCGGAGGTCCGGGTTACCGAAGCTCGGGGCATACAGGAAGGACTGCTTGGGCAGATTCAGGGACTTGAGGACGCAATCCAGCACGAGCGGAGAGCCGTCGTCTTCGAGGGCGGTGCCAATCGTAGCGTTGATCTCGGAGCCCTTGGCTTCGGCGCCTTGGCCGAGGATACCCTTGCGGGGGAAGAAGATTGCCTTGCCCTGTTCAGAGAGCATGTCGAGAACTTTGCAGCCGTTGGCAGAAAGTTCGGCGTTGAGAGCCTGTGCTAAAGGATTGTAGTTCATAGTGGTGTCCTTTTGATTTTTTTTACGAGGCCAAAGATAGAAAAAAGCGAGAGCAGTGCAAGGGCTAGCCTACTAGAACTTGCATTGCCGAGCTGCACTATCTTGCCCTTTAGGGCATTGATAAAAAAAGTAGGCAGTAGACAGTAGACTGCAAACAGAAAATGCTACAGAAAATGCTACTGTTGTGTCATCCTGAGCGGAGCCCTTCGGGCGTAGTCGAAGGATCTAAAGGGGAAAGCCTTCCCCTCGGCTAAGCCGGGCTTAGCCTACCCTTTCCAACGGGGGTTCCACCCCCGTAACGCCCCGTTTCTTAGTGATTCGTATCATCGTTTTTTGCAAAAAATGAAAAAATGGGCAGAAAGGCTTGTTTTTAGGATAGTGTTAATTTATATTGAATCGTGTAGGAGGTTTACGTGAAAAAGTTTTTGTCCTGTTGTGTGGCCTTTTCGCTTGCTTTCTGGGCATGCGGCGATGATTCTTCGTCGGGTTCAGGCTCTAACGGTTCGGGCGCGGATACTTCCGGAAAAATTGGCCTTGAAATGACGAGTAAGTGCCTTGATAACGGCTTGGGCGTTTTATACAAAAAAGCGGGCTCCGATGAATTGGATAAAGCGTACCTAGTTGAAGATTCAACAGGAAACAATCATATCTTGGTTCCTGAATTGAATGATTACTGCGACATTATGGCCGATTTCAAGTCTAAGCGATTGGGCGGAAATCTGGTTCAATCTGGAAGATGCCGCCGTGACAAGCTGCATGTGCATCAAGGATCACCTGTTCAGTATTAAGTCAAGCGATGCCAAGTATTTCAAATATTCTGGCGAAGTTTTTGCAGTGACTTCTGAACCTGCGCCTGTAAGGCCCGAAATCGAAGAGCCCGTGATTCCCGATGCGCCGGAATTTGATGAATCTGAGCCGCACCAGGAAGTGACGGATGTGATTGGTTATTGCGATGCATCGCCCGATGAAAATGAAAATCTTTTGAGCAACAAGTTCCGTCTTGTGGATAGCTGGGATGATTTCACGGAAAAGGGCTCCGATGGAGAAATCATTCCGTATGCAAGAACGCATTTTGACGGAGACGATGTCGTATTGGTCTTTGAAGCGACTTTTGATTGCGATAAAAAGGTTGAAAAGGTCAATGTGTATCCTTCGAATGATACGCTCTATGCAAAAACCGAAACAAGCGTTATCGAATCGGTCAAGCTGGAGCCGAACGAAGGCTGTGGCTGCATGACCCGTGCGGCGTTTATGCTCAAGAACGAAGGCGTTTATGCCGATGCCAAGTACATGGTCTTCGACAACCACATGGAACACGTGTATACGCTGAAGCCCGGAATTGAAAAGTAATCATCCTAAAGCTCCTTGGAATGATTAGCGCACCCCTTCGGGGGTGCGTTCTTTGTGGGATTAAAATCAAGTAAATTGGCTACCGGGCTGTTGACTTTTCTATTCCTATTTGGAATAGAGAAAAACACAACCTACGGAAAATTCTGGCGCAATCTAGTTACAAAATGACTACAAAATTGCAATGTCGTAAAGATTTGCTTATATTTAAAAAAAAAGAAGGTGTTATGGATATTGAAAACAGAAAAAAGGGGAGGGGTAAACGCGGTTTCACCATCATCGAGTTGATGGTGGTTATCGTGATAATAAACCTCTTGTCAGGAGTTGCATTGCCACAATTGACCGGTTACATCGAAAGAACGAAGGAACGCATTGACATGATGAGTCTTTTTAATATAAAAAATGCTTTCGAACGGGGACTGTACGAACTGGAGGGCGCAGGAAACTCTGCAATTACCTCGCAAGAAATGCACACTGCGAGTGGTATCGGAGGTCCAAATTCCCCCGCTGCTATTGCAGAAACATACCTTAAACAAAAAAGAGGCATAATTCTAATAGAAATTAATTTAAACAAATGTCTCGATAAAGATGGTAGGAATGAATTTAAAATCGGAACACCCTTGGTCGACTCTTATAGAAAAGGTTCCTTTTATTATGACATTCTTGAGTCGGCAGGATTCGCCCGCATTGCAGACGGACTCGTTGCCAATAATGGAAGCCCCACTATACAAACACCTATTTTTAAAAGCAAGTCCTTATCCAACTGCATTCGGGGTGGAGGAGTTACAGACAGGACAACCCACTTACGCGTTCGCTGGACGAAGGGGAATGCGAACAGCAAAAGTGTTGTCGTGTGGGTCGGCGGCGAGGGAAATTATTTAACAGGAAAAATGGGGACCCAGTTTACAACCGATGTAAACGGAATGAACTAAAGCCCCTCTTAATAGTCCTTGTACTTCATGTCAAAAAACGTTCCAGCCTGAACTCGCATAAGATGCAGTCCAAAGGATTGCGTGTAACAACAACCCCCGTTACACTTCCCCGATGCGCATCATCTTCAAGAGCGGCATCCCCGCGTCACGACATTCGGTGAGGTTCACGTCAAAATCGATGCTCCAGTCGTTGAAATCTTCTTCGTCCTGCAGCATCTGCTGAACGTGCATGATTTCGCCTTCGTAGGTGACAATCGTATGGTGCAGCGAGCGGCCTTCGACATCAAGGCGGAAGTTATGATGTTCCGCAGTGTAAGCGGCCATGATTTCCATGAGGCCGTTTTCGGTCCAGGGCTTACCTTCGCCGTCCACGAGCATCTGCCCTTCGGCGAGGTCATCGGCGAGCATGTCGAGCACATCGCCATAGGCCTGCTTCTGCAAAGCGGACATCAGCTGGAAAATGCGCTGGCGCACCATGACAATAAAATGCTTCTTGTCGTAGGTGATGTCGGCGGCCACCTTGTCGGCCCCGAAAGCGGTCTCGAGTTCCGTGGCGCCCGCGGCTTCCAGGCGCTTCTGGTAGTCTTCGGGATGGGCCATCTTTTCCCATTCCTCGAGAAGGCTCGAGTCGGTGCGGCGAATCATGTCGCCGAGGTAATCTTGCATGTCGAGGAGTTCCTCGTTCTTGTAGCCGTCGGGAACCGTCTGCGAAAGCACCTTGTAAACGCTATTCAGGTGACGCAGCAAAATTGCTTCCATTCGCTGCAAGCCGTACTGCTTCACGTAGCCGCTAAAGGTGCTGAAGTTCTCGAACATTTCGCGCACGATGCTCTTGGGTTCGATATTCACGTCGACCCAAGGGTGTTCTTCGGCAAAGGCGTTGAAGGTGTCGTAAATGAAATCGCGAAGCGGCTTGGGATATTCCACCTTCTCAATTTCTTCCATGCGCTGGTTGAATTCCATGCCCTGCGCCTTGAGCTCGTCGAGGCGGGCATTACGCGCCTTATTCTGCTGAATGCGGAGGATTGCATCCGGGTTTTCCACAATGCTTTCACACAAAGTAATGACATCGAGGGCGTATTCGGGGCTTTCGCGGTCCAGTTTCGGAAGCGTGTCTACCAGGTACAGCGAAAGCGGCTGGTTCATCGAAAAATCGTCCTGCAAGTCCATGTTCACGCGGAGCTTACTGTAGCCCGGAGCAATCGGCGTCACGAATTCGATAATATTCTTCTTGACGAGGCTCTTGAAAAGCTGAAAAGCGCGGTGTTGCAATTTCTTTTTGCTTGCGATACTTTCGTGGCAATCCTTGAGCAGGTTGCGCATGGCGGTGCAGCCGTCCGTAGGGCGGCTCAAGATGTTCAAGAGCATCCCATGATTCACCTGGAAACTCGAAGTCAGCGGCTCCGGCGAAGCGGCAATTAATCGTTTGTATGTACTTTCATCAAAGGGAACGTAGCCATGTTCAGGCGGTTTCTTTTTCTGGAACTTTTTGCCCGTCTGTTTCGTCTTCGCTTCGAGTTTCAAATTCTCAATGACATGTTCGGGAGCCTGCGCCACCACGTAGCCGATGTCATCGAAACCCTTGCGACCCGCACGGCCTGCAATCTGGTGGAAGTCGCGGGCGGTGAGAATGGCGGTCTTGTCGCCGCTATACTTGCAGAGTTGCGTAAACAGCACCGTTCGGATGGGCACGTTCACGCCGACGCCTAGCGTGTCTGTTCCGCAGATGACCTTGAGCAAACCTTTTTGGGCCAACTTTTCGCAGAGAATGCGGTACTTTGGCAAAAGTCCAGCGTGATGCAGGCCAATTCCTTGCTTGAGCCAGCGCTTGACTTCGGGGCCGTAAGGACTGCTGAATCGGACTTCCTTGATTGCGTCGTTAATCGCCTGTTTTTCTTCTTTAGTACACAAGTCCAGACTCATGAAATTCTGCGCATTGGTCGCCGCGGCCGCCTGCGTAAAATGCACCACATAAACGGGCGCCTTGCCGCTCGAAACGAGTTTTTGCACCGTGTTCGAAATCTCGGTTTCGGAATAGCTGAAATCGAGTGGGACCGGGCGCTGCGAGGAACGCACCGTCACCGATTCGCGGCCCGTATGCTTCGTCATGTCGCGTTCGAAAAATTCGGTGGCGCCGACGGTTGCGCTCATGAGCAAAAATCTTGCTTGCGGTAGAGTCAATAGCGGTACCTGCCAAGCGACGCCGCGTTCCTTGTCGGAATAGTAATGGAATTCGTCCATGACCACGTCGGTAATCGTAAGCTGCTCGCCTTCACTTAGCGCCATGTTACTCAGAATTTCTGCGGTACAACAGAGTATCGGTGCATCGTGGTTTACGGTTGCATCACCTGTCGAAAGTCCTACATTCTCGGCACCGAATTCCTTGCAGAGCGCCATCCATTTTTCGTTCACCAGCGCCTTGATGGGGCAGGTATAGACGCTGCGGCGCTCATGGGCCAAACTGTCGAAATGGAGTGCGAGCGCAACCATCGACTTCCCTGAACCCGTAGGCGTGTTCAGGATGACATTCTTGCCATCCAAAATCTCCAAAATCGCTTCTTCCTGGGCGGGGTAAAGAGTGGTCCCGCGGGATTCCGCCCATGCCATAAACGCATCCAACAGGGTCTCGGCGCCTTCGCCGGCTTTAAAAGGGGTTTGGGGCAAGAAATCTTTTAGGCGTTTGGGGGCGTTTTCACTCATAAAGCCAAAGATAGCTTTTTTATATATAGTGCGTTTTTTCTAAATTATACGGACATCGTGTGTTAGAGGAAAAACGCTTTATGGCTACGAAGAAAAAAGAAGATACCGATCTTGGAGAACTTTTAAAGGAACTGGCCAAAAACTGGCCCATTATGGTTCCTATTATGCTGCTCGCCGGTATCATCGGTGTATTTGTCGCAATGTGGGTAAGACCGGTTTATCAGGTAGACGCCCTTCTGCAAATTGAATCCAAGAACAACAAGCCATCGGGAATGATGGGTAGCCTTGGAGCCTTGTTTGCGACCAGCAGCCCTGCCGAAACTGAAATGGAGCTCATCAAGAGCCGTCAAGTGATGGGTGCGGCAGTCGAAAAGATGCGCCTCGATCTCGTCGCCGATCCGCAAAGCAAAATTGACCGCCTTATGCACAAGGAAGGCCGCCTAGAACTGAGCAACTTCAATGTGCCCTGGAACAACGTCCCTAAAGAAAAACGTAATCTGCCCTGGACCGTCGTCGCCAAGGATTCCCTAGGCAACTTTGAGCTCTTCGACCAAGACAAAAAATTGGTACTCACAGGAAGTGCTGGGCAAACCTATCATTTCGCTTATGCCGGCGATACGGCCTCTTTCGGAATTTTCCGTGCCGAGGTTCGCCCCGGTCAAACATTCTCCGTATACAAACTCAAGCGTCTCGACGCTATCGAAAAATTTCGTGGAGCGTTCAACGTTTCCGAAAAAGGCAAGAAAACAGGAATCCTTGAATTTTCGTACCAGGATATTTATCCGGACCGCGGTGTAGAAATTTTGAACGAGGTTGCATCTTCTTACTTGCGACAGAATGTCGAGGAACGCAATGCGGAGGCCCAAAAGACCCTGGAATTCCTCGAAAAACAGCTTCCCGATGTCAAGGCCCAGATGGATTCGTCCCTCATGAACTTGAACACCTACCGTAACCGCGTCGGTTCGGTAGACATCAATGCAGAAACACAGTTGGTGTTACAGCGTCGTATGAAGTTGCAACAGGATATTCTCGCCCTACAGCAGCGCAAGCAAGAAGCAATCCGTCTGTTCCATTCCGAGCATCCCACCGTAAAAACTCTGGAAGATCAAGAAGACGCTCTACGCCGCGAACTTGCGGGAACCTCCAGCGAAGTAAAGAAGCTTCCCGCCACCCAGCAGGAAGTACTTAAGTTGCAGAACCAGGTGGAACTGACAAAGGTCATGTACACCTCCATGCTCAACAACATCCAGCAGCTGCGTCTCGTTTCGGCTGGTGAAGTCGGCTCGGTCCGAATCATTGACTATGCCGAACAGGTGACAGTCCCCACAAAGCCAAAGAAGAAAGTTATCCTGTGCGTTGCCCTGTTCCTCGGATTCCTGATGGGCGCAACCATCGTCTCGATCAAGTCGAAGTTCAGCAGCGGCGTCAAGAGCGCGAGCTTCATCGAGAAGGAAACGGGCTTCACCGTCTACGCCAAGGTTCCCAAGGGCAATCCGAAGGGAACCAAGGGGACTCGTCCCCTGGCCGTGGTGGAACCAGACGACGTCGCAGTAGAATCGCTCCGAGCATTGCGTTCGTCCATTGAATTTTCAATGATGGACGAAGGCGGTTCCATTATCGGTGTAAGCGGACTTATCCCCGGAGTAGGCAAGAGTTTTATCTCGGTAAACCTCGCCGCCCTGTTCGCCGGCCTCGGCAAGAAGGTGCTACTCATCGACGCAGACCTGCGTAAGGGGCGTTTGCACAAGGAATTCGGCATCAAGCGCGGGGACGGGCTTTCCCAGATACTCCTCCGCAAGGTGGAACCCGAAAACGTGATTTTCCCCACCGAAGTCGAAAACCTTTTTGTCATCCCGTGCGGCAATGTTCCTGCCAACCCAGCGGAGCTCCTGGGATCCAAGCATTATGCCGAAATCATCAACAAGTTCAAGCAGGAATACGACCTCGTCATCGTCGATACTCCGCCTATCATGCTCGTGACCGACGCCGCACTCGCCTGCCATGTCGCCGACCAGATCGTGATGGTCATTGAATACAACAAGCACTCGATCGAAGCCATCAAGGACGGCATGTCGCAGATTCTCAAGGGCAATCCGCAAGCTCACGCCTCGATCGTCATCAACAAGTATGAGCACAGCCGCACCGAAGGTTACGGCTACAAGTACGGAAAGTACTAACAGAATTTACCGACGAAGGAGTAAATATGAAAGGAATCGTTCTCGCCGGGGGCTCCGGTACAAGGCTTTATCCGCTGACCATGGTTACCAGTAAGCAGCTTTTGCCTGTTTACGACAAGCCTATGATCTATTACCCGCTGTCGACGCTGATGCTCGCCGGCATCCGCGATATCCTGATTATCTCGACGCCGACGGACTTGCCGAACTTTGAACGACTCCTGGGCGACGGTTCCGCCATGGGACTGAACCTGAGCTACAAGGTACAGCCCAGCCCCGATGGTCTTGCTCAGGCCTTTATCCTCGGCGAAGAATTCATCGGGAACGACTGCTGCGCGATGGTTCTCGGTGACAATATCTTCTACGGAAACGGTTTCAGCCCGCTCCTCAAGGCGGCCGTCAAGAACGCCGAAGAAAAGGGCCGCGCCAGTGTATTCGGCTACTATGTCGAAGACCCGGAACGCTTTGGCGTCGTTGAATTCGACGAAAGCGGAAAGGTGATTTCCGTCGAAGAAAAACCGAAGGAACCGAAGAGTAATTACGCGATTACGGGCCTCTACTTCTACGACAACCGTGTTTCCAAATATGCAAAGGCTCAGAAGCCCAGCGCTCGCGGCGAGCTTGAAATTACCGACCTCAACCGTGTCTACCTGGAACAAGGTGAACTCGACGTGAAACTTCTCGGCCGTGGTTTCGCCTGGCTTGACACAGGCACCATGGACAGCCTCATCGAGGCAGGCGAATTCGTGAAGATGGTCGAAAACCGTCAGGGAATCCAGATTAGCGCCGTCGAGGAAATTGCCTATATCAATGGCTGGATCAGCAAGGAAAAGCTCCTTGAATCTGCCGCCAAGTACGGCAAGTCTCCTTATGGTCAGCACCTGCGCAAGGTCGCTGAAGGAAAGATTAAGTACTAAGGAAAAAACATGAAACGTTCTATCGTCATTACCGGCGGCGCAGGCTTCATTGGCAGCCACGTGGTGCGCCTCTTTGTCAATAAGTATCCTGAATACAAGGTTATCAACCTCGACAAGCTGACCTATGCGGGCAACCTCGCGAACCTGAAGGATATCGAGGGCAAGCCGAACTACAAGTTCGTGAAGATGGACATTTGCGACTTTGACGCTTTCTACAAGCTTATGCAGGATGAAAAAGTCGACGGTATCATTCACCTGGCAGCAGAAAGCCACGTGGACCGTTCCATCAAGGACCCGTTCACCTTCGCGAAGACGAACGTGATGGGAACTTTGAGCCTGTTGCAGGCCGCGAAGCTTTACTGGGAATCCTTGTCCGAAAAGTACGAGGGCAAGCGCTTCTACCATATTTCGACGGACGAAGTCTATGGCGCACTCAAGATGAACCACCCGGAAGGCATCACGCCTCCGTTCACCACGACGGCCTCCAGCTCCGAGCACCATCTGGCTTACGGCGACGACTTCTTCTACGAGACAACGAAGTACACGCCGCACTCCCCGTATTCTGCTAGTAAGGCGGGTTCCGACCACTTTGTTCGCGCCTTCCACGACACTTACGGCATGCCGACCATCGTGACGAACTGCAGCAACAACTACGGTCCGTACCAGTTCCCCGAAAAGCTCATCCCGCTTTTCATCAACAATATCCGCCACAAGAAGCCGCTCCCGGTTTACGGCAAGGGCGAAAACGTTCGCGACTGGCTCTTTGTCGAAGACCATGCCCGCGCTATCGACGTGATTTTCCATAACGGAAAGATTGCCGAGACGTACAACATCGGCGGTTTCAACGAATGGAAGAACATCGACATCATCAAGGTCGTCATCAAGACCGTCGATAAACTCCTCGGCCGCGCCGAAGGCGAAGATCTGAACCTCATCACCTACGTGACGGACCGCCTGGGCCACGATGCACGCTACGCCATCGATTCTACCAAGCTCCAGAAGGAACTCGGCTGGGAACCTTCGCTTCAGTTTGAAGAAGGCATCGAGAAGACGGTGCGCTGGTACCTCGACAACCAGGAATGGCTCGACAACATCACGAGCGGCGACTACGAGAAGTATTACGAAAAAATGTACGGGAATAGATAGCCTACGTGTCATCCAGGCCCTTCGACAAGCTCAGGGTAAACTCCGTCGAAGGATCTATAGGAGATTTAAAATGGGTAAATTCAATTTCATCAAGACCTCCATCGAGGGCGTAACAATCGTTGAACCGACGGTCTATGGCGACCATCGCGGCTATTTTATGGAAACCTACAACAAGGCGGAATTCGATGCTGCCGGCCTGGACATGGTTTTCGTACAAGATAACGAATCCCGCAGCAAGAAGGGAGTTCTCCGCGGACTGCATTTCCAGAAGAAGAATCCGCAGGGCAAGCTCGTCCGCGTGATCGAAGGCGAAGTCTTTGACGTGGCCGTAGACCTCCGCAAGGGAAGCCCCACGTTCGGCAAGTGGGAAGGCGTTACGCTTTCCGCCGAGAACAAGAAGCAGTTCTACATTCCCGAAGGCTTTGCCCACGGTTTTGTAGTTCTCAGCGAAACGGCTACCTTCGTGTACAAGTGCACCCGCCTCTACGATCCCAAGGACGAAGGCGGTCTTATGTGGAACGATCCTGAAATCGGCATCAAGTGGCCGGTCGGCAACGGATTCGAGCCCCTCCTCTCCGAAAAGGACACGAAGAATCCGGCGCTTAAGGATTTGAATTTCGCGTTCGAGCTTTAATGCTTTTTTCTATCTTAACATCCAATGAAACATATTCTAGTTGTATGCACTGGTAATATTTGCCGCAGCCCTACAGGCGAATACTGCCTCAAGAAAGAATTGGGTCCTGAATTTGAAGTGATGAGTGCCGGCCTCGGGGCTTTGGTCGACCATCCTGCACATGAGCTCAGCCAAAAGATTGCGCTGGAGCATGGCATCGACATGAGCGCACACCGCGCCCGTCAAATCAATCTGGACATTCTTAAGTGGGCCGATTTGATCCTCGTCATGGAAAACGGCCACAAGATGGAATTGCTGCATAGGTATCCGTGGTTAAACGGCAAGGTTTTCCGCTATGGTGAACCGCAGCGAGTCGATGTTCCCGACCCGTACCGCCGTCCCGAGAACGCCTTTGTTCTCGCATGGAACTTTATCTCTAAACTGACTCCCTATTGGGTTGAAAAAATCAAACAAAGTGAAGGCCAGGCATAGCTGGCAAAAAGGGTTGAGTTATGAAAAAAATGTTTTTAGGACTTTGCTCCGTGGCATCCGTCGTCTTGACCGGTTGCTTTGCCGGGCCCCAGATGCAGATGTCTTTGCCGGGTGATTCCGCCGAATACAACGGCATGACGGTGCAGATCCACTCCATCGACCAGGGCGACCTTGGCAAGAGTGTTGCCACCGCCGAAGGATCTTCCGAGCTGGGTGATTTGAAGGACCTCGTGGTTGATTCCCTTCCTGAACTCGAATACCGCATTGGACCTCTGGACATGGTTCAGGTGGTGGTGTGGGAACATCCGGAACTGACTTCTCCGATGGGTCAGTACCAGCCGGCAGGCCAGAAGGTGACCACCGACGGAAAGCTTTTCTATCCCTATGCCGGTGAACTCCAGGCTGCAGGTCTGACCGCCCAGGAACTCCGCGCCGAAATCACGAAGCGTCTTTCCGACAAGATCTTGAACGACCCGCAGGTCGATGTTCGCGTTACCGGTTACAACAGCCGCAAGGCATTCGTAGCAGGCGCCGTGGAACGCCCGGGTTTCGTATCGTTTAACGAAAATCCGATGACCCTCCCCGACATGATTGCAAGCGTCGGTGGATTCGCCAAGGAAGCCGACCCCTCTGCAATGCAGCTGCGCCGTGGCGACAAGGTCTACAACATCAACTACCTCGACGCCTTCAAGTCCAACCTGCCCCTCGAACGCATGATGGTTCAGCCCAAGGACCAGCTCTTTGTTCCGGCCCTGTCCGAAACGCAGAAGGAACAGAAGGTTTACGTGATGGGTGAAGTCGGCAGAACCGGCATCGTGAATATCTACAGCGGAAAGTTGACCCTCGCCGAAGCCCTCGCCTCTGCTGGCGGCCTGCAGGCTCTGAACGCAACTTCCCGTGGCATCTACGTGATCCGCAATACCTCCGAAACCAAGATTGACGTGTTCCAGCTGAACGCAAAGAATGCAATGGCACTTGCCATGGCCGACCGTTTCGAACTGAACGCCCGCGATATCGTGTATGTGGACGCTTCCGGTCTCGCCACCTGGAACCGCCTCATCAGCTTGATCCTCCCGTCCGTACAGACGGTCTACTACGGAGCACTGGCTGCGCACAACGTACATGTCGTCAAGGACGACTACAGCAAATAAGGATGACATAACATGATCAACCTGATTCTTTGTGGTGGTTCGGGCACACGCCTCTGGCCCGT
>LVAE01000003.1 GCA_001603905.1 Fibrobacterales bacterium Fibro_02
CGCCTCGAAAAAATCAAGGTGATGCTCAAGGAACGCGAAAAGAATTACGCGAACGCCGACTTCAGCGTAGAAAGCTCCGACGAGTTCACCGAGGACCACGTCATCGAACGTATCCTCTACATCTTGAATTTCTGGAACAGCCATGCGCTGGACGTTTGCCCGAGCAGCGGCGGACGCTACCCCATCTTTATCGGCAAGAACATCATTCCCGAAGCGGGCGTGCTGCTGGAATGCCTGAAGCTTGCTCCAAGCCACGAGTTCCTGGTCTGCACCGACACAAACATCGCAAAGGTCCAGAGCCAGATGCTCGGCGAACTGAGAGGCCAGGCCGGACGTTGTCCGATTTTCAAGTTCCAGGCAGGCGAAAAGAACAAGACCTTGCACAACCTGAACCAGCTGTTCAGCTTCATGCTCCACCGCGGCTACACCCGCAAGAGTTGCCTGTTGCAGTTCAGCGGCGGCGTAGTCGGCGACATGGCTGGCTTCGGTGCAGCCACCTACCAGCGCGGCATTCCGTTCATCCAGTTCCCGACAACGCTTTTGAGCATGGTCGACAGTTCCGTGGGCGGAAAAGTGGCCGTAAACCACCCCGAAGGCAAGAACATGATTGGTGCATTCTACCAGCCGAAGGCCGTGGTCTGCGACCTCGCGGTACTCAGCACCTTGCCCGAAACGGAATACCTGGCAGGCCTTGCCGAAATCGTGAAGTACGGCGTGATTTACGACGAAGAATTCTTCCGTTATATGGAACAGAACGTCGAAAAAATCAAGGCCCATGACCTCGACGTTTTGAAGCACCTGATTTACCGCAGCTGCGCCATCAAGGCCGAAGTCGTCGGCATCGACGAAAAGGAAGCAGGCCTGCGCGCTATTTTGAATTACGGGCATACCTTCGGGCATGCAATTGAAAACTTGACGCACTACAGTATGTTCACGCACGGCATCGCCGTGTCGCTCGGCATGCGCGTGGCCGCACGCGCGGCAGTTCTCCTCGGCAAAATCAGCGCCGAAGAAGAAGCTCGTCAGAACAAACTCTTGGACGACCTCGGATTCCCGAAGAAATACGACATCGACGTAGAAGCCGCATGGGACGCCATGGCTGTTGACAAGAAGGCAGAAAAAGGCAAGCGTGTTTACATCCTTCCCACGAAGATTGGAGCCGTGGAAAAGGTCGTGAACATCGATAAAGATATCATTACTCAAAGCTGGGGAGCTATTAAGTAATACTATAGGAGTGTGTGAAAATGAGTATTCTTGTAACAGGTGGAACGGGTGCCCTCGGGTACCACATTCTGTCGAGCCTTGTGGGTACCACCCACGATCTGTACAGCTTTAGCGACGAACAGCCGCAGCCCTGGCAGAAAGTCGAAGGCGTCGAATACCTGAATGGTGACTTGCTGAACTTCAAACACATGCAAGACGTGATTCAGTTCGTGCAGCCCACGCACATTTACCATCTGGCGAGCCAGTCGTCGGTGGGACTCAGCTACAAGAAGCCTTACGAAACGCTGAACATCAACCTGCTCGGCACGCAGAACCTGCTCGAAGCAGTGCGCCAGAATTGCCCCAAGGCAAAGGTGATGCTTTTAAGTTCTAGCGAAATTTACGGCCGCACCGACCACCAGCTCACCTATTTGCATAAAGAAACGGACGCCCCGAATCCGCTCACGCCCTATGCAACATCGAAAGCTTGTATGGAACTTCTGGGCAACCAGTTCAAGAACGCCTACGGATTGCACGTGGTTTTTGCGCGCCCCTTCCACTTTACGGGCCCGCACCACAGCCGCCGTTTCGTGATTCCTTCCATCACCTACCAGTTAGTGAAGATAAAGTATTACGGCGCGGAACCCACCGTTTATTCGGGCAGTCTCGACATCAGCCGCGACGTGATTGACGTGCGCGATGTGGCACGCGGCATGATCCAGCTTTTGAATCAGTCCGAACCGGGCGAAGCCTACAACCTTTGCTGCGGTAAGTCTTACACCTTCCGCGAACTCACCGAAATGCTCGTCGATATCGCGGGCGTGAGCGTGGACTTCCGTTTTGACCCCGGTTACGAACGCAGCAACGACATTCCGCTTTTGATCGGTAACCCCGAAAAGGCAATGAGCATGGGCTGGAAGCCGATGATCAGCGTCGAAGACAGCCTGACCGACCTATTCAACGAAATGGTGCTCCGCCGCCGTACCGAACTGAAGATGGGTATGGGACAGGACTTGAGGCTATAATAGTGACGAAGCAATCTATACTGATAGCGATTATGGCAACACTCTGTACATCGTTTGCGTTTGCAGGCGATGTGGTGGCGCCGCAGAGTTCCGTGCGTAGCGTCTCGGTCGACGACTTTATGCCGCACCAGAGCAACGTCAAGGAATTCAACGAGACCTGGAGTTACCAGTTCGTTTTCGACAACGGTACTCGCGCCTTTATCAACTATTCCACGCTCCATATTCCTGGCGCCGGTAAAAAGGTCACCTGCGACATGAGCTTTTGGAACTTCAAGAGCAAAACGTACACGGTTGGCCGCCAGTATCCGCCGGAACGCCTGAAGGCAAACAAGGCCACGGCAAGCATAGACATCAACGGCGAATATGCGATGGAGCACAAGCCGGGCAAAGATCACCGCGTGCTCTTTTCCGCCGACAAGGGAGGCAAATTCCTGGTCGATGTGACATTCGAATCTGCCGAAGTCGGAAAAGTTCCTGGCAACGGCGTATGGAAAATCGGCAAGGAAAGTTTCGGGCAATACGTGCACATTCCTTACGGACGCGTAAAAGGCAAAATCGCCTACAACGAAGACACCATCGCCGTAAAGGGCTACGCCTACATGGATCAGACCTGGCAAACCGAGCAGGCCACCGATATGGCCGCACGTTCGGTCAACTTCAGCACCAGCGCCCGCAGCCCGCTATTTGCAGGCCGAGTCTCGATTTCCAAAAGTGGCGAACCGTTCGGATACGCGCTATACAAGGACGAATCAGGCATGAAGGTCGCAAGCCCCAAGGCAATCAAGGAAGGCAGCGACAATTACAACGGCAAGAAATTTGCAAAAGGCGACTTGACCTTCGAATGGCAAGACGCCTCTATTCCCGCACTCAAGTTCAGCGTGGCAAAGACACTCCAGAAGGCAAGCCTATTGGACAAGGTAGACGGCTGGTTCGCCAAGAAGGCCTTCAAGATTGCGGCCGGCGGCGAAGTCCTCTTTTACAGGGGCAGGAGCGATGCAAGCCACGGGAAAAAACTGGACTGGTGCATTACCGGAGTTAAAGACTGATGACTAAGTTTCGCCCCTGCATCGACCTGCACGACGGACGTGTAAAGCAGATTGTAGGCAGCTCGCTGAATGACAGCGGAGCAGGCCTCAAGACGAATTTCGAAACGGACCGTTCCCCCGCTTGGTTTGCGGAGCTCTACAAGAAAGACGGAATCAAGGGCGGCCACGTGATTATGCTCGGCAAGGGCAACACCGAGGCCGCGAAAACAGCGCTCGCCGCCTATCCCGGCGGACTGCAGGTCGGCGGCGGCATCACTGCCGAGAACGCGAAAGAATATCTGGATGCCGGTGCATCTCATGTAATCGTGACGAGCTGGATTTTCCCTGAAGGCAAGTTGGACCGAGAACGTTTGGAACTACTCTCCAAGACGGTCGGCAAGGAGCATCTGGTGCTTGACTTGAGCTGCAAGCGCGTGAGTTCCGCGAAGAAAAAGCAATTTGTCCCCGACGACGAAATCGACGATCCGGACGAAGCACGCCCCCGCTGGAAAATCGCCACGAACCGCTGGCAGACCCTGATTGACATCGAGGTGAACGCCGAAACGCTCGAAGACCTTTCGAGTTACTGCGACGAATTTTTGATTCACGCTGCCGATGTCGAAGGAAAGCAGCAGGGCATGGACGATGAACTGATTATGTTCCTCGCCGAGCACAGCCCGATTCCTTGCACGTATGCGGGAGGCGCCAAGTCGCTTGAAGACCTCAAGCATTGCAAACAAATTTCTAACGGAACGATTGACCTCACCATCGGATCGGCCTTGGACCTGTTCGGTGGCAAAGGAGTGAAGTATGCCGACTGCGTCAAATTCAACAAAGCTTAAAGCCACCGACGTTTTAGATACGCGTCCGGCTATCTTTGGACGCACCGTCACGAGCACCTTCAGAAAGATGTTCGGTTTCAAACACCAGCCCCCCGGAAACTTGCGCACTGGCATGATTCCGCCGATCGTATTCGGGTCGCTGTTTCTTAATCTACCGAAACTCTTGAAGTTGCGATTCTATTTGAAAAAAGAACGCAAGCAGCACCCTGCCGATGATGTGCGCATTCTTTTTTATTCCGACAACCTGGACGAAACCAACGGAATTGCAAACAACTTAAGAAACGTGATCCCCTACATGCGGGCCCACGGTATGAACGCATTCCTCGCCGGAAACGCCTTCAACACGCGCCCCTGCGGCGTCGTGGAAAACGGCTACTGCCTTTTGCTTCCGCGCATGTTCAGCATGGAACAGCTGGGTTACGCCAACAGCGAACTGGCAATACCCCGCGTGGGTCCGGTGCTTCGCCTGCTCAAGCGCTACCCCGTCGACTTGATTGAATTCGAGACACCGAGTCCAGGCGCATGGCTTGTCTGCTTCTGCGCGAAAGTCGCAGGCATCAAGGTTTTCAGCCACTACCGCACCGACGTTCCCACTTACACCAAGACGCTCGTGAAAGCCAAGTGGATGTTCCACTTTGTGCTTTGGCTCATGAAGATTTTCTACCGCATGACGCGCCCCGTGGTCAGCCCCTGCAAGGACTATGCGAACATTCTGACTTCGCAGCTAAAAGTGCCCGAAAACCAGGTGCAAATTTTGCCCCGCGGACTCCCCTTAGAAAAATTCTCGCAGAATTTACGCGGCAAGGGAACCTGGGAAAAGTACAGCGATAGCAGCGCGCGCAAGGTTCGTTTCTCGTTCATCGGGCGCATTTCCAAGGAAAAGAACCTGGAATTCTTGAACGGCGTCTGGAAAAAATTTGCAGCCAAGCACGATGACGTAGAACTTATGTATGTGGGTTACGGCTGGTACCTCGAAGAAATCAAGCAGATCTTCGAAGGAGACAGCAGCGTACACTTTGCTGGCGAACAGGGCGGAGAAACGCTCGCAGGTCTTTACGCCGATTCCGACTTTTTCCTGTTCCCGAGCACCACGGACACCTTCGGAAACGTTGTGGTCGAAGCGATGTCCACCGGCACGCCAGCCATCGTAAGCGATTACGGCGGACCGCACGATATCGTGATGGACGAGGCCGCAGGGCGCATTTTGCCGATAGACGAAGACGCCTGGCTGAACGCCATGGAAGAATGCCGCAAGCTGTACCTTGAAGAACCCGATACCTACGCCAAGATGCGCGAGACAGCCCACGAACGCAGCCTCAAGTACACCATGGAATCTTCGACCAAGGCGCAGTTCGCATTCTTCAGGAAGCTGAAAAAAGAAGCGTACGGGCTGTAAATGTCATGTCCGAATTAACCGGATATGGCAAGCAATGTATGGATAAAACAAGTCTAAAGCACCTGCGCGAATGGTTCAAGAAGAACGCCGCAGATTTGCCGTGGCGTCCCGCCGATTTGGACGCGCCACGCGATCCATACGCCGTGTGGATTAGCGAGACCATGCTGCAGCAGACGCAGGTTTCGACCGTACGCGAATATTTCATAAGGTGGATGGAGCGGTTCCCTGATGTGGAAACGCTTGCCGCCGCCGAAGAAAGCGAAGTATTCCGCTACTGGCAGGGACTCGGGTATTACAGCCGCGCAAGGAACATCTTAAAGACGGCCAAGATAATCAATCAGCGAAAAATGGATGGATCCCGTCGCCTACGGCTCCAGGATGACAATAAGGCGACCATGCCTACGACCCGTATGGAACTAGAAGCATTGCCGGGTATCGGGGCATACACGGCAGGGGCGATTTTAAGCCTCGCCTACCACCAGCAAGAAGCGATTCTTGACGGGAACTTGGTGCGCATATTTTCGCGACTTTATACACTAGACTTTCTGCCGACGGACAAGCGCGACGGCAAAAGTGCGAGCGAAATCTACTGGAACTACGCACGCGAAGTGGCAGAGAGCCCCAAGGCGTACATGCATAACGAAGCGTTGATGGAACTTGGCCGCACTGTATGCAAGGTCAAGAATCCCGACTGCGAACACTGCCCGCTCAACTCAAACTGCAAGGCTTTCGCCGAAAGCCGCGTTTCCGAATTTCCGCCCGCCAAGACGCACATTCAAAAAGACTGGCACGGCACCATCCTCGTCATCGAAAGCGCCGACCACAAGATTTTAGCGGTTCACGGCGGACAAAAGTTTTTCAAGAATCAATTCACCCTGCCGCATTTTGAATCGCCACGAAACGCAACCGCAGGCATTCCCGCCCAGGCCGAGGCCTACATTAACGCAGACCATGTTTCTGCCATCGAGAACGTCGGCCAAATCAAGCACAACATCACGGTGCATAAAATTGAATGCGACGTTTTGCATATCCAGCTCAGAAGCAAGGCTCCCGTTCGCAATAATTCTGCAAAAACGGCGCATGAAATTCAGTGGGTCAAGCGAGAAGATGCTCAAGAATTTTTTGCGAACAGCTTCTGCCTAAAAGCATTGGCCTTGCTATAATCCCTGGATTCCGTCACCACTTCGTGGTTCCAGAATGACGTACATAAGAAATGGAAATCCCCGCCAGAGCCAGCCCCTGAGCATGTAGAATGTACAGGGAAGGCATAATAGGAACACGGGAAACGTTCTTCTAGAAGGTCTTTTTCGCCGTGCAGATAAAGCGGATGCGGTCATAGCCGCCGTTCACCGTTTCCATCACTTCGTCGGCCAGCACATGCAACAGCGTTCCCGTCAAAGTCAAGCCGTACTTCGGAAAGATCTGCGAGAACGAAGCATCCCAGGTCCAGTCACCCTTGACCACCATCGGGTCCCTCGAACGCAAATTCCACTGGGCATCGCTCCGGTAACGCAACGAATGCGAAATCTTGAAGGTTCCGTTCAGGAGCCAGTCTCCCGTAAAGCCCGTGTAGAATTCCGCAGGAGTCACTTCCGCATTTTCGACAGGGCCATCGATGTGTTCGAAGCCCGCCATCGCCGTAAACTTGAACATATCGCGATACCAGGCATTCAGCCAGAATTCACCCGTCACGCCCTTGATCCAATCATTGATTCGTCCGACGTTTCCGTAGCGAGTCTGGATACTGGCGTGAATCTTCTCGTCGCCCTTTTCCGAAAGGTATTCCTCGACCTCGAATGTCTCGGCGCCATATTCGGCCCAATAAGAACCGCGGCCACCCATAGCGACATAACCCATCGTATCGACAAAGGTAAGGTATCCCTGAATCAAGTTCATCTGGCCATCCGCAGTCAAGTCGACCACTCGATCTCCGTAAAATTCCTTCGTGTCCGCCAACGGATTCATTCGCGTGCCCGAAATATTCTTGACACCGATCGTCACGCCCAAATCATCAGGAGTTATCGGCATGAATTGCAAGCTATCCTGCACCAACCAATCGCGTTCGTTTATACCAAATGTCACATCGGCACTCACCCATTGGATCGGCTGTACACGCAATTCCATAAAAGGCCATGCGACACGATCTTCTTCCAGCTCGGTATAAACGCTGCCTGAGTCATCGACCGCACGGAAAGCGAGGCCCGCAGAAACCTGCAAAATTCCCTTTTGGCAAGCCTTACCGCACTTGTAGTAAACGGAACCGTTCACTTCCTTGCGCGTTCCCGTTTCCTTCTTGTACATATTCTGGTATTCGCCGTCTTCATAGGCAACGGTCAAGGACAAATCCATCACATCGACACGTCCTTCGACGCGCGGCTTATAATGTACCGGAATCCAAAGCGAGGTCGCCGTGTAGAACCACAGATATTCCTCGCCCGCCAGCACCGAGGCATTCACGAGAGAATTCGTGTAACCGATTCCACCGTATGCAGAACTGAAGAAAGGCCAGTTGGCGCCGAAATGCGAATAATCACCATCGACGGCCTTGTAGCGGTAGCCATAAGCGCCACTGCAGAAATGGTCATCCTGGAACAAGCGGGCAGTCGCCCAGAGCCCCTTGTAATCGGGGGTACGGAAACCGCCTTCCAAAATCGGAGTCCTGTTGGCGGGGCGATTCTTTTCAGCCACAAAATCCTGATAGATCAAGTCGCCAAGTTCATTTCCGGTCTTCATCCAGACCGAAGGCTCGAACGGAGTCCACGAAGGCGTTCCCGACCAACGATTAAAAAGCAGGCGGTCTCGCAACTTGGCAGGAGTCCAAAGTTCACTTTCGGAATGGACACCTCCTGCGCCAAGGATTCGGTCAAACGCGAATGTCGGACCTCCGATTAAAAAAGTTCCATCGGCACGAGTCTCGTACTCCATTCCTTCCATTTCTGCGGGAATCTGGGCGAAAGAAGCAACGGCCCTTCCCAACAAAACGGACAATGCCAAAAAAGGAATTCCAACAAACTTCTTCATTACCAAAGGCTCCTTTCTACATAGAGACCCACATACAACATATCAGAACGTTCCGGCAGGGTCCAAAGTTCCTCCCACATCACGTTGAGACCGACCTTGTATTTTTCGTAATGGAGCACATTCAAGTTCAGCCTTGCGTACCAACCGAATTCCGTCTCGTTGTCGCCAAGAGTTCCACCCGGTTTCGCATAAATTTCATTTTTGTCTTCATCTTCCAAATCAGCGCGAGTCCAGTTGCAGGCAAATCCCGCGCCAAGCTTTGCAAAATTGATCCAAGGCAGTTGAACATCCATACCCACCTTGCCCATGGCCTGATGCACGCCATCGTAAGGCACCGCTTCAGGGACAGGCTTAAAATAGGCGTAATGGAACATCACCACACCATCCACATTTTCCCAATAGGCGTAGCGGAAATTCAAGCCACCATAAAGCGTATTTTCAACAGCATCTTCCAGCACACCGAACGGATAGATTTCACCACCTTCAATTCCGATGGACGCATGCGAAAACGCGACATCTTCTACAGACGTATTCGGTTCACCCCACGACAGCACCGCAAAAAATGCAATCGCCAAAGCAAGACTTAATTTATTCAAAATCATCTATTTTCTCCGCAAAGCCTGCGCAAAGAAACCATCAAAACGGGAATCCTCGGTACCGGGAAGCACCGCCGCGCCCACCTTTTCAAATTCAGGATGAGCCTTCAAGAAACGGCCAATGACCTTTGTTGTCTCGTCGGGATCGGGGCTACAAGTCGCATAGACCAGCACCCCTTCGGGAGCCAGCGCACGCGAGGCGCTTTCCAGCAGGTTAAACTGCAAATCGACCAATTCCTTGATCGATTCCGGCGTAATGCGGTAAACCGACTCCGGACGACGCGCGATGACACCCATGTTGCTACAGGGAACATCAAGGAGTATTCTATCAAAGGAGGAAGCCTCCCCCTCGCTCGCACGGTTCCGTTGCTCGCTACCCCCTCTAGCGGGGGTGCCCCCCACCTTGGTGGCCATGCGCACTAAAGAGCGTTGCTCTAAGTGCTGTCCGCCCGCAACGCCCCCTTGGCTGGAGGCGAGAACGTCAACGCATTCCACGCGAACATTCGTAAGTCCCAGACGGTCTACAAGGTCGTGCATCTTGAGAACGCGAGCCTCGGAGACATCGCTCGCGAGAATATCCAACGAAGAATCCATCTCGGCCATCAGCGCAGACTTGCCACCAGGAGCGGCACAGGCATCCCACACCTTAAGGCCAGGCTTTAAGTCAAGCAACTGGATGACCCTATAGGCGGCAGGGTTCTGCAAGCTGAATTCACCTTTCGCAAAGGATTCCGATTCCAGAATCGGCTTGAGTTTCGCATCAGCATTCACCTGGATGTATCGGTCGAAAAGAATCGATGCCCCGGTGAGTCCAAGTTTCTGCGCCACCACCGGCGCCGAAGTCTTCTGCAAGTTCACGCGGATCCATTCCACGGGGCGTTCAAGAGTCGCCTTCGCCATCGCTTCGGCGCGGTCGCCGCCGTAAATATCGAACCAGCGGCGTACCAGCCATTCCGGCACCGAATTTTCAATAGAGACGCGACGCACACGCTGCGGCGGAAGCTGCGGCAAGCCGGACCTGCGCGCGGCATGCAGCACGGCATTCACGAGCCGCGCGGAACCTTCGCCAAGGTTCGCCGCCTTAATCAGCTCGACCGTCGTCGCGACGGCGGCATGGTCCGGCACTTCGGTGAAGAACATCTGGAAAAGTCCAAGTTCAATTACCGTGCAGACTTCGAGCGAAGGCACCTTCTTCACGAGCGTCTTCAAAAAATATTGCAGGTACAAATGCCTACGGCACACGCCCAGGGCAAGTTCCATCGCAAATGGAGAAAGTCCGCTTTCCTTGATAAAGGAACCATCCTTCTGCCAAAGCAAAAGGACGCGGTAAGCATCCATGCGTTCTTTCAGAGATTCATCTAGCAAAAGATCAGTCCTTCGTGTTTCTGGATTCCGCGCATAAAGTCGGCGACAGGCATCGGCTTCTTGCCTTCGGCCTGAATCTCGATGACTTCAAGGACGCCCTCGCCCGTTCCGACAAAGAAGCGGTTATCCTTGAATTCAACGGCGCCAGGTGCAAGTTTCGGCCCTACTTCAGGCGTATCCGTCTTACGCAGGTACACCATGCGGCCACCGAGCTTTCCGTAGCCACCCGGCCACGGATTGAAGGCTCGAATACGGTTATGGATTACCTTCGCCGGCAACTTAAAATCAATCAGGCCTTCTTCCTTTTTAAGCTTGGGAGCGCCCGAAGCCTGCGCATGATCCTGGGTCAAGTCCTTCTCGCAGCCATTCTTCAGCTGGGCAATCGCATCGTCCAGTGCATCGCAACCGGGAGCGACCATCTTATCCAGCAGCGACGCCGTCGTATCCTGATGTCCGATTGCAACCGTGCGCTGCGCCAAAATCGGGCCATGGTCCATCTTTTCGTCGAGGCGGAAAACCGTTACGCCCGTTTCAAGGAGACCATCGGCAATCGCACGCTGCACCGGAGCCGCACCGCGGTACTTCGGCAAGAGACTTCCGTGCACATTCACCGCGCCGAATTTCGCAACCGCCAAAATATTCTTCGGCAAAATCGAATAGGCGACCACCACAAAAAGGTCTGCATCGTACTTACGCAAATCCGCTTCAAACTCGGGCGACTTCAAGTCCGTCGGCTGCAGTACCGGCAAATTATGCTTCAGTGCAGTTTCCTTTACCGGCGGAGGCGTAAGGACGCGCCCACGACCCGCAGGACGATCCGGTTGAGTGACAACAGCCAAAACTTCATTATCAGAAGCGATAAGATGTTCCAAGAAATGAGCCGCGAAATCCGGCGTTCCCATAAATACGATTTTCATAATGAACAATTTAGAAAACCCCCTGCAAACCGCATAAAAAAAAGCCCGCATTCGCGAGCTTTTTCAAGACTTTCAGCCTCCTACAGAACCGAGTCCACCTTACAGTGCAAAAACGCGCTTGATGTCGTCGGTACGGCTCGTCTGCGTCAGCACCAGCTTGAGGAGAACCGCCGCCTTTTGCGGAGCGAGCCTTCCTGCACAAATACGCCCTGGAGCAAGGGTTTCGTTGAGTGTCACCAACCCATGATGGGTGCGGCTTGCAATCACCACGGGAATATCGATCTTTTCGAGGACCTTCGCCCAAGCGAGACTAAATTCACCCGAACCCGCCCCAGCAATCACAAGGCCATCGGAAACACAGGCGGCGTATTCCAAAATCTTCGGGTTGGCATCGACCGTAAAATAGACTACATTCACACGGGGCAACCGATCGAGCTTTGACACGTCAAAATAATTCTGTTCCTTGAGCGCATTCCAGTTGGAGCCTTCGCCTGGGGCGTTCACCCCCATCGCATTGATGGCGGACGCGCTACATTTCTGCACATTGCGGGCATCGAAAAGTTCACCGGCAAAATAGACCCACACCAAATTCGCAGGAGGATCGTCATCGACGGCAAAGCCAGCCGCCGCACGCACCGCACCGAGCAAGTTTTGGGGGCCATCAGGATTCTTCGCCGTCGCAGGTTTCATGGAGCCCGTCACGATTACGGACTTTTCGCACTTGACTGTCAGGCTGATAAAATAGGCGGTTTCATCCATCGTATCGGTTCCGTGGGTGACCACGATTCCATCGACGGTTTCATCTTCCTGCAATTCCGCGATGCGGTTCGAAAGCGTGATCCACAACTTGTCCGTCATATCGTCGGAATTCACGTTGCAAATCTGTTCGGCAGAAATTTCTGCATATTCGGACAGCTCTGGCACCGAGGCGACCAAGTCTTCGGCAGAAATCTGTCCCGAAGTGTATCCTGTATCTTTTCCGGGTTCTCCCACGCCTGCAATGGTGCCGCCCGTCGCCAAAATCACGATATGTTTCTTACGACTTGCCATAAGACCTCCGCCAAATTCTACCGCAGTTCAGCGCACCTCGTCAAGGAGCTGTCGCGAGGAAACCCCATAAAATTTCTGGAGAGCTTCCTCGTTGCCAAGAGTGCGCATACTTTGAATATAATCCCTAAAGTGCACAAGGCTTGCATTGCGTTCTTGAAGCCGTTCCACCATCGCCTGCGAATACCAGTAAAGCTTGATCGCCGTCGATGTGTTGTTTTCATTCACGAAGGGAGTCGAGAGTGCTTCGATGCTGGGGGCGCCACCCTCGGGCCGTTGCATTCCCGTACGCGAACCGTCAATTACCTGAGCAATGCCCTCGTTCACCCACAGCGGAACATTGTAGCGGGTCATGGCACGCACAAAGGCATGAGTCAATTCGTGGAAGAACATCGGGCGGTAAATTTCACGATGCTGCATGACATTCACAGGGATCCGCAACTTGCCATCAAATACGGCCCCCACCCATTCTGGGCGCGGCCCAACCCCCTGGTACTGCGACGACTCGTAAAGCACCAGATGCATCTTGTTTTCAGGGTGAAAATCAAACAGGTGACACAGGGAATCGTACGCGACTTCCAGCACGGCAAGCGCCTCCATGATATCCTTGCGGGCAGGGCGACCTTCAAACTCCACCCTGAAATGCATCGAACGTTCCAGCTGCAGGTCCTGAATTTCGCGAATCAGTGATTCCGATTTTTGCTTCAAGTAGTCCAGATCAGCATTCTTAAAATTACGCGAATCAACATAGGCGATACATTCCTCGTAACGTTCCTGTTCGTAAAGGATTCCCGCCAAATGAAGTTGCAGATTCTGGTCGTCGGGAGTTTTCTTAAGCAATGCACGCACATTCTTTTCGGCGCAGTTCCATTCCGCCATTTCAAGGCATTCATTCGTTTCCTTGATCAACGCTTCATGGCGGTCAAAAGCCTCTTTCGCCGCAGACTGCTGCATATACCAGCGGACACCAATAAGGAGTACAATAATCAAAAGGACGATGTAAACGATATTCTTCATTCTTTATTCATCTCTGGTTCCCGTCGGTCGTTACACGCCCTCCAGGATGACATCAACTAACTACAGTCTACCTTTCCCGGCCTTCTTGAACCGTTCGCGGATGAGTTGCAAGTCATGCTGGTACGGATTCCGCTTAAAATCTTCAAAAGCCCATGCCGTCGGATGGAACAGTCCCTTCGCATAAGTCAGCAGCATATCAAGCCACACGCCCTTGCCTGCATACAGCTTGAAAGGGCCGCGCTTGTAGCTCGGGAGCACCACCTTGTCCATGTCCATATAGCCAATATCAATATTCACCTGTCGCATTTCAGGATTTTCCGCCTGAGCCATCGTCAGCTCAAGTGCGTTACTATGCTCTTTCTCTTCGGCAATCGTTTCCGGTGGAATTTCCTTTTCAAAAGAAACGACTCCGCGATACAGGCCCTCGCCCATTTCAGGCGTATAATAGGGGGTCTGGTCAAAGGCAAAGAGTTTTCCCTTGTAACGGAGCTTACCCCAGGTGCGTTCCAAGGCATCTATGACATCGGGATTCCATTCGGCACCCTTCTGCAAGACAAAGGCAATCAACTGGGCATTTTCTGAAAATTGAGAAGCTTTCATCGTATTATATCTCTAGACCACACAAAAAATTAGTGCGGGAAAATCATCAAACTCTTGCGGATTAATTCAAGCTGCTGATCGCTAAACTTTAAAGAGCGATTGCTGACCGCCGTCGGGAACATAATGTTATCCGCATCAGGACATTTCGCCGTCACGTCTCCCAGGCTTCTCTGGTAGAGGCCGTATTTCCATTGAGGAAAAACAATATCGCTCTTGACCGAATTGGACGACTTGAGCAAACCACTCTTGAAAAGTTCCGAGCAAAACGGAGTATCATCCAAGCCATCTTCAATATTGGAGTAATCCCCATAGTCGACCCCATTTTTAACATGTTGCATATCGACCTTCGTCGAGGTCGTATGCCGAAGCCCAAAATAGTGTCCCGTTTCATGCACAGCCGTTTCAATAATTGATTTGATGGATTCACGCTTTTCAATATTATACGAAGCGATTACACTCGTTCCCAGCAAAACGGTACTAGCAGGGCCTCCACCTAAGCTGCCTCCAAAAAGCGAAGAAGTCCCTAAAATACCTTCACTACTAATGGCATGGACCAAAACAATGTCCAAGGCCTTTTCAATTCCGGGCCAGTCTCCCAGTTCCGGGAGCATCATATTGTCAGAACCATACTCCGCCACCCAAGGAAGATTCGCCGGGTAATTGCTTCCTAAAGTCGGATGCTCGTGCGCATAGTTCACGTACAAGGTATCAATCGTTATTGACTTATAATAGTAACGGAAGGCTGCCAGTAATTCATCCCCAAATTCACGCAGGCTTATGGTATCCAAATCTTCTTCGACATTACCAACAGCAATCAGGTTCAGGGATAGAGTGGACGAATAGGCGCCATCACCTTCAAATTGGACATTGGAGACTTTCCCCTTATAGAAGGTTCCAGAGTCTTCCAGGGTCGTAATCCATTCCGTAGCTGTCGACTCCTCGCAAACAAATCGGTAGACAAGTCGTCCTCCGGCCCGTTCTGCCTTCAGCGTTCGAACCTGACGGTACCGACCATTCTTATTGATACGGAACAACTGGAGGACAGGAGGTTCAAAAGCTGTATCTTCGTCGAACGACAGTCGGTATTCCGCCAAAGGATGAACTTCCAGGGCAACACCGTGTGCAAGGTTTGTTTTTATAGAATCATTGGGAGCCTGGTCATTCGGATATATTGTAAAAAAGACTGCCTGATCTGGATACAGGACAACCTTTTCAGAGGATTCGTCATCCCATAAACAGGCTGTCAAAAGGACACTTACACAAAGAGCAATGCCAATGCCTATTACAGACGAAAATTTTTTACAAAAAATTTGCATAAAAAAGCACCATGAATCGTCAAAAGATACGTGTATAGAGAAGATACAACTTTTTACAAGGAAACGCATCTTCATGAATTCCAAATGGCGCAAAAAACACACTCTCTCTGCCGATTTTGAGCAGATGCTATCACCACTTGTCGGGAAACCCGCCCTATTAAGTTCCGTTATTATCATCGCCCTTTTCGCAAGCCTGGACGTACCAACATTCGCCCCCGCCTTGCTACTTCCGTTAGTTCTTGCAACGCATTTCTTTCACAAGCGACTCCAATGGGTTGTCTTTTTATCCATCGCAGCGGCTATCGTATGCCACAGTTTAATTCCAGGAAGCAGTTCTTTCAATGTCTTGACAACAAAACCAGCCACGAAAGCCTGCGGAATCGTCGAGACCACCCAGCAAAAAGCAAACGGGAAAGCGGTCATCATCCGAACCCGCGAGGAACTGTCCACCACAGGTCCTTCCGCAGAAACGGATTATCGCGTGAGGCTGACCGAAAAAAGGGTATTGCCGCAGTACCCGCTCCCGGGCGATTCCATCTGTTACGAAGCTTCTTGGTACCCCATCACGCCACCGAGCGTTCCAGGCGCTTTCGACACCAGGAATTGGCTGAATTCGCAGAGTCTTGCAGCCTACGGGAAAATGCTTCACTGGACGGTATATAGCAGCCACTGGATTCCCGAGCGCAGTTTCTTTTCCTTCCGCAACTGGATCGGAAGCCGATTCCACGAATACCTGGATCCCGCCGAGGCTGGGCTTCTGCTGGGGCTTCTCGCAGGAGACCGTTCGGGGATCCCCGATGCATTAAGGAGCGACTTTCAACGGTCGGGACTGGTGCATGTTCTAGCCATCAGTGGGTTTCATGTGGTGCTTCTGGCGGGAATGCTGATGNNGGATAGCCGCCGTTCTCCTGCTACTGTTATACGTCCCCGTGACCGGCGGCTCGCCCGCCGTAAGGCGGGCCGTCCTGATGTTCGCCGTGCCGCAGCTAGGAGCCTTATTTCAACGCCCCGCCAACACCTTGAACAGCCTCGGAGTCGCCTTACTTTTCATCATTTTACCGGAACCCTCCGTCATCTGGAATCCAGGCTTCCAGCTTTCTGTCGCCGCCACCATGGGCATCCTTATCGGAGGTCCGCTCAATCCGCTCAAGAAACTCCCCGAAGCGCTTACCAAGAACAAATGGTGGATGCGGTTTCAAAATCTTATTCTTGATCCCACATACGTTACCTTATGTGCAACCCTTTCGACCGCCCCGTTTCTGATACACCATTTCAAGACGCTCTCCCCCGTTGCCTGGCTCGGTAACATCGTCGTAGTCCCAGCGATTTCAATGGGAATGCAAGCAGGACTTTTTGCGCTCCTGTCGCCAATAGACTTTCTGCGGGAACATTTCTGTTATGCAGCAAAATTCTTCTTAAGACTAGCCTCCCTCCTGACCCGCCTCCTTTCAGATTCCGCGCAGGCATCCGTCACGGTCGGCCCCTACGGTCCCTCCATCCTACTTTTAGGAGGATTCCTGTTGATTTTATTCCCCCTCTTTTTCAAGAACCGCATCGCAAGGCGCATTTCGTTAACAAGCCTGCTGCTATTCGCCGCCATTTTCACCTACGGCAGTTTTCATTCGGCAAGTTATCCGACTTGGAAGCTAACCACCATCGATGTCGGCCAAGGGGACTCCCACCTAATCACCACCCCCTCCGGGAACCACCTTCTCATAGACGCCGGCGACATCAAGCGCCAAGATTCAGGGAAGGACATCATCGTTCCCTACCTGCATCATATCGGCGTTTCGCACCTGGACGCCCTCATCATCACGCACCCGGACCAGGATCATTTCGGCGGAGCACTTTCGCTCATCAAGACTTTTCCCGTAAAAGAGCTTTGGATTACCGACTGTGCAAGAATCGAACCCAAGAAAGAATGGCAACAGGTCATCACCGAAGCCTATCGGCGAAACATTCGCATACGCGACATTGAGCGAGGCTTTAAATACAGGGAAAATTTATTCGAAATTAAGGTACTTCATCCCGAAACCAGGTACTGCATCGACCCCAACACCCAAAGCATCACTTTCAGAGTGACGGGACTCGGACACTCGGCGGTACTGACCGGAGACTTGACCGTTCAGGGAGAAAAGGAAATTCTGAAAACAGACGTCTACTTGAAAAGTGACGTGCTAAAGCTAGGCCACCATGGTTCCAAGACCTCAAGCAGTCGAAATTTCCTGAAGCAGACAGACCCGAAACTCGCCATCATTTCCAGCGGACGAAAGAACCGTTTCCGCCATCCGAGCAAGCAGGTCATCCAAAGACTAGATTCGTTGAAAATTCCTTACCTAAATACGGCAGAAAAAGGAACGATAGAAATCCTCTTTTCTAGCGACACGATGACTATAAATACGATGTGGTAGCTATCGGCCGCTTACAAAGCCGTCATTACGTACAGGGCGATGCTTTTCTGGTTATTGTTATCATCCTGCATCACACCGACATCGAATTCCACACGAACCCTGGTCGCGCCGAAGGCGATTTCCATCTTGGGGATAATATCCACCATGAAATCGTCCTTCAAATGTCCAACACTACCGCTGGACGTAATTTCGATCATGCAAAGGAAGCTTTTCCCAAAATGAAGTGTCGGGATCGTTCCCAGACCAAACTTCACGTAACCATCTTCCCCCGTGACGCCTTCCAGAAAACCGGCGCGGGCTTCATAGGAATTCGAAAAGTTCTTGGCGATGTAATGTTCCTTACCGTAAGTCAACACCAAGGCGCTACCATTGTTTCGGTTCAATCCAAAATAACCGTCCAACTCAATAAAGCGGGCTGCACCCATACGATAGCGGCCTCCAAAGTCCACCGACGCTTCCACATTATCCAGTTGGTTGTAGGTAAACATATCTACCTTGGCACCTAGTTCCCACTCCTTGTTCAACGAACCCATGATGTTAATCGGGAAAAGAACATTACTGCCAAAATCGGAGCGCATTCCCACGCCGGCACCAAATTTCGGTACAGGTCTAGCCTCAGGACCAAACGTAAATCGCATATTCCACATACGATCCAGGGCAAAAGCATTCTGAAAGCAAATGCCTATTAACACAAAAATAATGAAATGGGAAATTTTCATGGGTCACAATTTAGCTAAATTTTAGGCGCAAAAAAAAGAGGATATCATGATTGATCCGCGTCCAGAGCTTTCTAAACTTTCTGACTACGTTCCCGGCAAGTCCATGGAAGAAATCCGTGCGAAGTACGGGCTGACCGAAGTCGTCAAACTCGCCTCGAACGAAAACCCGCTCGGAGCCTCCCCGAAGGCCGTCGAAGCCTACCACGAAATTGCGGACGCACTGCACCTTTACCCGCGTGGTGATGCACCCAAGCTGATTAATGCCATCGCCGATTTTTATGGTGTGAACACCAACCAGATCGTTATCGGCAATGGTTCCGACGAAATCATTGATATGGTAGGCAAGGCCTTCATTCGTCAGGGCGATAACTGCGTGGGCATTACGCCGACGTTCTCGGTCTACAAGTTCACGACCCTTTCGAACGGCGCCGACTTTATCGGTGTCGGTGTGGGCGACCAGAAGACTCCGCTTTCGGAACTTTTGAAGGCTGTCAACAACAAGACCCGCGTGGTCTTTATCTGCAGCCCGAACAACCCGACTGGAGTTTATTACAACAAGCAGGAATTGCTCGAATTCCTGGATAAGGTTCCGAGCAACGTGCTCGTGTTCCTCGACCAGGCCTATTCCGAATTTGCAACTGCCGAAGATTACCCCGTGCTGATTGACATGCTCGACAAGTACAAGAACTTGTTCATCAACCGCACGTTCAGTAAGATTTATGGCCTCGCAGGGCTTCGCATCGGTTACGCCATGGCAAATGCCGAAGTGATCAAGGCCATGTGGAAAATCAAGCCACCCTTCGATGTGAACCAGGCAGCCCAAGTGGCCGCTATTGCCGCCCTTTCCGACAAGGAGCACGTCAAGAAGACTCTCGAACTCAATGCCGCAGGAATTGCCTACCTGAAACCAGAATTCGAAACACTCGGTTTCAAGGTGCTGCCGACGCAGGGCAACTTCATTTGCATTCACATTGGTCCCAAGGCGAAAGACTTGGTGCTGTTCCTTGAACAGAACGGCATGATCGTTCGTGGACTCACGAGCTTTGGCCTGCCTGAACACATCCGCGTGACCCTCGGCAAGCGCGAAGAAAACGAACTTCTGGTCAGCCTCGTCAAAAAGTGGAAGGCAGAGAACTAATCGCCGGAGGATCTATGGCAGCAACTGCTGAAAATCAGGAGCTTTTGAAGATTGCGCTCAAGGCTGCGGACCTTGCCCAAGAAAATATTATGAAGTATTTTCAGGCAAGCGTTGGCGTAGAATGGAAAAAGGACAATACTCCTGTAACCGTCGCCGACAAGAGCACCGAAGAAATCGCTCGCAAGTTCTGGGAAAAGGAAACTCCGGGTTTCGGCGTCATTGGCGAAGAGTTCGGAATCGAAAATCCTGATGCCGAATACCAGTGGGTGATTGATCCCATTGACGGTACCAAGGCCTTTATTCATGGCGTGCCGTTGTTTGGAACATTGATTGCGCTATATCGCAAGGGCATGCCTATTGCAAGCCTCATTCGCATTCCCGCTATGAACACGGCGGTCTGGGCGGTGAAGGATGGCGGTGCATTTTTAGACGGCCGTGGAATAAGTTGCTCCAAAGTAGCGACACTTTCGGAATCGCTGGTGCTTTCGGGCACCGTGAATACCATGGAAACCGCAGGCTACGGCGAAAAGTATGCGGCCGTGCGTCGCGCAGCCAAGCTGCACCGCGGCTGGGGTGACTGCTACGGCTACTACTTGGTGGCCGCCGGCCGTGCCGAACTGATGATTGACCCCGTCGTTTCACTGTGGGACATCGCCCCGTATCCGCTCCTGTTCAAGGAAGCGGGCGGCAAGTTCAGCACCATCGACGGCATCACGGAACTTTTCGATGCAAGCGGCAAGCCAGTTGCCCCCATTTACGAAGGCTACACGAGCATGGCATCGAACGGGCTGATTCACGACGAAGTCGCGAAAATCATGAACCCGTAAAAACACCTTTGCCTTTAAAAAGAACCCGCTCCAGCTTATCGCTGGGGCGGGTCTTTTCGTTAGGAGGAGGGATGATTGGAGAAATTACTTTACCGTAAACGCGGTGCCGTCATAGTCGATGACCACGGGCTTTGCGGCACTCACGGTACCGGCGAGAATCGCGTGGCTCAGCGGGCGTTCCACGTTCCGTTCCAGGTAACGCTGGATCGGCCGCGCGCCGAATTCCGGCTGGTAAGCGCCATCGGCAATGGCATCGAGCGCCTTGTCGGTCAGCGTGAGCTGCAAATCCTGACGGGCGGCGCGTTCGGCGAGTCCCTTGAATTTGAGCCTTACGATGTCCCTGATTTGCGGCTTGGTGAGGCTCTGGAATACCAGCACTTCATCCAGACGGTTCAGGAATTCCGGCCTAAAGAAGCTGCGGAGTTCCGGCTCGATTTCCTTCAGGGTCACGGGCTTTGCATCACCCGCGCGATTCTGGAAGTGAGCGGCACCCAGGTTCGACGTCATGAGAATCAAGGTGTTCTTGAAGTTCACCGTACGGCCCTTGCCATCGGTCAAACGACCGTCGTCAAGCACCTGCAACAGCGTGTTGAACACGTCGGGGTGAGCCTTCTCGATTTCGTCCAGCAGAATCACGCAATACGGATGCGTACGCACGGCTTCGGTCAACTGGCCGCCTTCTTCGTAGCCCACGTATCCCGGAGGCGCACCGATCAAGCGGCTCACGCTATGCTTTTCCATGTATTCACTCATGTCGATACGCACCAGCGCGTTCTCGTCGTCGAACAGTTCCACGGCAAGCGCCTTCGCCAGTTCCGTCTTGCCCACACCCGTGGGGCCCAGGAACAAGAAGCTTCCAATCGGCGCATTCTCGCGGCTAAGACCGCTACGGTTACGGAGAATTGCTTCCGAAACCGCTTCTACGGCCTCGTCCTGGCCAATCACGCGGGCATGCAGGCGTTCGTCCAAGTGCAACAACTTGGCCTTTTCGCCTTCGCAAAGCTTCGTGACAGGGATTCCCGTCCAGCGGCTCACCACGAGGGCAATCGTCTCTTCGGTCACCTCTTCGCTCAGGTCGCCGTCGCCGGCAGACTTCTTGATTTCTTCGGTCTTCGCGGCGATTTCCTTTTCGAGGTTCACGATCTTGTTGTACTTGAGTTCGGCGGCGCGGTTCAAGTCATAGCGGGCTTCCGCCTGCTCCATCTCGTCCTTCGCCTGCTGCAAGGACTTCTTGAGGCCCTGCAACTCGGCGTTTTTCGCGCGCCTTTCTTGCCAACGGTCCTGCATCAGCTTGACCGCCGCATCGGTCGTGGCGAGTTCTTCGCGCAGCTCTTTCAGACGCTTTACGCTGGTGTCATCGGTTTCCTTCGCCAAGGCCTGCTCCTCGATTTTCATCTGAAGTTCCTTACGCTGCAAGGTATCCAAGGCTTCGGGCACGGTATCCATCTGCGTCTTCACAAGGCTTGCCGCCTCGTCAATCAGGTCGATAGCCTTATCCGGCAAGAAACGGTCACTGATGTAGCGGTTCGAAAGTTTCACGGCCGCCACGAGCGCGTTGTCGTGCAGACGCACGCCGTGGTGCGCATCAAAACCGTCCTTGATGCCACGGAGAATCGAAATCGATTCCTCTTCGCTCGGTTCGTCAACCTGCACAGGCTGGAAACGACGTTCCAAAGCCGAATCCTTCTCGATGTACTTGCGGTATTCCTGCGTGGTGGTCGCACCGATGCAGTGGAGTTCACCTCGGGCCAGTTTCGGCTTGAGCATGTTGCCCAAGTCCATGGATCCTTCCGTCTTGCCCGCACCCACGATGGTGTGGATTTCGTCGATGAACAGCAAGGTATTGCCGTCTTCTTCTAGGGCGTCCAGCACGGCTTTCAAACGTTCCTCGAAATCGCCACGGTATTTTGCACCCGCCATCAAGGCAGACAAATCCAGCGCAAACAACTTCTTGCCCTTCAGAGCGTCAGGCACGTCGCCGCGGTAAATACGCTCGGCGAGGCCTTCCACAATGGCGGTCTTACCCACGCCCGGTTCACCCACCAGGCACGGGTTGTTTTTCGTCTTACGGCTCAGAATCAAGATGACGCGGCGGATTTCCTCTTCACGGCCAATCACCGGCGAAAGCTTGCCGTCGGCGGCCATTTCCACCAGTTCACGGCCGTAAAGTTTCAGCGGAGACTGTTCCTCGGCATTCGCGGCACCCGCAAACGGGTCCGAAAGCCAAGTTTCCACGACTTCCACAGAACCGAGGGCATCTTCGAACACCTTCGCGAGTCCACGGTCGCCCGAGAACTTCATCAAGGCCACAAGCATATCGCCCGGGGTCACCATACGGTTCACCTGACGCGCCGCCTGCACGGAGGCTCGCAAAATACGGTTCAAGTCGTTATCAGGTTCCACGTCGGGGTTCACACCTTCCATACGCGGAATCTTCTGCACGAACGGCTCCAACTTGCCGCGGAGTTCGTTCGTCTTCGCGCCCTTGGATTTATAAAGTTTTTTCAGGGTGGCGTCGGGGCCTTCTACAAGCCCCACGGCCAAGTGAGCCGCACCCAGGTAGGAATGCGAGCAACGGTCACGCAGGCTTTGCGCCTTCGCCAACACCTTTTCTGCATCGTTATTGAAATCGGACATATTTAACCTTCTCGTTCTATTTTTTTCCGCCATATATATGCAAAGGCCGTGCCAACGCCCCAAATGCCCCAAAATGGCCCAAATTCGCCACAATCAACAACAATGTTTAATAAAAAAATGCCGTTTTTTCAAAAAAATACGGTTTTTCCGCTCTTTTTGAGACAGATACGCGGAACGGAGGGTGTTGTAAAATGCAACAACACTTTATCAATCCTCCCCCTACCTTTTGCCCCTCCACAAATCTATCTTATAGATACGAAACCAAACATCCCAAACACCAACTACGGCATCCCTTTGGGGGGGATGCCGTTAGTTTTTTTATCCCCCAAAAATCCTAATTTACTACATTATTCATAAAGTTTATTTCTAAAGAGGTTTATAATGGCTCGTATGCGCGTTTTGGTCTTGATGGGTGGTCCGTCCACCGAACATGATGTTTCCGTTGTCAGTGGCACCGGCGTTGTCCGCGCCATGAACCCGGACCGTTACAATATCCACCCGGTGCTTATCGACAAGGACGGCACCTGGCACTGGTCTTCCCGCGAACTTTCCCCCTACCAGAAGGACAATTTCTCGGTGAACTACTTCCGCGGACTCGAAGGCACTGCCGCTAACTGCAAAAAGTCTCCGGCACTTTCCGAACTCCCCGACGCCGACATCGCCTTCCTCGCCTTGCACGGCAAATGGGGCGAAGACGGCCACATCCAGGCTATGCTCGAAAACTGGGGTATTCCGTACACCGGTTGCGGCCTCCTTGCCTCGGCCCTTGCCATGGACAAGGTGAAGACCAAAGAAATCTACAGGGCAAACGGCATCCCGACTCCGCCGTATCGCGTCATCTGGAAGCACGACTTTACCGGCGACACGCTCGTGTCCGTTTCCGATGAACTCGGATTCCCGCTCGTAATCAAGGACCCGCTGGGCGGCTCTTCTATCGGCATCGGTATCGCCAAGGACCTTGACGAAGCAGGCAAAATTGCACAGGACCTGTTCAAGGATTCCAACCGCCTGCTCTGCGAAAAGTTCATTGCCGGCGAAGAAGCAAGCTGCGGCTACATCGAAGGCGAAAAGCCCCTGCCGCCGACTGAAATGCGCATGACCACCCGCGAATACTTTGACTATGAAGCCAAGTACAACGGCGAATGCAAGGAAGTCACCCCGGCCGAATTTGACGAAGACCTCACCAAGCGCATCCAGGAACTGGTGAAGAACGCTCACTATGCTATTGGCGGTTCGGGCTACAGTCGCACCGACGTGCGCATCACCAAAGACAAGCAACTGTTCGCCATCGAAACGAATACGCTCCCGGGCATGACTCCGACTTCGATTCTTCCGGCCGAAGCTGCCAGCGTAGGCATTACCTACAGCCAGCTGATTGACTTGATTATTGACAAGAGCCTCTATATCAAGCGCTAATCATGACCTTTGACTTATTTGTAGATACTTCGCGTAAGGGAATCTCGATGGCGCTCCTTGAAACGGGCGCCGCCCATTACACGGAATCCATTGACGAATCGGCCCGTGGAGAAACCGCCTCGGCCATGCTCGACGCGCTCCTCGAAAAAGCGGGCGCCACCCTCGACCAAGTCACCCGCATCATGGTCACACTCGGCCCAGGCTCTTTCAGCGGCCTGCGCACGGGAGTTGCCTTCTGCGAAGGACTCAGTTTTAGTGGCAAGCGCAAGCTCTATGGTGTTTCGACCCTGGCAGCCCTCGCCTGCTTTGCCGACGCGCCCGAAAGTGCAGCAGTCGTCATCCGCGCCCGCAAGGACTACTGGTACCTGCGCCTCAACGGAAAGGAAAGCTTTATCGAAACGGCCCAGGTCGTCGAAGCCCTCAAGGCACATCCGGTAAAGACAGTCGTAGTAGACGAAGCCGCCCTTGCCGATGAAACCTTACAAGCAGCCTTCAAGGAAACTGGAGCAGCTACACTCCTCGACAAAGGCCAGCCGCTTAGCAAATGGGGAAAGCTTTTCGATTCCGTCACGCCCAGCCTGATGCTCGAGGCAAACTACATCCAGCCCTCGTATTTCGAAAAACTGCACTGACATTCCGTCGTACAGCCACATAGGAAAAACGCAATGCCCATTCGCCTTATGAATTCCGCCGACATTCCTGCCGTACTGAGAATTCAAGGCGAACTTGCATTCCAAGACTGGAACGAACGCCAGTACGAGCTTGAAATCAAGGCTCCCTACACCTACGCCATCGTCTACGAAAACGAAGGTGAAATCATCGGCTACGCGGTATTCCATCTGTTAGGCGCCGACTCGGAACTTCTCTCGATTGCCGTCCGCGAAACCGCCCAAAAAAGCGGAATTGGGGGCAAGCTCCTGCAAGCAGGGCTTTCGCAACTGGACCTTGAAAATTCGGACTGTTGCTTTTTGGAAGTCCGCGAAAACAACCTCAAGGCCCGTCGCTTTTACGAAAAGCATGGTTTTACTTTATTCGGAACCCGCAAGAAATACTACGCCGATGGCGAAAACGCGGCACTCTACCGCACCGAAAAAAGAAGTGACATAGATCCATCGCTAAAAGGAGTTTAACTTGTCTAGACTACCTACCAAGAAGCAGATCAAGAAGAAAAAAATCGTCCTGAGCGCAATCGCCCTTGTCGCGGTTTTTATGGTCATCTCTTTCTATATCATAATGACGCAAAGCGGTCACTGGCTTGTTGACGACGATGAATTTGACCATGTAAACTGGGTCGTGGTTCTGGACGGACAAACAGCAGACATGGAACGCACAGACTTCGCCGCCGAAATGATGGCAAGCGGGAAAGCGGATTCCGTTCTGATTCTCGGACGACGCAACTTCCGCAACAAAACCAATGCCGAATTTTACCTTGACGATTTCATGAGGCTCGGAAACTTCGACAGTAACGCCGTCTTTATCGCAAGACATGACGATCCTTCCACCATCGGCGAAGCGTACACTATCATTCCCTGGCTCAAGAAACACAAGGCCGACTCCGTACTTCTCTTGACGAACGCCGCCTCTACCCACCGAGTCAAGAACATATTCCAGACGCTATCCGGTGACAGTCCCGTCTACTTCACCAAGGACATTCACCACTTCCTCTACAACGCCGATTCCTGGTACACAAGCCGCGAATCCCGCAAGGAATGGTTGCGAGGCTGGGCCGCCCTGTTCGTCTCGTACTACGATCTGTTGCCCGCAGGGAACCTTACGGCAACAGACTCCTTCTACTACAAGCCGATTGTTTCCGCAAAGGAATTCGAGGCAGAAAAGAATCCTGTCGTCGACTTGCAATCGCTCCTTCCTAAGGTGCAAGAAAAGCTAAAGGAAGCTACGGCAGATACCGTCAAGGCGGACACGACCGTCAAGGATACTGTCGTCAAGAAAGACTCGACTGCAAAGGACTCAACAACAAAGTAATGCAAGAACCGCTGTCAGCGGGGCATTCCAGTTGATAGCAGTCTCGTTACTAGCAAAAGAACATTGTTCGTCGGTATACGAGAATCCCGCGAGTTCTCCCGGGTAATGCGGGGCGCGGTGCATATCCTGACGGTCACAGTTAATTCCCCCCACCAAAAGTCCGGGAATCGGTTCAATCACGCCATCGGAATGGCTCAGTCGATGATGCGGGAACTTCGGAGAGCTCCACGCGGATCCCGTCACGAAGCTCACATCTACAGGATTGCGACCGTAAATAAAGTTCAAGAGTTCGCGGCACCAGAAATCTAGCGACAACCCATTTCCACGGGCTTCGCGCTCGCCGCCGCCAACATTTTCGCCACAATCGCTGCCGCAAGCGCCATCAAGACAGACATCTTTTTTCCAGCGTTTCACGACAGCAAGAGTGAGAGCATGGTTTGCAATTTCGCCATTACTCCCCCATATAAACTTGGAAAGGGATATTCCGTATGCATCGTGCTTTTGCGCCTCGATAATATCTGCTGCAGTCTTTTCGAGAGTGCGCCTAGCGCTATTCCGCAGTTCATCATCCTGGTCCTGCAAGGCAAGCCCTATCCAGCCGAGGTTCTGCGTATCACGCCAATCCACACCGAACTTCGGCGGCAACTTATCCATATCTTCTAGGAGCTGCGGGCGAAGTTCCGCAGCGGTCAAACCGCCGATGGAGCCGCGTGTCTGCAGTTCGCGATATAGCATCGCGCGCGCCCAGAAGAATTCATCCTCGGCGTGTTCGTCGCCGTATCCGCCGCTGCCTTCGGTATTGTGTGGCCAATCGACGAACGGGCGCGCGACCGCCCAGCGGTACGCCGAAACCGCGGACTGCAGGCAGCGATCCGCGAACGCTGCATCGCTTCCGCGATACACGCGGTATGCCGCAGCCATCACTCCCGCAAAATTCAGCGTCGAAGTCGTCGACTTCCCTAGAATCATGCGTTTCTGCAACGAATCAGATTCTTTCGGCGAAATAAAGCCGTCCCAATGTTCGGGCGTCACCTTAAAGAAAACGCCGCCGTCCTCATCCTGCATCCGCAAGAAGAATTCCAGCTCAAAGCGCACCTCGTCCTTCAGGCTGTACTGCTTAAGGCCATCCCCCGTTTCCGCCCCTCCGCCAAGAAGGGCCTCACGGAGCTGATTTCGGCAAGGTTCAGTTTCCGCTCCCAGACTTTCTTCCGCCAGTTCACAGGCGAGCAAAAGGGCCGCCACGGACACACCGCCATTCACAATGTACTTGCCATAGTCACCCGCATCGTACCAGCCGCCGTGTGCATTCCACATGCCCTCGCGCTGCATACTCGGGTGAAATCCAATCGCGTCGTCTCGGTGCGCCATCGGACGCGCCCACTTTCCCGCAAATTCGGGCAAAAGCTCTACCCCACTCCGCTGGTAGTAAAACGACTTGATATTCGCAAGTAACTGACGGTAAATCCAGCCGTCCGAAATTTCGAACGGGGCGGTTTCAAACAACAGGATTTCCTTCTCAATCCTGTCTTCCCGCCAAATCTGGATGGTATAGTCACCGGGCTCCCTGACCGTCGAAAAATCACCCGACCAGAGCAATTCCCCTGAATACCCGCAAGCACCCCCGTGCTCAAAAGAACCTTCCCTAAAACGACCCTCATATTCCAGGGAACAACCAAGGTCGTGGTCATTCTTCACAATTCTAAAGAAGCAGGCGTCTACAGCAAGTCCGCTATACGACAGCTCCTTTGCATTTACAAAGAAAATCTTGGCACTTTCAGGTGCATATCCCACATGGTTGTAGCGGACAGGTATCTTCATACCGCAAGAATAGCTTTTCAAAAAGCGCCGCGCTACATCTTTCGCAATTTATTTGTTTACCGCCGCAACCGCCTTCCGTACTAGCGCAATTTCGGCAGCATATCCAGGCAATTCATTGGGCGTTTCCAGATAAAACGGCAACTTTTTCAAAAGAGGATGGTTCGTCACACGCAACAGGGCATCTAACCCGATAAAACCGCCACCGAGCACCTCATGACGGTCCTTGTGGCTTCCCATAGGATTCTTCGAGTCATTCAGGTGAATCGCCTTCAGGCGCTTCAATCCTATCACCTTGTCAAACTTTTCAAGGACTCCATCCAAGTCATCCACGATATCGTAGCCGCCATCAAACACATGGCAAGTATCCAGGCAAACGCCCAGCTTGTCCGAAAGCTCCACACGGTCTATAATCGTACGCAGCTCCTCGAAAGTGCGCCCGACTTCGGAACCCTTGCCAGCCATCGTCTCCAGCAGCACCGTCGTCTTTTGCGTGGGTTTCAGGATTTCATTCAGGGCCTTTGCAATCAACTCGATACCGACTTCGGCCCCCTGCTTCACATGACTTCCCGGATGGAAATTGTACATCGCCCTCGGAAAATGATCCATACGGAACAGGTCATCCTTCATCACGTCAATGGCATACTGCCGAAGGCCTTCATCGGCGGCACAGGCATTCAGCGTATACGGAGCATGAGCCAGAATCGGACCAAAACGGTTTTCTTCAAGCAAAGCAACTAGCTTTGCCGCATCCGCCTTGTCAAAGGGCTTTGCAGCGCCACCGCGCGGGTTACGCGTAAAGAACTGAAATACATTCGCACCAATCGACAGAGCCGTTTCGCCCATCGCGAAAAATCCGGCAGAAGAAGATAAATGACAACCGATATACATCACGGTCCTCTAGAATTCATAGTTCAAGGCAGCCATCACGTAGAAATCCTTGTATTCATCGGCCAAGTTGTCAGGGCGATAATTAAACAATGCCCCAACCGTCCAATCCGAATACAGCGACGGCGTATGATACACGCGCAGCTTGGCGGAACCGTCTATATCCAGTTCCATCTCGTCATAGTCGCTCTCATCAATTTCGTAACTCAGGAAATTCTGACGGAGCCCCGCCCCGAGCGAAAGTTCCAGGAAGTTCTTGGACAAGTCGATATCCATATTGTCCGACAAGGTCCATTCAAATTCGCGCATCTCGTTGCGGTTGTAAATCTTGTAACGCGGCATCACGGCAAACATGTTCCTGAAGCCATCCCTCGAGATCGTCAAGGATATCGGATAACGCTGTTCAAAATAGTCCCCTCCGTGGAAATAATAGCCCAAGATTCCGTAGGTTTCGTCTTTGAAATCAAACTGTTCCAGCAAGTCGTCCTGTTCAAACTTGGACATGTCCGAACGGACTTCCACGGCACCGCCCACCTTCAAGGCACTCTTCTGGGGCAACTTAACCGTCAGTCCCAACTCAAGCGTATGCTTCATCAGCCGTTCCACAAACTGCGTCGCCAGGTAATCTTCGTCGGCCACGCTATAATACTTCTCCCAACGGGCCTTGTCTATCAGCAACGTGTCATCATCGGTATAAACTTCCAATGTCGGGCGGCCACCCTGCGCCTTGAACCAGGGATCGTTATAGATTCCGGAACTTGCGGAATAGTTGGCGTACATGCGCTGCGACGTACTGCGGGTCCTATAGTTTATCGAGTACTTCAGCATCATGTTGACTTTTTCCGTCAAGCAGAAATCGTTACTCAGGTAACCATCGTGAATATACTGCGCACGGGATTCGTCCTGTTCATGTTCCTTGAGCCAGTCGCTTTCCGCTCCCGAGAACATTCCCCACTTGGAGCCTTCCGCCATACCGAAAATATTGTAGCCGGAGCCATCATCGGCCGCATTTTCCACATTCACCGTATAGCCGAAACCCAAGTTCCAGAAATCGTAGATTTTCTGTTTCAGGTTTCCGCCTATCATACGCGTATTCTGCAACAGGTCAGGCGATCCCGCACTAAAGTATTCGCGGCCCACATAACGCAAGAAACCTTCAATAAAGGTATTTTCGTCGGACCACTGATAAGAACCCGCCACGGCCCAATGTTCATGTCCCCAGAAGTCGCCTTTCGAGGGCTTGGACTGGTCCACGACCGATTCCTTCGCAATCTTCGAAGCCTTATCCAACAGGCTCCGCAATTCCGCACGCATTTCCGAAGGAGTCTTCAAAGAATTATCTCCGTAAATCGATTCCAGCTGCTTTGTGGTCAACGCACTGACCTGCCGCGGGTCATTCATCAAACGGTTCAGCAAGGCATAATTCGACGCATCCAGGCCCGCTTCGGCAAACACCTGGTTAATCGCCCTCATGACCTCGACATTCACCGTATCGACACCACCGACAGCCACCTGGCCATTCAGCTTGACATCCCCCGGGAAAAAGAGCCAGTTTCCATCAGCAAAGAATGTCTTCGACGAAATCCTCGCGCTCGCCATATTGACCTTTTCCGACATGCCGTCCCTCAGGAACGGATCCTTCACATAATCCTCGTTTCCGATAAAGCCGAGCGTTCCGTTGAAACGGCGATGCATATTCCAGCGGACCATTCCTCCCACGACCATCCGCTGCGGCTCCGCTTCGCCGTCATCCACATAATCCTTGTACACGTCATAGTTGCGTTCGCCTATAATTTTAGGGGCTTTCGTCTCGCCCACAAAGGCCATGCCTTCGAACAACGGTTCCTTCGCAGAATTCTTCAGCACGTTCAACTCATACGAGCCACCGAAGGCGTTCACTCCGGCCAAGTAAAGTTCACCCGCATGCGCATAGACATCACCCAGGACCAGCCGCTGGTATTCATCGGTATAGGAGGCCTGGAACTGGTGCACCTTAAAGTGGTCCCAGCTGTCGTTAGAGACATCGGCGACTACCTCAACCACCTGCCCCGTCGGGGACTGCATCACTACATCCGCATTCCAGTTCGTAAAAAGCCCCGGAACCTGGAAATAGTTGATGTAATGATCACCTTCATAAACCGTATCCGTACCGGACTCATACGGCTCACTCAAGTGATGCCTCTTGGTCAGCACCTTGTGGTAACCAACTTCGAAACCCACGCTACCCGAAACATTCCATACCGAATCCGTCGATTCCGTTCCGAGCTTCGCCCCAATCTTCATGCCATCCGCATAAGGATTGCGCGGTTCCTCGCCAATACTTTCCTGCAAATGATCCACATCGTGCGTCAAGTCCTTATGATTATTCTTCAAGGACTTCTTCACATCTTCGGGAGGCAAATTCTGCGACGCAAAGCCGATCTGGTTGCCTTCCAGAACCGTATTGCGCAACTTCAGATGATTGTTACCCATATCGAGAATGGCGGCATCGTTTCCTTCAAGGTTGGATCTCTGTAAATTCACTCTGGACTCGTCGCCCATCACAAGGGCGATACGGTTATTGTCAAAGTTCGCCCCGTCAATCATCACCGAGGCACTCTGGGTCGCCCATACGCCAACGTTGCTGGAATTCTGAATGGTCGCCCACTGGACATCGACCGATGCATTGCGAGCATAAAGTGCAGCCCGCGAGGCATTATCAATTTCGACGTCGCGGAGTTCCAAGGCACCACTTTCGACGGCAAAACCAAACTCGGCATCCCTAACGACAACGCCCTGCACCTCGGAACGCTTCGCGCCCGTCACCGAGATTCCGTTCCAGGATTTTCCTTCCGTCACCGGAGCAAACACGACCGGATTTCCCAGTTCACCCATCACCGCAAGCGATCCGCCGCGAACGTCAAGGCCAGTCCCTTCTGCAAACAACAGTTCGACACCCGCTTCAATCAAAAGAACGCGACCTTCGGGAACCACGAGAGTTTCGTTCACCTTGTAAGGCGAATGATCCGCTTTCAAGAAGCCAGAAAGGTTTCCCCCAATGACACTCCCCGAGGCCTCGCCCGTATCAACGGCAAAAGCACCCCCATGGAGTGCCGCCATCAAAAACGCCATCAAGGCCAAAAACTTCAGTTTCATCAACGAACCTCGTAAACCTTCTTTGCCTTCGCCGTGTACCCACTCTTGTGAGTCACTTCCACATCGATATGGTTTACACCGCCTCTCGAAAGTTCAAGCGGAATCTGGTAGTCCAGACTATGAATCTGCGACAGGAGCTCCTGCAGCACCACCTTTCCGTTCTGCTTGACGACCACCTTGTACAGGTTTTCGGGATTGTTGTCCGGAACACGAATCCTAAACTGCAAGCTTTGCATAATACGGTCCGCGACATCCTTGGGCGGAGGCGGAACCTTCAACACCTCTTTTGCCTTGCCCAGGATTTCCACATTAAAGCGCTTTACCGGATAACAGCCCATCGCCCTAGAGACCTCCACCTTGTTGCCAGCCTGGTCCTCAACATTGACCGTATACTCGTGCTGACCTGGTTTAAGCTTGATACGCTTCTGCGTATTCTTGGTCACCGCATCTTCGGACATTGGAGAACCGTCTGCCGTCACGACCATGATACCCGCATCATTCTGCATCTCATTAATCGAAACATTCGCAGAACAGCGCAGGGAGTCGTAAGAAACAACCGCAACGGTCGGAGCCTTGGTGTTCACTTCGGGGCAAGCCCTGTTCACCTTCAAGTCAATGGACTTGCTTGTGGTCACCCCCGCTCCCGTAAAGGTAAGCGTCGCCTTGTCCGCCGTCCAGAGTCCGTTTTCGTCGTTCACCACAACCTGCTGTGAGAAGGAATGCGGATTGCCATCGGCGGCATGAATCAAGTTGTTCGAGGTAAAGCCCTTCCCCACCTGCAACGTCAAGGTCGCATTTTCGTCGGAGGTTCTGTAGGAACCTTCCACGACCAACCCCTGTTCGCAGACCTTCAGCGGCGAAGAAGAAGTCACGGCAAAACCGTTCTCGGGCAACACCACGGCACTCGCCTCTTTCTTCAGTTGTTCCTGGAATTCCGTATCGGCCTGCCGCACCTCGCGCACCAGGTCATCCATCGACTTGGACTTGTCCGCAAGAATTTTCTCGAGGCGTTTAGCAAAACGCGCCTCACCCGAAGAGGAGAGCTTCACGACCACAAGCGAATCGCGACCGAAGGTCGTCTCGCCTGCACCGATAGAAACCATTCTGTCGCTACCGTCGGGAGTAATTTCAAGCTTACCGGTCTTAAGTCCCGCAAAGAAGACTCCCTCGCCACCGACAAAGCCTTCTGTTCCACGAATCGAAGCAGTCGCAGTTCCCGTCTTGAACTTGAAATTCGACTTCTTGTTCTTCTGCTTGCGGACTGCAAAATTGATAAAGCCCTTATGGATGTCAATCTTTGTTTCGAAACCACCTTCGTCATTCGGTTCCAAAAGTTGAGACAGTTCTATCTCTGTATTTTCGGCAATCGCAATAGAGCTTCCATCGGGGAGCGCAAAGACAACTTCGGATTCCACCCCCGTACGCACCAAGTCGGACTGGTAGACCTTCGCACCGGTCCAGAGTTGCGCCCAGTTGTTCAGCTTGACCTTCCAGCGGTCCACATTACCCAAGGTGGAACGGACCTTTCCTACAGCAGGTGCAGAAAAAGCCAAAGCGGGCAACAAAGCCAAAGCCGTTGCCATGCGGAAAATGAGCTTACTAGAATCCATACGAACCCTCTTGCTATACAATAAAAAATACCCTTTTTTTTCAAAAAGGGTAATAGTTTTTTTTAAAGGGTGATAAAAAACAACCCTAACCGCCTGCTAGCTTTACCGTATAGCCCCTTTTTTCAAGTTCGGCCTTCAGGACGTTCCTTTTGTCGCCCTGAATTTCTATCGCAAAGTCCTTGACCGAGCCGCCAACACCGCATTTTTGTTTCAATTCGCGCCCCAGTTCCTTCAATTCAGGTTCGTCGAGCGGTACCCCGACAACGACACTGGCCATCTTGCCACCGCCGAGTCTCTTGAGCTGGATTCGCACCACGCCGTCACCCTTCGGGCGTTCGGCCTTGGGCTTCTCCTGCTTGACTCGGCCACCCAGGGCCGTCGAATACACCAACGTCGAGCGTTCTTCTATCGACATATTCACTCCTATAAAAAGGCCCTCGCTCTAAGGAGCGGGGGCCAAAGATTCTTTTTACTTCGTCTTCGGACGCTTATAGCCGAACGATTTCAAGAGGTCGTCGCTAGACTTGATCTTGTCGCCCTTGCGCTTGGCATTGGGCTTGTCGTGCAGCACCGCCTCATCCAGGATCGTACAACGCAGAGTCGAGCGAATCGTCGCTTCCACCTTGTACAGGTAGGCGCCCGTTCCCATCATCTTGCCATTGTCCGCCTTCACGAAGCCGTCCCTATCCGGTTTCATTTCGAAGAACATCTTCAACTTACCGGCATCGTTGGTGTAGTCAGGATCGTTCATATCCTGGCTGAAGCTGAAGTAATCCACAAAGCTTCCCAGAGACGTGTAGACCCAGATCTTCACCTGCATCTTGGTATTGTACATGTTGAACTTGCTAAAGTCGCTCGGGACCTTGGTTCCGTCTTCGCAGAACTTCTCCACATATTCCTCAACCGTGTATTCCTTATATTCACGCTTGAGTTCGTCGCTCAACTTCGACGTATCGATACCGATACCGATATTCGAGATCTTGCCGTTCGGGAGAATAAGGTCGTCGAGGGTCGCAAGACCGCCCAGGCCCGTGTTGCCTTCACCGTCCTTAATGGTCGGGAGCTTCACGTCAAGAGCAAGAGTCGGACCGAGATGCTTCTTGTCCTTACCCGGATAGAGTTCCTCGCCGCTACCCTTCTTGGTATCGAAGGTACCGCCCTTCAGGGTTTCGACTTCCTTGCCGCTCGTCGGGTTCAGGATACTGACCGCGAAGGTTTCGCCTTCTTCAGGCGGATTTTCTTCGTAGTATTCCTTCACTTCTTCCGGATTCATTTCGGTCACCGGCTTCACGACGGCAATATCCACATCCTTGCTGTCCTTCATAATCACAAGCACCGTATCCGCGGCCTCGTTACCCGCCTTGTCGCGGTAGAAGCGCTTGATGTAGTTCGGACCCTTATCAAGTCCCTGTACAGTCAAGGTATCCTGCGTGACACCGTTAACCGTCCAGACCACTTCCACGTAGTTGGAACGAATCACCTGGCCCTTGACCGGCTTCAGGATTTCAACCGTCGGACCCTTCTGGTCAAGCACGATATACAGGGACTGCGTTGCAGCATTGCCATACTTGTTCGTGTAAGTATAGGACACGGCGTAACCCGAATCGCCATCGGAATTCTGCACCAGCTTACCCTTTTCGTTGACAGAGTAAGTCACGGTCGTAGAATTGCCAAGAGCGTCCTTCTGGCTGTAAGTAATCTGGAACATGCCTTCGGTCACGTAGGAAGTACTGCCGGAGCTGCTGCTGGAGCTCGAAGAGGTATTGCCCTTCGAGGACGAGCTGGAAGCGACCTTGGAGGCGCCACTTTCCATGAGCGTTCCATTGGAATCCTTCACCAGCACTTCACCCGTCACAGAATTCACTACGAACGAGACCGTCACCGTCTTGCCGTCAATCACGGTATTGTAAGAGACCGTCATCACTTCGATAGAATCAATCTTACCCTTGTCATTGACAACAGGAACCATCACCGGATCGCCATTGGCATCGGTCATGTAAGAGACCGTCACGGTATCCTTGCCAAGAACTTCCTTATAGGAGACCTTGACTTCGTTGCCGTTCACCGGAGTACGGGTCACACCACCCTTCGGGTTTTCGTTCAAGATAAAGCTGTTTTCCTTGACAATCTTATTGACCTTGTCAAGAGTCTTCTGCGGGACATTCACCGTTTCCAGCTTCAGGTTCACCACGAAAGACGTATCCGTCTTGCTCGCAGGATCCTTCACCGTCACGCGGACATCCTTCTTACGTTCGTTCACGTACAGGTTGGTATCGGCCTTATCCGTGTTTTCGATAATCGTATAGAAGTTGCTTGCCAAGTTGGCATCCTGGTCACCCTCAATGGTCACGACCGGAGCTGCATTGCTGAAGAAGATAACCAAGGAGTCAACACCATAGGAATCTGTCGTCGGGTCCTTGTAGCGGATCACGATAACCGTATCCTTCTTGATGTGGACATTCATACAGGTATCCTTCAGGTCACGGTCGGAACGGCCCTGCACCCAGCAGAGTTCGCGGCCCGGGCTATTCGTGTACACCGTATCCGGATCATGCCAAACCTTCGTCGAATCATCGTACAAGGTGATCTTGACTTCCGTCTTTTCATCCTTGTTGTTCACGTAGATAGGCACGGTTGCCGTATCGGCAAATTCGCCATCGAACACGCGAACCACAATTTCGTACTTATTCTTGGTTTCGTAGTCCAAGGTATCCTTCAGGGTCACAATACCCGTAATGGAATCGATCTTGAACGTTGCCGTATCGCCACCGATAACCTTGTAGATGAGCTTGTTGTACTTGGGATCCTTGTCAGGATCGGTAGCCTTGACCGTATCCACCACAGAACCCTTCTTCGCGTCTTCATCCACAACGAACGTTTCCTTCACGATCGACGGAGCTTCGTTTACATCGAGCACCTTCACCGTAATCGGCTTCGTGACGGTAATACCCTTGCCCAAGGAATCCGTTACGGCGACCTTGATCGGGATAATCGTTGTCTTTTCGTAGTCGAGAGCGGAGCACTTGTCCTTCTTCACCGTAATGATGCCAGACTTGGAACCGATATCGAAGCAGTCGGTAGGATCTTCGGCAATCTTGAACCGCATTTCGGAATCGAACTTATCCACGTCTTTCCACTTGACGGTATCGACAACGGTACCCTTCAGAGCATTTTCCTTGACCTTAACGGTATCCGTCAAGACGGTCGGCTTTTCATTGATGTCGCGAATAGTGACAGGCACCTTCAGGTCGGAATGCACCGTATTCAGGGTCGTATCACCGTAAGCCAGTTCAACCGAGTAGGCTCCATTCTTATCGCAAACATACTTACCGCTTTCACAATCGAATTCCACCTTCGCAACAAGCACGATTTTCATCGGGTCGTTGGGATCTCTCTTCAGGTCAAACAAATCGGTATCACCGCCAGTCAACTTGAAGTAGTTGGTATAGAATTCCGGATTCTTGGAGAACTGGTCAGGATCGCTCGGACGTTCGACATGCCCAAGAGAATCGCCAATTTCGTTACCTTCGGCGATAACACACGGTTCCACTTCAAACGAAGGAGCTTCGTTCACGTCGAGCACGCGAATCACGCGATACAGGGTATCAACCAAGCCTCCCTTATCCTTCGCGAAAATAGCCATCGTGTATTCCGGATCAGGATCGTTCTTAGACGTTGCGTTTCTGAGCGTTTCGTAGTCCAGTTCGGCCTTCGTCTTTACCGTGATCTTGTGAGTCGTCTTGTCATAGCTGATTTCAAAGAGGTCGGAGCCCTTCTTGCTTACAGACGGAATCGAGGTGGCAACATCCTTCCAAGAGACCGTAAGGCCATCCAAGTCACCAGCATCGACGTCTTCGACATAGTATTCGAACACAGTCGTACCCTTCTCGACCATTTCTTTGATACCAACCGTAAGGATCTTGCCATCCTTATTGCCACGATCTTCAGTCGTGCAGTTTTCAACACAGAACGGATCAGAATCATCCTTACCATCAGGATCCTTAGGATCGTCAATAACGATTTCCGGCTTTTCATTGACATCCTGAATCTTGACAGTCACTTTCTGCAAGACAGGTTCAACGCACTTGTCCGTCTTGACATAAGAGCCGTTCTTATTTACCCATTCGCAGTTTTCAACCTTGACTTTGAACGTATACTCGGTCTTGCCCGATTCATAGTTCATCGCGGACGGATCCTTGACAACGATCAAGGAATCCTTCATCGCGAACGGAACAGGGTTGGTCGGGTCTTCGACAATGGAGTATTCCTTAACGCCGAATTCCGGGATATGCTTCACATCCGGGTCATTTGCAACGACAAGACCCACAGGGGCATTTTCCCCGAGATTTTCTTTCGGATACATGGTGAACTTTTCTACCGTACCCTTATAATCGTCGTTCAAGTTCTTCACATCAGCAATAACCGGAGCTTCGTTGATATCCCTGATATTGATCACACGACGGAGAGAATCGCCCATTCCTTCCGGATCTTCGGGGTCAACCACATAGATGGTCACCGCATGACTCAACTTAATCGTTTCGTAGTCAAGTTTGGCGCCATCAATGACCGAGAGAACGACTCTCCACTGGCCATTATCCTCAACCATTCCGATATCGAACAGGTTCTTGGCACCGGAATTATTCGTATTCACGAACGATGCTTCAAGCTTCTTGTGTCCCGTTCCAACGTCCTGGTCCACGACTACGTAGTTAAGCACCTTGTAGCCGCTCGGAGAATGTTCATTAATTTCAACGGTCAGGACCTTAGCCGGATCGCGCGGAGTATCGCAGTTCTCGACACAGATAGAATCCATTTCGTCCTTGCAGCTCGGGCCGACGCAAATATCCTTGCATTCGGGGCCATCGCAATCAGGAATGATCTTCGTGCCTTCGTCATCATCCGTCACGGCGATCGTCACCTTGGAGATATCGGTCAAGCACTTATCCGTTCTCGGATAGGTCTGCGTAGCCGTATCGATAGGACAGTTGATAACCTTGACGTTGAAAGTGAATGTCGTATCCGGCTTCAGCACTTCATAGTCAAGAACACTTTCGTCCTTGACAACGATCTTGTTCGATTTCATCTCGAACGGAGGATCCTTTTCACCATCAATTTTAACAATTTCATATTCAAGATGAGCGAATGCCTCAGGATTCAGGACATCAGGATCCGTTGCAGGAATTTCGCCGGCCACCTTGCCATTTCCAAGATTTTCCTTGATGACAATGACCGTATCCTTGCCCGCAAGCACAGGCTTTTCGTTCACGTCGACAATATTGATAATACGACGGAGAGAATCGCCCATTCCATCCGGGTCTTCAGGGTCCTTCACATAAATCGTTACCGCATGGCTCAACTTGATCGTTTCGTAGTCAAGCTTCGAGCTATCAGTGACCGAGAGAACGACTCGCCACTGGCCATTATCCTCAACCATTCCGATATCGAACAGGTTCTTGGCACCGGAATTATTCGTATTCTCGAACGATGCTTCAAGTTTCTTGTGTCCCGTTCCAACGTCCTGGTCCACGACTACGTAGTTGAGCACCTTGTAGCCGCTCGGAGAATTTTCGTTGACAGCCACGGTCAAGACCTTGACCGGATCGCGCGGAGTATCGCAGTTCTCGACACAGATAGAATCCATTTCGTCCTTGCAGCTCGGACCAACGCAAATATCCTTACAATCGGGGCCATCGCAATCAGGAATGATCTTCGTACCTTCGTCATCATCCGTCACAGCGATAGTCACCTTGGAGAAGTCGGTCAAGCACTTATCCGTTCTCGGGTAGGTCTGCGTTGCCGTATCGATAGGACAGTTGATAACCTTGACATTGAATGTGAACGTCGTATCCGGTTTCAACACTTCATAGTCAAGAACACTTGCGTCCGTGACCACAATCTTGTTCGATTCCATCTTGAACGGAGGAACCTTTTCGCCTTCAATCTTGACAATTTCATATTCAAGATGAGCGAAGGCATCCGGATTCAGGAAGTCAGGATCCGTTGCAGGAATTTCGCCAGCCACCTTGCCGTTAGCAAGATTTTCCTTGATGACAATGGTTGTATCCTTGCCAGCAAGTGTAGGCTTTTCGTTCACGTCAACGACGTTGATGATACGATCAATGGAAGCGGAGAGGCCGTCGTCATCCGTAACGGTAAGCTTCACATTGTAGGTCAAGTCATTTGATTCGTAATCGATGTCTGCAGCAACGAGAATCTGCAGCAGCCATTCGGTTTCATCCGTCGGATTCTGAACAACCTTTACATCAAACAGATTCTTAGAATTGTTACTAGGAGTTACGTTATAAGAAATCGAAGGCGAAAGGGTAGATACCTGATCCTTATCCGGGTCAGACACGACAAATTCGTAAATGACGGAATCCTTTTTGGAATGTTCAATAGCATAATACGGACCCTTACAAAGCGGATCGGAATTATCCTTACACTTGATAACCGGACCCTCGGGAACATTCTGAACAATCACGGTTACAGGAGCAGTAGTTACAAGGCACTTTTCCGGATTGGTTTCGAAGGTATAGTAGACATTGTTCACAAGATCCAATTCACAGTTCGTCACCTTCACATCAAAGACAAACTTGACTTCTTCTGCGTCTTCAAAGTTCAGCTTTTCAGGATTCTTCACGCGGATGGTGTCGTTACTCATTTCGAACGGAATTTCATCATTCGGATCGTCAATGGAGAATTCCTTGTGACCGAACCAATCAAGATGAAGTTTGTCGGGATCATAAGCAACGACCACACCAATGGAGTCTCCCTTTTCAAGCATTTCCTTCGGATGCAGAACAAAGTCCTCTGGAGCACCTTCGTAATCCTTGTTCAGATCAACGATTTCTTTAATAATAGACTTTTCGTTCACGTCAACAATATTGATGATTCGATCAATGGAAGCGGAGAGGCCGTCGTCATCCGTAACGGTGAGCTTCACATTGTAAGTCAAGTCATTTGATTCGTAATCGATGTCTGCAGCCACAAGAACCTGCAACAGCCATTCGTTTTCATCCGTCGAATTTTGAACAACCTTTACACCAAACAGGTTCTTGGAATTGTCACTAGGAGTTTCGTTATAAGAAATCGAAGGCGTAAGGGTCGAGACCTGATTCTTATCCGGGTCGGACACCACAAATTCGTAAATGACGGAATCCTTTTTGGAATGTTCAATAACATCATACGGTCCATTGCACTTCGGATCAGTTTCATCCTTGCACTTGAGTACCGGATCTTCAGGAACATCCTGGAGAATAACTGTCACAGTCTGCGTCGTATCAAGGCACTTGTCCGTGGCCTTGTTGTTTACCACATCCCATTCGCAGTTCGTCACCTTCACATCGAAGACAAACTTGACTTCCTCACCCGCTTCAAAGTCCAGCTTTTCAGGATCCTTCACGCGGATCGTATCGTTGCTCATCACGAACGGAATTTCATCATTGGGATCGACAATAGAGTATTCCTTGTGGCCATACATTTCAGGATGAGCCACATCGGGATCAACAGCCGAGACAACACCGATAGAATCGCCTTCATCCAGTTTTTCCTTCGGATACAAAGTAAACTCTTCCGCGGTACCCTTGTAATCCTTGTTCAAATTTTCAACTTCCGAAACATAAGGAGTTTCGTTCACATCAATCATGCGAATGGTAACGACAACCGTCGTATCCATGGCGTCATCAGGATCAGCGGTCGTCTGACCATTGTCGGCAACCTTGACCTTAACGTAAAGCAGACTATCCGTCGATTCATAGTCGAGCTTTGCGCCCTTCTTGACAAAGATTTTTCCCGTAGCCGGATCAATATCGTACAATTCAGCGACATGCTTATAGTATGCAGCAGTACGAGTATCAGCGGTAAGATCGAACGAGAAGGTCAGTTCATCTCCATCCACGTCAGAGGCCTTAACGTCACCTTCGGCATAGGCAGTCACAGCAGTAGTCGTTTCGCTATTTTCAGGAATCGTGAATTCAGCACTTTCAGCCTTCGGCTTGTCATTCACCGGATCGACCGTCACCGAAGCCTTATAGGCGTCATCAGACTCATTTCCCAAAGCATCAACGACTCTGAATTCAAAATCATAGCGATGGTAATCGGCTTGAGTATCTACGGTATAGTCATCCTCAACAAACTTATAGACAAACTTGCCTGCATCAATATCGGTAGAAGTAATTTTTTGATCCTTTGCAACAGCAACGGTATCACCATCGGTATTTACATAGGAAAGTGTACCCTTACTCGGGAAAGCTGCAATAACTACAGAATAATTCTTTAACACATCACCGTCAGAATTGGTGACATTAAACGCATTGAAAACATAGGGAATGTCTTCCGTTCCGGCGACAGTAATGTTTTCACCGAAAGGCTTGCCATCGTTATCATCAATAAAGAGTTCGATGGAACCCTTTTGAGAACCTGATTCCAACTTAGCGCCATCAAGATCAACAATCCATATTTTGAAACTTTCAACATTTTCAATATAAGAATCATTTTTGACCTTTAATACAATCGGTTTATTCAATTCCTTTGAGCCTACACTAAAGCCTGCGGATCTAGCATCAGCACCACATGTACCTGTACTAGGATTATAAAGGGGCAAAGTTTCAGCAAAATCTGCGGTGCTAGCATCAAAATTACCATCAGCTTTCAGCTTATCTTCAGCACCAACAATTTCAAAACAATACTTAAACGTAATTGGAGTTGTCGCATTTTTATCCAACACTATTTTCACATAATCTTCATCATGTCCTTCAACAAGGTGAACACTTTCATCTCCAGCAACAGGTTTCAGTCTCAAAATAGGAGGATCAAAAGGAACATAGCGGAAAGCCTTACCGTCAAATTCAGCAACAATTTCCAACTCATCAGCAATCAACTGACCAGCCAAATGCAAATTGGACCCTACAGTTATTTTCCCTTGGCTAATAAAGGAGCCCTGCAAACGGTCACCACCTTGGAAGGTAGTCCAGTTAACAGCGTCCTTCATATAAATCAACAAATTGCCGATGTATTCATCATTATCAAGGATTTTAGAGGTTTCATCAATCTTTGTCCAGCTATTATTTGAATAATTATATTCAGCCGTCTTATTAACATATTCGACTCTTAGCTTCGCACCAGCATCAAACGTAATATTATGATTTAAGAATATACGAACAAGTCGATTTCCTCCTTCATAGGGCAATCGAACACGAAGTTCTCCCCCATTATGAATAGAAATGCTTTCGATATATAAATCCCAAAGTTGAACCCCATCTTCACCAACAGGAGGGACATCTATATAGTATATAGGAGCAGAACTAGAGCCACTAATATCTAAAGCAGATTTATAAGTCTTACCAGCATCATTAATCAACGGGACACTCAAATACGTCGGAATAGGAGATATTTTTTCAACAGCACATTCACCCGTCAAAGCATCTTCGCCCGTACGCAAATAGATTTCCGGAGAAGTTGGGTCACCAGAATGAGCATTGACAATACCCTTAGTCACACCTTCGCCCGAAGCCGAACCGCCAATACAATAATATCCTTTATACGAAGGAGATCCGTTTGATCCCGATGTGAAATTTCCAGTAGCCCTTACAGGTCCACTTAATTTAGACTCACCCTGAGTAATTTCAAAATCTCCACCAGCAAGAATCTTTCCGCCAACATCATTTCTGTCAGCAGAAAAAATGATGTTTCCATCAGCGGTACCTATATTACCCAAGGTATCCGGGGCTTCACCTCTATACATTTTAAATCCATGGGTCCCCCAGAATTTAAAAGTCATCAAGGTATCCCAATAGGCATTGTTCTGCGCAGTCGAATTTCCCTCATAATACAGAGGGTTCGCCTCCGCAGCAAGAGCAGGGACTGCCATGGCCAGTACGAGGCCGAGTTTTGTCATTATGTTCTTTCCAAACCACATAATAAACTCCTAATCTCAAGGGTATACAATACACCCTTATAGTTTTCTTGTGTAAAAGATAGAAAACTTTTATTTTAATTACAATAGACTTTTTTCACAATAAGTTTACAAAACTTTCTTTTCATGGACTAATTATCCAGATTTTGTAGAAAACGACATATTTTCGTGAGAAAAAGCACTAAAAAGCGCCCTTTTGCGCGTCTTCGTTTGTAAACATTTCTCAACACAAAAGGTCATCCCGCAGGATGGCCTTTATATATAATAATGTTGAGCAGAATACGATACTACTTGCCGGAGGGGCGCTTGTAGCCGAAAGGCTTCAGCAGGTCTTCGGAAGAACGGATGGTGTCGCCCTTCTTCTTGGCGTTGGCACCGAAGGTCTTCGTCTTGGAATCGAACTCCTTGGACGGCAAGGTGCAACGGAGATGCGACTTGATCGTGGCTTCCACCTTGTACAGGTAGGCGCCCGTTCCCATCATCTTGCCATTTTCGGCGCGAACGTAGCCGTCCTTGTCCGGTTTCAGTTCAAAGAACATCTGGAGCATGCCAGCCTCGTTCGTATAGTCAGGATCGTTCATATCCTGGCCGAAGCTGAAGTAGTCCACATAATTTCCGAGAGACGTGTACACCCAGATCTTGACATTCAGCTTGGTATTGTACAGATTTACACGGCTCAAGTCGTCTGCCTTCACGTCGTCTTCGCAGTATTCCTGGACATATTCCGCTACGGTCATCTTGGTACCGCCATCGGCATCCACGCCTTCCATCGGAATCAGTCCGTCGGAACTCAACAGGTCATCAAGTGTCGCTAGGCCACCCACACCGCTCACCACGGGGAGTTTCACATCCAGAGCAAGGGTCGGGCCCAAATGGGTCGTTTCACCCGGATACGGTTCCTTGCCGCTTCCTGCAGTCGTCTTGAAGTCTCCGCCAATCAAGGTTTCCACTTCTTCGCCCGTGCCCGGGTTTCTGATGCTGACAGCAAAGGTCTGGCCTTCCTTAGGCGGATTTTCTGCATAGTACTTTTCCACCTTTTCCTTCGAAATTTCAGTCACCGGCTGTTCGACAGAAATATCGACATCCTTGCTATCCTTCATAATGACGATTACCGAGTCAATGGCTTCGTTACCCGCCTTGTCGCGGTAGATACGCTTGATCACATTCTTACCCTTTTCAAGGCCCTGGAGCGTCAGGGAGTCCTGTTCCAAGCCATCAACCGTCCAAGTCACCTTCACGAAGTTGGAGCGAATGACCTGACCCTTGACCGGCGAAATAATTTCGACCTTGGGTCCCGTCTGGTCGAGCACGATAAACACGGACTGGGTTGCAGAATTGCCATACTGGTTTTCGTAGGTGTAGGAAACCTCATAGCCGGTATTCCCTTCGGAGTTCTTCACCAGAGAGCCCTTTTCGTCTACGAAGTAGGTCACCACCACGGTATTGCCCGCAGAGTCCTTGTATTCGTAGGTCACGGAGAACGACCCGGCCTGCACCTTTTCACTTTCGGCAGCAGATTCCGTCATCAGCCTACCCGAGGCATCCTTAACCAGCTTGGCACCGGTCGCAGCGTCTGCCAGATAGGAAATCGTCACAGTCTTTCCGTTGATTTCCGTTTCGTAGGAAACAGTGATGACTTCGATCGATTCTTCCTTGCCCTTGTCGTTCACGACCTTCTGCTTGACGATTTCGCCGTCATTGTCGGTCGTGTAGCTCACGGTCACATTGACACCGGCAACCTTTGTCGGATACGACACCTTGATTTCGGTCCCGTTCACAGGCGTCGACTTTTTGTCCTTCGCATATTCGTCGAGGGCCACGGACTCCTTCGCCACGGAGGCCAAGGTTTCGTAAGTCTTACTGGGCACAGACAATGTTTCCAGATTCAGCTTGACCGTAAACGAAGTGTCCTTATGGCTTGCGGAATCCTTCACCGTTACCAGAATATCGTTCTGCGTTTTATTCACGTAGATATTTGCATCGGCAGAATCCGTCTTTTCCACAATCGTGTAGATATTGGCGGCCTTTTGGTCATCTGGATTTGCAGACACGATTACGACCGGAGCCGCATTGCTGTAGTACACGATAAGCGAGTCTACGGCGCAGCCTTCGAAGCCCTCGATATTGCAGACTTCCTTGCGGATGACATTCTTGCCGGGCTTCAGAATCGTATCGGCACAATCCTGGTCCGCACGGTTCACTTCCCAGCAGACATTCATGTCCGATTCATTCGTATAAATCGGGTTCTTCGGCTTAATCCAGGTAGAATCCTTGTTGCTCGCCTCGGTGATTTCAAGCGACGGCGAAGGAATATCCAGGACATTCACCTTGATTGTCTTGGTGCTAGAGCCGCCATGCGTATCTTCCACCTTGACCACGATGGAGACCTGCTTATTCTTTTCATAATCGAGGTCCTTACATTCCTTGACCGTAATGACGCCCTTCGCAGAGACATCGAAGCAGCCGCTCGGATCTTCGACCAAAGTAAATTTCAGCAGCGTGTCAAGATCGTCAAAGTCAGCATCGACGGCCTTCAACGTGTCAACAACCGTTCCCGGCTTCGAATTTTCAGGAACGCTCGTGGTGTCGGTCAGAATGTACGGGGTTTCGTTCACATTCTTGATATGAATCACGACCGTATCGAGTACAAAGAGCATGGTGTCGCTGCGGTCCCTCACGGAAACAATCAGCTGATAGGTCGTATCGCGATTGTCATACACCTTCATCTCGTAATCGAAAACCTTATTGGTCTTGATGACACCATTGGAATCGATACTGAAGAAATCAGTATCGCCACCGACGGCAATAAACACGTTGTCTCTGAACTTGGACGCCTTGTCGATATCGTCGAATTCAAGCGTATCGACAACTGTTCCCGAAGGCATGTTTTCGTTGACCGTCGGATCCGGAGTCGGGTGTATAGCTATCGGCAACTCGTTGACGTCAATAATATGAATATTCAACGGAGCCTCTACAGTATGAGAGCCTTCGACACCATTCTTATCTTTCAGCACAAGAGTCACCTTGTACACAGAGTCAATCTGTTCATAGTCCAGCTTGGCGCTATCCTTTACGGTAATAACGGCATAGTAGGTAGCGCCCTCCTTGACCAATTCGTAGTTGAACAGATCTTCAAGCGGGACCTTTTCACTTCCATTATCCACCATCGAAAGGACCATCTTGGAAGCATCACTTCCCCGGATTTGAATTCTAACCACTTCGGTTTCCGTAGGAGAATTTTCCTTGACACTATAGTCACCCTTGTTATCAACAAAGTCAATAACAGCGGCATCAACTAGGGTCAACGTAAAATAGCCCGTACGCTTGTTGCCAGGGAGCACAGCTCCGGTGAGATCGAAAATCTGCATACGGAGTTGTTCGTTTCCGATTTCTTCGACGTTATCGTCTTTTACATTCAAGTACACTTCATAACCCGAAGCAGGAATGGTGTCATTACGATTGATGACAACCTCCGCCGTGTCAATCCCACAGAAAGCAGGCAGCATGCCCTTACGCGGGTAATCTCCCTGAATCTCATTGAAATCCTCTTCCATGATACCCTTATCAGAGGAAGTCACTCCATCAAGATCAAAGCAATACTTAAAGGACACTCCCGTTTCCGTAATCTTGTTCAGGTGAACCGGGACCTTTACGTCCTTATCGTTTTCCAAAAAGACACCAGACGCAAGCGCCGTAGGATCAAGTACGGGCGGATTGAACGGAACATACTTGAAGTCTCCGGCTTCAAAATCCGCATCAATCCTGATGGCTTTTGCAAGAAGCTGCCCCGCGAACTTGGTGTGCTGCGCGAACTTGATTACCCCGGTCGAAATGTAGGTACCCTGCATTGTTTTCTGACCGGCCCCCAGACTAAGATCTTCATTGACGAAAAAGAGGAGGTTTCCCGCATAGTCCTTATTTTCCAGCGGTTCACCAATTCCAGTCCATTTTGTCCCGTCCCAAGTTCCAGCGGCACCGGAAACCACCACGATGTCATTATTGTCTGTACTTCCCAAGCCATAAATCGAGGTCTTAACGAAAACCTTCGTCAAGCGCCCCTCGGGAGGCATGACGACGTAAAGCTTCGAATTGTTGCTGAACGAGATGGATTCTACAAAATAGCTATAGCTACTGGAATCAGTATCATCTGTCGGAGGAGGCACATGAATATATTCAATCGTTCCATTACCAGCAATACCCGTGTTCCAGGTATATGCATCAACACCATCCTTGAGCTCCGGGATAATCACGTCCGTATCGACCGCAGGAACAACCGACGTATCGGCACATGCTGCCGCGCTAAGAACTGCCGTATTCGGAACTTTCGCCTTTCCCGCTTCAATTCCAGGATTCGTATATTCGTCGTTATACCCAGCATCGAAACAATAAAAACCAGCAAAATAGTTACTGCCCCTACTATTGAACGTCGGTTCAAACTTCTGCAGAAAACGGGTAGGCCCAGTAAGAATAGAATCAGTACCATCTCCGTTGACAAACTTTCCGGCAAACAAGACCGGACCGCCGACAGAATGGTTCAAGTTTCCCTGTAAACGGAAATCGCCCGTAGCACTCCCGACATAGCCCATTTCATCGGTAATATGAATATTTTGCCCTGCAAAGGTAACGCCTTCGATACCATCAGCGTCAGCAATTCCTTCCGCGAACAGCTTATACTTCATCAAACGATTCCACAGCTTAAGCTGCGCAGTCGTGTCCTGGGTACCAAACGTTAGAGGATAAACATCTATTGAATAGGTTGACTCTGCCGCCCATAAACAACAGGCGGCACAAAGCCCCACAAAAGCTAACCATATATTTTTCACATTCAGCTTCATACAAACCTCCTGTTTTTCCGACTTGGCATATTCCAAATTGGAACAACAAGCAAATACATCTACCCCTGCAATACCAGGATGTGTCCGGCATCACATCCTTAATATATACAAAAAAGTTTACATATGTTACTATTTTTTAACTACTTATCGTATTTTCCTTGATAAAATGTCAATAAATCACCCATTTTCGCCATAAATGTCCCAAAACATTGACAAAAATCATCGGTTTTTGCTAAATTTGAGGGTCCTAGGCCCTGCGCAATGACTATTTGCGGGCAAATCGCCAGGGCGAAAGCAGCAACGGACTTGCGAATTTTTATGTGCTCAGGTCGCCTAGGATTTTTTTTCGCAACCCACAAGGTTGCTTTTTTATTTAAAAACATATGGATCCCGTCTCCCCTCCGCGCTGCTCCGAGGATGACACGCTCCAGGATGACGCGCCAGAAACCTGTACCTGAGAAAAAAACATGATTCTTTGGACAATTCGCCATACCAAGCCCTACAACCCGAACGACGTCTGCTATGGCAGACTGGACTTTGACGTATCCCCCACTTTTGAAGACGAAAGTGACGGGGCGTTGAAGGCGTTGCGTGATGCCGGGGCCAAGCCCACGCGGATGTTCACGAGTCCACTCCTCCGTTGCCTGCGACTCGCCGAAAAGGCAGAAAAGGCGACGGGACTTTCCATGGAAAAGCGCGAAGAAATCATCGAGATGAACTTCGGTACCTGGGAAGGCCAGAAGCTCACGGAAGTTCCCCGAGAAGAGATGGTCGCCTGGGCCAAGGACCTGCGCGGATACAAGTTCAAAGACGGTGAATGCTTTTACGATATCGACCGCCGCGTGCAGTCGCTGCTGGACACGCTCGACGACAACGGCGAGTTCCTATGGATTACACACGCGGGCGTGATTGCCGCGTTACAGCACTTCGCCTGCGGGCTACCCGACGAACAATTCGTGGAAGGCGCCTTCAGCTATGCAATGGTAACCCGCTTTGAATTCAAGCGTGACGCCGAAGGACATTTCCGCGGGACATTTGAAAAAATCCACGACGGAATCCAGATGGCTCCGCTGAAAATCGGCTAAAGTATTTAAGCAGAAATGGCGATTCCGGGACATGCCCGGAATGACAGTTAAAAATCAAACGACATCAGCGCCTGGACGCCGCCTTCAAGACGCGGAAGAACGGCCAGGTGCATCGGGTTGTCGAAATCGCTCAACAGGGCATCGACAGCCGCATCGCCAATGGAATACAGATAAATTAAAGCAATCGCCCAAATGTACTGGTTGCGGTTCTTGCGGTAATAGGTGATGCGTTCGCAGACCCGTTCGTATTCCTCGGACGATGTACTTTCCTTTTCGACCAGATGCTTACGGTCTAGATAATACTCCACCATGTTCTGCGATGTCCAGATGCTGGTGGCTGAACCGATGAATGCCATATACAACAACCCCATCTTGCCGAATTCGCGATTGTACATCTGCCCAAAGCCAGGGATGATCGACCAGAGGAGTGCGGTTTTCATGCTCTTGAGTTCAACACTACGGTAATTGTTGTTATACCAGATTCCAAACGCATCAAAGAAACTATACAGATACAATCCGTACATCCAGGCGGTTTCTGCCTTGCGGAGGTCTTCCTGTTCCATCTTCTTGTCATTTTTCTCGCGGACGCGGCCCACGAACTCGGCTCGTTTTTCGTGATAATACTCGAGACTGTCGCGCGTAGAAGAATTAAGCAACCACTGCGTATAGATTCCGACTGAATCCTGGAACGGCTTCGTCTGTTCCCGCACGCGGCGATCCTGATAGCTCTTGTTCGCCGTCACTTCGTAAAGGAGCAAAAGTTCGATGCCCGCAATAAAGCCACCGCGCACATAGTGTTCCGTATAGATCTGACCACCACCGGGGAAAATGGCAAACAGCATCGTAAGAGGCAAGGAATTATGCGATGTCGGAATGTCCCATTCGTTCACCGTAAGGGTATCGATAGCAACGATGCCAGTCTTGCCCTTCTGCAGAATATCTGTCGAAGAAACTGAATCCACCGCAGAGGAATCTGTAGCCGCCACCGTTTCTGGAGCTGGTTCAACTTCTGCGGGTTGTTCTGTAGATTTTTCCGCCAGACTGTCGTCGGCAAAAGACGGTACAGTGAACAGCACCGCCAAGACAACGCCCATAATCAACGAACGGAAAAACATCGAGCGTGAATATAGTAAATAGTTTGTAAAGCCAAGTTGTCCCTTCGACAAGCTCAGGGACCTTTTTAAGGTTGTAGATTGCCGCGCTCAGCTCGCAATGACATTATTCCTAGTTCATTTTTTCTACTTTTTTTATCGGACAGACTCCATTGTCAGTTTATGACACTAAATTTACCTATATTTGATAATGTAAAAGGAAAGAACATGGCAAACGAAACGAATATAATCGAATTGGCCGAACTGGACGAAATCGAGCGCAGCGAAGACCTCGCCACCATCCGCGAAAAGACGCAGGAAATCGCTCGACAGATCCAGCAGATTCTTCTGGAGCGCGGCCAGATGATGGCAACTGCCGAATCGCTCACGGGCGGTCTCGTGGCAAGCCACATCGTCGATATCGCAGGAAGTTCCGCCGTGTTCGCCGGAGGCATTGTCGCCTACCAGAACGAAATCAAGGAAGCCCTTCTCGGGGTCCCGCATGCCGTTCTCGAGGAAAAGGGTGCCGTTTCTGCCGAAACGGTGCTCAACATGACCGAAGGTGCCCGCAAAAAATTCGGTTGCCAGTGGGCTATCGCCACCTCGGGAATCGCAGGTCCGGGTGGTGCAGAGCCCGGCAAACCCGTCGGCACCGTATGGATGGCAGTGGCCAATGGTAAAAAAAATACGGCTTTTTGTAAAATTTTCGCAGGAAACCGCACTTGTGTGCGCGAAAAAAGCGTGTATAGTGTATTGGGCAAGTTACTTTTTTTGCTAAATAACCAAAAAAGCACTTGCACAAGTGAACACTAAATGTTATATTTAAAAACGAAAAAAACAAAATGGAGTTCAATATGGCTAAGAAAACAACAACCCCGACCAGCAACCTTTCCGCAGACAAGGCAAAGGCAGTAGAAGCCGCCATCGCCCAGATTGAAAAGAATTATGGTAAAGGTTCCATCATGGCACTCGGCCAGCAGCCCGTCGAAGACATTCCCGTCATCCCGACCGGCTGCATCCAGCTCGACATGGCCCTCGGCGTGGGAGGTTTCCCCCGCGGCCGTATCATCGAAATTTACGGACCGGAATCTTCCGGTAAGACGACCCTCACCCTGCATGCCATTGCAGAAGCCCAGAAGCTTGGCGGTGTCGCAGCCTTCATCGACGCGGAACACGCTTTTGACGCCGTTTACGCCCGCAAGCTCGGCGTCGATATCGAATCCCTGCTCGTTTCCCAGCCGGACACCGGTGAACAGGCCCTTGACATCGCCGAAACCCTCGTTCGTTCCGGTGCAATCGACATCATCGTCATCGACTCCGTGGCAGCCCTCGTTCCGCAGGCAGAAATCAACGGCGAAATGGGCGACAACCACGTCGGTCTGCAGGCCCGCCTCATGAGCCAGGCCCTGCGTAAGCTCACCGGCATTCTCTCGAAGTCCAACACCTGTATGCTGTTCATCAACCAGCTGCGTATGAAGATCGGCGTGATGTTCGGCAACCCCGAAACGACTACCGGCGGTAACGCCCTGAAGTTCTACGCCACGCAGCGTATCGACATCCGCCGTATCGCAGCGATCAAGGACGGTGAAGAAGTTATCGGTAACCGCACCCGCGTTAAGGTGGTAAAGAACAAGGTGGCCGCCCCGTTCACCCAGTGTGAATTCGACATCCTTTACGGTTGTGGCATTTCCCGCGAAGCTTCTATCCTCGACCTCGCCACGGAACTCGACATTATCCAGAAGAGCGGTTCCTGGTTCAGCTATAACAACGAACGCATCGGTCAGGGGCGCGAAAACACCCGCCTGTTCCTGAAGGACAACGTGGAACTCTGCAACGAAATCGAGCAGAAGATCCGCGAAAGCATGAAGGACGTGGAACTGTTCAAGCTGAACGAAGGCGATTCTATCGAAGCCGACGAAGGCGAAGAAGTCTCCGTAAGCGACGAAGCATAAAGGATCTTTGAACTCATCACTGGATCCCGTCGCCTGACGGCTCCAGGATGACTAGTATTTTCTTCCTGAAGAGCAATAAACCCCGACAAATCCTTTAGCCATTGGGATAGGTCGGGGTTTTCCTTTTATATATTACACCGAACTTAATTCGGATTTTCGAGTCTAATTTATTTGCTATCTTATGGCCATGCTCAAGATTGTAAAAAGTGCGATGATTGCGATTGCTGGAGTAGCCGCTATAAGCCACGCCCAGTCTTCTTGTCCGCACTTTTTGCTTGAAAGCCCGATGGTCGTGAACATCGAGGGGTTCTTCATCAACCAGAAGATGTCAAGAGCCAGCCTCGACGTGGAATGGCGCCACCATCCAGACGCACTGGACACATTCTTCGTTAACCAGCCCGACGTTCCCAAGTTCAACTTCATTACCGCCGGCGAATACCGCTATATGGAATTTCCCGACATCAAGGTCAAGCGCCAATTGGGAACGCACCATCTAAAGGAAACCATCGGCGAAACTCCCCTGAAGCTTGATGACATGGAACTCCTCGCGAACGGGCAGTTCCTGTGCAAGGATTCTACGGTGCAAAAACCGAACATTCTGTCGACTGCATTTTCGATGGCGTGGTGGAGCCTGGTCGCAGACTCGCTGCCCACGCCTTCCAGGGTCACCATGAACGGCGCCCGCAAAGAGAAGCGAATTTTCAGCATCCGTCAGTGGAAAAACTACTCGGGAGAAATGCTCCCTACCCTCGTGAAGCTCGAAAGCGAAAAATATAGCGGCGAGCTCTGGATCCGTTCCGCCTACCCGATGCAGGCGCTGGTATCCGACCCGTTGAAGAACAAGGTCGAAGGCAAGACCAAACAGCCGCTACCGGATCTCTTTAGAAAAATTCCGGTGAAAGGGGAAAGAAAAATACCCCTGATACTCAAGCTGAACCAGGAACTGCTGCGCGAGTGATCCGTTATAGAACCGCTTTTCGGTGCGGCTCCAGCCACCCACTTCCAAGATAATATTCTGCAGGCCTTCGTCCCAGAAGAAATGCGTGCCGATCATAGCCTTGCCGTAGCTGAGGGATTCTTTCTGCACCGTATTTTTCTCGCGCAGAAGGCCGGTCTTGTAGAAGTTTGATTCGAACAGCACCGCAAAATGATTATTCAGGGGAATTCGTCCGTAACCGTCCAGGACGATGATAAAGTCACGGCTGAACACGGGAATATTCCTGCGGTAGTCGTAGCTCTTGCCTTCGAAGTCGGTACTGATGTCCGATAGAACATAGTGGAACTTCACCCCCAGGATAGAGCCTCTCGGAAAGGAATAGCTGAGGCTTGCAGCAAGATCGATAAGCTGCATATAGTTAACTTCGCCGTCATCCTCGTAAAGATTATCCGTAATGTAGTCGGCGTTCCAACTTTCGGCAATGCGGCCTTCGCCTTCCACCTCGGCGGTCACCATTTCCAGATTGGACTGGAAATAGAGGTAGCTTTCGTAAACCGCATTCAGTTCCAGCTGCGGATTCGTCTTGAGCGGACGGATACCAAGTCCAGCGAGGTAACCGCCATAAAACGGGGATACTTCCAGCGCAGCATCCATACGCAGGTAGGTCGGATTGACATCGAGTCGTTCCCCGTACGCCAGGTCCTGAAGGGGTTCAAGCCAGGTATAGTGCAACATTCCCGTCGCCTGCGGAAGCCACTGGCCCCACACGAACGGGGTGTTCCCCATCAGGCTCCAGGAAAGGTTCGGGCCATAACGGAAGCCATAATTGGCAATTTCATTAAAACCGTCGGCATAAGTGGCGACGTTACAAGTAAAAAAAACTACAATAAAGGCCGATAATTTCTTAAAAAAAGACATTTCGGGATAAAATTTAAAATAATTTCCCCATTTGCGCCATAAATTCTTATTTTGTAGGCATTAATTTATAGGAGTCACTATGAAGCTGTCTCATTTATGCGTGCTTGGCGTGAGCGCCCTGATGTTCTGGGCATGTGCCAGCCGTTATTCCTCCCCCATCCTGATTGAACGTGGCGAAGGTCGCAAGGAATACGAACGCGAATACTTTGCCGTGAAGGAAAGCATGGGTATCGACAAGCGTCTGAAGGACGTGTTCAAGCAGGGCTATATCGAAGAAGGCATGACCAACGACATGGTCAACCTGCTGTGGGGCCCTCCCGACCACGAAAAGACCAACGACAAGACGAGCATCTGGGAATACTACACCCGCGAAGGTAAGCTCATTACCCGCCTTATCTGGAAGCACCCTGACCAGGCTCGCCTGAAGGGCTACGAGAACGAATGGATCCTGGAAAAGATCGAAGGCGACCGCTACGGTGGTTCTCCGGCTCCGACCTCCAAGCATTCCAGCAACTACTAATTAAGTAGGGATTCCGGGTCAAAACCCGGAATGACATAATGGAGTTGTCATGCCCGCTATCGCGCGGGCATCTTCTTTTTTTGCAAAAAAGAAAGACCGACTACCGCCTTCGGTTGAATTTTACTAAATTTAGGCGCGTTAAATTTTAAACCTCTCAAGGAGTTAATTATGCGTCAGTATATCATTGCTGGTAACTGGAAGATGAACAAGACCGTTAGCGAATCCATTCAGCTCGCTAAGGATATCGTGGAAGCCGTCAAGGACGTGAAGAAGACCGAAGTGGTCATCGCCCCGACTTACCTCGCCGCCGCCAAGGTTGCCGACGTCATCAAGGGTACCAACGTGAAGCTCGCCATCCAGGACATCCACTGGAAGGACCAGGGCGCATACACTGGTAAGGTTTCTGTGGACATGGTCAAGGAAATCGGTGCCGAATACATCATCATCGGTCACTCCGAACAGCGCCAGTACTTCCACGAAACTGAAGAAACCGTGAACCTCAAGGTCAAGAAGACCCTCGAAGCCGGTCTGAAGCCGATCATCTGCATTGGCGAAACTCTCGACCAGCGCAACGGCGGCATCCTCAAGGAAGTCCTCGGCCTCCAGATCAAGGGCGCCTTCAAGGACGTTTCTGCTGAAGACGCAGCCAAGTGCGTTCTCGCTTACGAACCGGTTTGGGCAATCGGTACTGGCGTTACCGCTACCGACGAACAGGCTCAGGACACCCAGGCCTACGCTCGCTCCGTTGTTAAGGAAATCTACGGCGAAGCCGTTGCCGAAGGCATGCGCATCCAGTACGGTGGCTCCATGAAGGGTGCCAACGCAGCTGGCCTCCTCGCCCAGAAGGACATCGACGGCGGTCTCATTGGTGGTGCAGGCCTCAAGGCTAACACCTTCAAGGAAATCATCGACGCTGCCGAAGCTCGCTAATTAAAACTTAAACTCAAGGTAAAAACGACTATGACAACTCTCTTTTGGATTGGTATCGTCCTGCACGTGTTCCTGTGCTTGTTCCTCATGTTGCTCGTCCTGGTTCAGAACGACAAGATGGGCGGCCTCGCAGGCCTCGGTGGCATGACTTCGCAGTCCGCTTTCTCTACCGCAGGTGCAGCGACCTTCATCCAGAAGTTGACCCGTGCCGTGGCCGTGATCTTCTTCATCGTCGTGTTCGCCCTCGGCCTCATTACTGCCAAGCAGGACCAGGCTGTGGAAGAATCCTCGATGCAGAAGGCTACCCGCGAAAACGCTGCCCAGCAGCAGGCTCCCGCTCCGGCTCTTCCGGCTGACTTTGCAGCTCCCGCTAACGCTGCTGCACCTGCCGCCGATGTCGCTCCGGCAGCTGAAGCTCCGGCTGAAGCCAAGTAAGGTTTTTGTTCGGCAGTCGCTGGGTTAATCCCGATGACAGCCGACAAGCCTGCGGTCGTGGTGGAATTGGTAGACACGCTAGCTTGAGGTGCTAGTGGGAGCGATCCCATGACAGTTCAAGTCTGTCCGACCGCATTACGAAGTCCGCCCTTGTGAAAGGGCGGATTTTTTTAATTTCTTTTTTGAGGTTTTATATGCAGAATACATTAGTCGCACCGGTTGGAGTCCTGGGCTTTGGCGTCGAAGGCCAGAGCACGTTCAATTACCTTGTTCGTAACGGAGTCAAGGACATCGTCGTGATGGACAAGAACCCGGTGAAGTTGCCGGAAGTACCCGCAGGCGTAAACGTTAAGGTAAGCAGCGGCGACAACTACATGGATGGTCTGAAGGACTGCGTAACGGTCGTACGTTCGGCAGGCGTCTACCCGATGAGCCCCGAGCTTTTCAAGTTCCAGATGAACGGCGGCCTGATGACTAGCCAAATCCAGTTGTTTTTAGAACAAACTAAATCAAAGAAGACTGTCGGCGTCACAGGAACACTCGGCAAAGGCTCTACCGTAAGCATGATCAGCCACATTCTGACGAAGTGCGGTGTGAATAACGAAATTGGCGGCAACTTCGGTGTGCCGGCGTTGGACTTGCTCGAAACGGAAACGGTAGACCGAGTGAGCATTCTGGAGCTTTCGAGTTTCCAGCTGATGACCCTGTCGGTTTCGCCGGATGTAGGCGTGGTTCTGCGCGTTTCAACGGAGCATCTGGACTGGCACAAGAGTGTCGAGGAATACCGCGACGCGAAAGCGAATTTGGTACGTTGGCAAAAACGTGACGGCGCATGCGTGTATTTGAAGGACGCTGCCCCGACGGCAAAGATTGCAAGCGAAAGCCCCGCCAAGACGAAATACGCCGTGAGCCTTGTCGACGGCCCGAGCGCGGGCGACGGAGACGCAGTCATTGACGGCGCCACCCTCGCTATCGACGGCGAGAAGCTTTACCTTTCGGACTGCAAGGTGCGCGGCATCTACCAGCTTGAAAACATGGCGGCGGCGACCCTCGCCGTGAAAGCCCTTGGAATCAAGGTGGCCGACGCCTTCGAAGCTTTGAAAAGCTACGAGACGCTCCCCTTCCGCATGGAATTCAAAGGTGAAAAGAACGGCATCGAATTCTACAATGACAGCTACGCCACTCGCCCCGACGCGACGATCGCCGCGACAGCCAGCATGAAGCGCCCCTTCGCGCTTATCCTCGGCGGCTCCGAGAAAAACGCTGACTTCACCGAACTTTCGAACATTCTCGTAAAGGAACGCCCGAACCTGAAGCGTATCGCGCTCATCGGCGCCACCGCCGAACGTATGCTCGCCGACTTGAAAAAGGCAGGCGTAGATGCGGCAGGCATCAAGACGGCCTTGTTCCCCACCCTCGAAGAAGCTTTTGCCGATAGCCTCTCCATCGGCAAGGGCGGAACAGTCATTATGAGCCCCGCCTGCGCAAGTTTTGGACTGTTCAAGAACTACAAAGTCCGCGGTCAAGTTTTCGACAAATTGGTTGAAGGCGTCTAGACGAAAAAAAATGAATTTTTTTCAAAAAAATTCGCCCTTACCCCTTTACAAGCGGAACGAATTAATCTAAATTTGGGTCGTTCCGTTAAGGACCTCGCGGTCGTGGTGGAATTGGTAGACACGCTAGCTTGAGGTGCTAGTGGGAGCGATCCCATGACAGTTCAAGTCTGTCCGACCGCAGAAGAAAGACTCAGTGAAAACTGAGTCTTTTTTCGTTTATCTATTACTATGCTACTAGAGATTGTCGCACATATAAAAAACCTCCCCGGCTTGCACCGAGAAGGCTTTTGGAGGTGTGTATGACTAAATTCTACTTGGCTGTATTCACCATGAACGTCTTGGAGCCCTGCACCTGCTTGAGCATATAGACGCCCTTGCCAAAACCTGCAGCATTGAGGGCTTCGGCTGCATTAGCATGATCCAAGTTCACGGTCCCTATCACAGAGCCACGCAGGTCGAACACACGGTAAGCCGTATAGTGCATCGCCTTGAACGCAACCTTGTTCCCGATTGCAGTCGGACCTCCGATCGGGTCGGTATCTTCGGCATTCTTGCCCTTCACGAAGTTAATGTAGTCAATATCCATCCAATCACCGGTCACGGTGAAGCGGAGGATATGCTTGCCCGCCGTGAGGGTCACGTTTTCCTTGACCTTGTTGTAGTCATCGTAGTTTTCTTCGCCGGAACTTGCCTGCGGCACGGCGATTTCTTCGGTAATGTCGTCACCATCGATAGAAAGCTTGAAGCCTGAGGTCGCATTGGCCGAGGCTACGGCAGCATACATGGTGTAATCGCCTGCTTCAGCCACATCCACAGTGTATTCCAGCCATTCCCCTGTCTGGTTATAGCCAACCACATAGCCCGTTGCCTTCTTGTAGATGTCTACACCCGTGCCTTCGCGGTAGCTCTTGCCGCCATTACTTTCGGCACCGTGATCATCGGAATCGTTATCGGCATAAGAATCATTGCCTGCGCCATAGCCCGGCTCATCGAAGTCTTCCATCTCGATTTTGCCCGGGATAGCCCAAGCCTTGCCGCCAAACGGCTGCTGCGGTTCAGGTTCGCGCTTGGTGCCCTGGAATTCCCATTCGATAATACCCATGGTGGAATCCTTAGAGCCCTTGAACACGAAGAAGAGTTCATCGACAACACCAGAAAGACCACTCATTTCGCAATCGTTATCGACATAGGAGTTCCAGTTACCCGTCTTTTCGAGGCTGCAGGTACCGGCGAGCGTGCCGCTCACGGAACCCTTGCGGATTTCAATCTTGTTGCCGTCGCCCACGTTCGCAGCCTTCACGCGGAGATTCTCGGCACCGTTACCAAAGTCCACGCCAGAAACGCGGATCCAGGATTCCTTCGTGCCAAGCGGAGTCAGCACATGCACCACAGGCTTTCCCTTGGTCCAGTCGGTACGGCTGCGCACGTTACGCTGCTTGGAACTCGTGAGTGCCTTGTAGGTATTGTACGGGTCGAAATTCTTGATCTGCTTGGGGCCTTCGCTCGTGAAGGTCAGTTCATTCATCTTGTCACCGTTCCAGGTGAGTTCGTCGATGGACACGCTTCTGTGGTTTTCCTTGTTCGGGCTATTGGTGCACTGGCCCGACTGCGTGCAGGAACCCGGATGTTCGTCCGCAGTGACCAGGCGGCGGTCGTGATACACGGCATACCACTTGCCCTTGAATTCCGCAAAGCCCTGGTGGTTGTTTCCGCCCGCGTTATGGGCATCAGGCACCTTCCAGATAGCCGGAATGACCGTTCCTACAAACGTATAGGGGCCCATGATGTTATTGGACATGCTGTAGTCGATCACCTGCGGCTGCGTATTGAAGCTCAGATAATACGTGCTACCCTTCTTATGGATATAGGGAGCTTCGAAGGAACCCGGAGCATTGATGCGCTTCAGGGAATTCTTATCGAACGTAATCTTGCCGTTATTTTCGGTAAACTTGATGATGTCCAGGTTGTTTCCATAGGGGCGCTGATTATTTTCTCCACCACCGAAAACCACATAGCCCGTACCGTCATCTTCGATGAAGATGCCCGGGTCGAAGCAGTGGGCAATCTGGTCGCAGCTGCCAATCACGCTAGATCCAAAGGAAGCCGCAATGTAGTTCACGCCATGGGTTTCCTTGACAGGATCGGTATAGGGTCCATCGATGCTTGTCGCAGTAATCATGCCCACGCCGCTAGCGCCATTAGGGTAAACGATGTAGATTCTGCCCTTATGAACGGCGATGCCGGATGCCCAGGTATTGTCGGGGTAATTCCCAAACTCGCGTTTCGACTTGAAAATCATGCCGTGATCGGTCCAGTTCTTCATATCCTGTGAAGTGAACGCGTTAAGCCCCACAATATCGTAATTAAAATCTTTCTGAGGACTGTAGTCGTCGACATCGGTCAGGATGTAGAACGTATCGCCGTCAGATGCGGCAGAAGGGTCCGCCAGATAATGATATGTTGAAACCGGATTGTCGGCTAAGCCAAACACAGCCAAGCCCGCCAAAAGACAAGTGGCCCTTTTCCACACCTTTTTGTAATCCATATATCACTCCATGCTGGAATCTACAACATGTAGACCCATCCAAAGTTAAAACTACCCCCTTTTTTGCGTAAGAACCAGTTAAATTTCAATATTGCTATGGATAAATTGACAACGGGGAAAATTCGGATTTCAGAGTTCGGATTTCGTAATTAGATTCAAAAATTGGATTTTGCGATATGTTTTTTTATATTTGGGCTTAATGAACCGTTTTGAGCTTTTAAAGACCTCCAAAAAGTCAAAAGCGCGTCTTGGCGTGGTCCATACCGACCACGGAGACGTGACAACGCCGATTTTTATGCCCGTGGGCACCGAAGCGACCGTCAAGGCGGTCACTCCCGCCCAACTTAAGGATATCAAGGCGGAAATCATCCTCGCCAATACCTACCACCTGTACCTGCGCCCCACGACCCCGCGCATCGCGAAGGCGGGCGGCATCCATAAGTTCATGGGCTGGGACGGCCCCGTCCTGACGGATAGCGGAGGATTCCAGGTATGGAGCCTTAAGGATTTACGCAAGATTACGCCCGAAGGCGTAGAATTCAGGAGCATTCTCGACGGTTCCAAGCACTTTTTCAGCCCGGCAAGCGTAATGAACGCCCAGCGCGAAATCGGCGCGGACATCATCATGGCGCTCGACGAATGCACCCCGTTCCCGAGTACCGCCAAGGAAGCCGAGCATAGCCTCAAGTTCACCCTCAAGTGGACCGCCGAGGCCATGCAATGGCTCAAGGAACACCCGCCCATCCACGGCTACGACCAGCAGTTCTTCGGAATCATCCAGGGCGGCATGCACAAGGACCTGCGCAAGCAGGCTATCGAGCGCATTACTGAACTAGGCCCCGACGGCTATGCCATGGGAGGCCTTTCAGTCGGCGAACCCACCGAGACCATGTACGAAATTGCCGACTTCTGCACCGACATTCTGCCGCAAGACCACGCCCGCTACGTGATGGGCGTAGGAACGCCGTGGAACCTGCTCGAGCTCATCGAGCGCGGCGTCGACATGTGCGACTGCGTGATGCCCACCCGCAATGCCCGCAACGGAATGCTCTTTACCAGCGAAGGCGTACTGCGTTACAAGGCCGCCCGCCATGCAGAGGAATTCGACAAGCCGGTCGACCCGAATTGCGACTGCTACTGCTGCCGCAACTTCAGCCGCGCCTACCTGCGTCACCTGCACCACGCCGGTGAATCGCTCGGGTTTACACTCGCAAGCATTCACAATCTGCACTTCTACCTGCACCTGATGCGCGAAGCCAAGCAGCACATCGCCGATGACACTTTTGAAGAGTGGAAGCGCGAAAAGTGCGAGATTCTGCAGCGCGATTTGCAATAGCCATTAGCATTTGGGAAAGGAGGGTGTTAGGGAGGGCGGAGCCTTCCCTTGTCTAAGAGGAATATTTTTAGAGAAAAATTTTTATTCTACCGACTTGCCCTTTTCGACTGCATCGGCAAGGGACATGCCAGTAAATTCCTGGGCGCTGAACCAGCGGCCGCTCTTCTTGTCGTCAAGAAGCACAGAGACCATAGAGCCCGGAATCACGGATTCGGGAGCGTTAGGAGCATTAGGACCGCCAAGGTCCGTGCGGAGCCAACCCGGATCCATCACGTTCATCATCACGTCGGTGCCGTTCAGCTTGCAGGCGAAATCCTTCACGAACTTGGTGAGGGCGGCCTTCGCGCAGGCGTAACCCATAAGTTCAGGCTCATTCGCGATGCCGCTCGTAGTGAGCTGCATACGGCCAAAGCCACGCTGAATCATCCCCGGCAAGAAATGGTAGGCAATCTTGATGGGAGCAAAGAAGTTCACCGCCATGGCATGGTGGAAATCGTCCATCGTATTGGTGAGGTAATCGGAGAAGTAGTGGCTCATAAGGCCCGCGTTGTTGAACACGAGGTCCACCTGCACTCCCCAGCTGTCGATTTCGGCGAGGGCTGCATCAATTTCAGCTTCGTTCTCGAGGTTGCAGCCCACGGCGCGGACTTCAACACCATACTTCTTGAGTTCGGCAATCACCGGTTCGGCATGGGCCTTGTCGCGACCCTGCAAAATGATGTTCGCACCGAGTTTCGCCATTTCGATAGCGGTGAGACGGCCAACCCCGCGGCAACCGCCGGTGATCAAGGTCCATTTGCCCTTCACATCGATCATAATCCATCCTTTTTATTTTAACGGTGAAACAATCCGCCGTATTTCCAAATAAAAAAATAGACTTTCGCACCCCAAAAAGCAAAACAAAACCGCCCTTTTCTGTATACAAAAGTAAAGGGAAGATCTTTCATTCCTTAAGCAGGAATGCAGCCACTGGATCCCGCCCCATACTGGGGCAGGATGACGAACGGGGATACTGAAGCTGGATGACGTATGGGATTACTGTTGCATGACGGACGGGGGGTACTGAAGCTGGATGACGAACGGACATAAGTGCAAAAATCCCCGGCCATGCCGGGGATTTCAGATTTAAATTTGCCAGAAATTACTTGTGCTTGCTGCGCTTGTAACCGAAGCGATAGGTATCGCTCGAACGGCTATAGAACACGGTGTTGTCCTGCGGAGTTGCACCCACCACAAGGCAATGCGTCGTTTCTTCCTGAACGAAGGTCACCTGGTAGATGTAAGGACCCGTTGCGAGCAGGCGGCCATTCTGCGAGACCGGATACATCTTGACGGTAATCCATGCGGCACCGGTTTCGCCATAGAGCGGCTTGGTGCATCCGCTCGGATGCGTTTCAGTACCCAGAGCCTTATGCAGCATTTCTTCGGTCACGACCTGCTGGTACTGGCTCACGAAATGACCCAGGTGGTCAAAGACGCGCACGTTCAAGCGGAACGGACCAGAAACCGGGTAAGCAATACTGGTGCAGCTTTCGTTGGAGCCATCACCAGCACCGTAGCACATTCCAGAGGCGCCTGCATCATTGCCACCGACAAATGCGGTCGTCTGGTTTCCAGTAGAACCACCTTCCGGTGCAGCAGCAGAGTAAACCTTCTTTTCTGCGGGGGTCAAGTCAAGCGGGTTTCCGTTGCGGCCCTTACCGGCAGGAATAGAAGCGATCAACAGGTCGGCCGTGTAGTTCAGCGGCAGCTCACCGGAATTGTTGTCTGCAATCTGGGTAAGGACACTGGACTGACCCGTAAAGTCCGGACGTTCAATGAGGGAGTCAAGCGTAAACGAAGCCACCTTGGTGTTAGCCACGAGCTTGGTGTTTGCCCAGTCTTCGTAAGTGTTGGGAGGACCAGTCACACCCTTGCCAGAAGAAGACATAACAGTGAAGCTCATCTTTTCGGCCCAACCCATCAACTGGCTCCAGACTTCGGAATACAGGGCAGCGGCATCTTCATCAGATGTAAGGCCATCGGTCTTCGGGTAGTTGAACGCAATCTTGTCGTTACCCACGATACCGGTTTCAACAACATTACCCTGCAGGTCCATCAGGACACCCGTGAAGTCATACTGCACACCGGAGGACCCCTTGTTCTGACCCTGCTGCACCGTAGTGATATAGTAGCCATAGACAACCTTGGACTTCGAGCCGTCGGCATTTTCAACTTCTCTCATGACGAGGATAGCCGGCTGTCCAGAGGACTGCATCATAGCAAGCGTATTGTCATCCAGGGTCGTATTCAGGAGCATGCTCACGTTCTGGTTACCGTTTTCATCAACGGTGACCACCACGCTACCGACAGCCGGCTGACCGTAACGGGACGGAGCAAGTTCAGAAAGGGACGTTCTAATATAGATGTTGGAACCATCGGTCTGGCGGTCTGCATAGAAGAAGTGCAGATGGTGCCAGGTATTGTCGGCCCAACCCGTAGCGTCAGTTGCGCCTTCGCAGTTGGAGTCACCGGCCAGCGGTTCACCCGGATGGCAACCATGGTTATTCAAAGCAAGCGTCTGGATGTTCACGCTACCCGGAGCAGACAAGTGGGTACCACCCAAATCCACCGCGAGCACACCGTCCACATAGATCCACATGTCATCGTCACCAGCGAATTCAAAGACTTCGGGAGTCGGAATCTGGTTTGCGGCACGATACTTGAACTTGGCATAACCCATCATCGTGAATGCATAGTTACGCAGGTGCTTCCAGCCGAGATCGCCGTGAGCCTGCGCAGCGCTCCATGCGGCGCTACCATAAGGAGTGATATTCGTGGTAGAACGGACGCCATCGCCATAGACAATTCCGGACATCGGGCCCGAAACAGCACGAGGACCGCCATTCTGCAGCCAAGACGTGCAAAGGGCGTAGGTATTGGCTCCCTGGAAGTCTGTCTGGGTCTTGTTGTACTGGTATTCATACGGCGGGCAGAAAATGGAAAGACTCTGCGGGCCATACTGAGTACACTTTCTAACACCCTGTGCATCCGGTTCCTGAATATCCGGATTGCAGACCTTGGGCTGAATCCACTTCTTTGTCACCGGATCAATAGAATCGAGAGGCGAGTAACCACCGTTATTGTAGTTATAGTCGTAGATGTAGTAGTTCGAGTTCGGATCCTTCGGGATATCCATCGTGGTATTCGTTCTCAAGTTCCAGTCAGGAACATCGTTGTACCACTGGTCGAAGAACTGGTTATCGCAAAGATCATTCAGCTTTTGGATATGGGCACCATCATACATGTCGCGTTCGCCCGTTTCCGGATTGGGATCGTCAAAGCGCATATAGGTCTGGACCATCCCAGGGGTGTAGTACACCGGGTTTGCCCAATAGGTCTTGTTGTTCAGGCAGACAAAGCCACTCACCGTATTCAAAGCGTTTTTATAACCGCGCTGCGTAATACCTGCAACAGTCGAAGTTTCACATTCACCGTATTCCAGGGTCTCATCCGTAGAGGCGGTCTGCAAATAAAGCGGCAAAATCGGGTTCAAGGTCTTCGGGTGGCCGTCGCGGGCGATCAAGGCACCCGTCTGGGATTCCTTGTTACCGCAGGTCGTATGATAAGCAGTCTTGCCGAGCCACGTGGCATCGTAACCATAAAGGTTCATCACCGCCGAACCGGCAACATAGTTATAAATGTTGTTAGCGTGCTTAACGGCTTCTTCCGAGAAGTTTTCAAAGTCCGGATGATTCGGCTGGAAATCGCGAATCACAATATCCAACTGGCGAATGTCGTCTACCGCATAGAGCATCGATGCACAACCGATTACAGCACCGATAACATTCTTACCTTTTTTACCAAACAGCTTCATAATATCTCCACACCTTAAAGATGGGTTAAAAACATTCACCCCTAAATATACACCTTTTTCAACCCGATTTAAAACGCCTTTTTTGAAAAAAAAAGGAAAAACAGCCACTTTGACGATTTCGGGTGACCGGTTTTACGCCATTTTGAACAGACACCGGGAGATTTTGGCTCATTTTTTGTTTTTTGCGCCCTAAATATTCTAAATAGTAGGACAAGATGTCAATTTCTTCCCTATTTACAATCGCAATCGCCGCTATCCTTTTACGCATTTTTTGGTTAAAAATCAAGGACGCCAACATGAAGGGCGAAGGATTCAAGCGACTAGCCCCCAAAGACCAACTCGCCGTGCTCAAGGAATGCCTCCTGAACAACCCGACCAACGGGAACTTACAGAATCTGAAAAATTTTTGCACCAAAATGGGGACGGACCTAGATACCGAGTCCTACCGCCCCTTCATGCAGAAACAGCTGGAACTGACAAGAAAAAAAGATGCCCTCGCCGAGGACAACGAACTTTTTGGCGCCGAAGCAGCCTGGATGGATCGCATCCGTCCATTGGAATTCGAAGAAGCGGAATCAGCCCGTCAAGAAGGGCGTCACGAAGATTTTATCCTGAGGACCCTGGAAGGAATCGCACGACTCTACTCGGACGAAGCGATTCTTAAGGAACTGGGCAATCTCGAAGCCGACTACCCCAAGGCGAACGAACTCGCCCAAGGCTACCGGGACCTAATGGAACTACGCGACACAAGCGGAGCCGACGACGACTCGCTCGCCAAGTTGCGCAACGCCAAGGCCGCCTGGGAAGAAAAACTGTTACAAATCGACCTCGCGGATTCCACGGAACCCCAACAGGATAGCGTCCCGTGATTCTGCTTGTTGCCGAAAAGCCCTCCGTCGCAAACCAGCACTACCGCCCGATGCTCGAACGCCTGGAAGGTGAAAAATTCACCCAGGGCGACGGTTGCCTAATTGGCAAGAACCACTGCATTACCTGGTGCGTGGGTCACCTGATTACGCTTGCGCCGCTGGACGCCTACCCCGGCTTTGAAGGCGGATGGAGACTTTCGAACCTGCCGCTGCTGCCCGAAAAATTCCGACTGATGGAAATCGAGAGCACCAAGAAGCAGCTAAACGTGGTGCGACAGATGATGGAGCAGGCAGACGTACTCGTGAACGGCGCGGACGCCGGACGCGAAGGAAACCTGATTTTTGACCTGATCCTTGACTACACCCCCACCTTCAAGCAGAAGACCATCAAGCGACTCTGGGTCAACAGCTACGTGGCAAAGGACCTCGACAAGGCCTGGAAAAATCTGGAAGACGCCACCCAACGCGTGAACCTGAGCTATGCCGCCCGCCTAAGGCAACGAGCCGACTGGATGGTAGGGTTGAACGCCACGCGAGCCTACACCTTGACGGCCGGTCGCGGAAAGATGATTTCGGTGGGACGCGTACAGACACCGACCCTGAACCTGGTCGTGGAACGCGACACCATCGTGGAGCAGTTCAAGGAACTGTATTATTATAGCGTCGTCGGAACCTGGAAAGGATTCCAGGCTCAGTACCTCGCAGAAGATAAAGTTGCAGTTTTCGAAAAAGAGGCCGGGGCGAACGCCGTAGTGACACGGTGCAGTCCTCCTGCCGATATTGCGATTGCAAAAATCGATACGCAGCAAAAGAAGCAGTTTCCACAGAAGCCTTTCGACCTCACGGAGTTGCAGAAAGAAGGCAACAAGCGATTCAAATATAGCGCCCAGCAGGTACTTGACTGCGCACAGAACTTATACGAAAAGAAGTTGCTCACCTACCCGCGTACCGACTCGCAGTACCTGCCCGACAACATGAAGCAGGAAGCCTACGCTCTTGCGCAAAGGCTTGCGACGCCCGAACAGAAAGGCGTGATGCGAAGCGCCGAAGAAAACTTCGTCTTCATCAATTCGAGCAAAGTCACGGACCACTACGCGATTATCCCGACGGGAGAAGTTCCAAACGGACTCCCTGAAATGGAACAGAAAATCTACGAACTCGCGAAGGAACGCTTTGTACAGGCTTGGCTGAAGCCGTATGTCTGGAACGAAATGGAAGTCATCCTGAATGCGCAGGCAGGCAGTTCGACAGGCACACCGACCTTGGATATTTTCCGTCTAAAGCTCAAGCAGAACGAGGATTTAGGATTCCGCGCGCTAGTGAAGGAAGAGGCGAAAGGCAAGAAAAAGAAAAAGGGAGATTCCGGCTCGGAGGCCGGAATGACAGACGGTGGCGCAACAGCCGAAGGCAAAGGCGACAGCGACGAAATCACGAACCTAGTCGAAAGTTTCCCCGAATGGAATGTCGGCGACCACGCCCCATTCGACAGCATCGAACTGCAAAAGAAAAAGAAAAGCAAGCCCAAGTACTACACCGAGGCAACGCTCCTTGCCGCGATGAAGACGGCAGGAAAGCAAATTGAGAACGAAGAACTCGCCGAAGCCATGAAGGACCGCGGGCTCGGAACGCCGGCAACCCAGGCGGGCATCATCGAAACCCTCAAGAAACGCGGATTTATCGAAGCGCAAAAGAACTATCTCGTAAGTACCGCCCGCGGCCGCGAAGTCATCGAGTTGATGGACGAAAAGGTAAAATCGCCCGAGATGACAGGCGAATGGGAATACCAGCTTTCGCAGGTCGAAAAAGGCAAGCTTTCACCGGTGGAATTCCGCGACGGCATCGTGGAATACGTGAAGCAGCTGTTCGCCGACTTACATGCACGATACGGCTGCCAGTTTGAACGCGAGACTGTAACCGACGCCATCAACTGTCCCAAGTGCGGACAGCCCATGGAAATCGCCCCCTGGGGATACACCTGCAAGAACGAAGCCTGCGCCTTCAAGATCGGGCACACCGTGGCAGGCCGCATGCTCAGCCACCATGAGATGAAGGAACTGCTCACAAACAAAGCCGTCGGTCCCCTAGTCGGATTCAAGAGCAAAAAAGGAACCGAATTTGCGGCGAAGCTCATCGTTGACAAGGACTTCAACATTCAATTTGAATTCGAAAGCGACGGCAAGTTCCACGGGCAGAAAACCGAATACAAATGTCCGCTCTGCGGGGCCGTTCTCGAAGAAAACAAGAACGCAATTTTCTGTACTGCGACTAAGGATCCCGGCACTACGGCCGGGATGACAAATGAGGGGACTGTCGCAACGACAAATGACGGTGCGGGAGATTGCAACTTTACGCTGTTCAAGACAGTCGCGGGACACATGCTCACCGTCGCAGAAATCGGCGAACTTTTCACCAACGGGGCTACCCCGCTGATCCAGGATTTCAAGAGCAAGAAAGGCGCTGTCTTTACCGCACGTCTCAAGTGGGGCGAAGGAGCCGACAAGGGTCGCGCCATCTTCGAATTTCTGCACCGGAACCTCCCCTGCCCCGTCTGTGGCGACCAGCTACGGTTCCGCAGCGGAACGACTTCGCAAGGCAACGAAACGCACGCCGCCTTCGTCTGCATGAACCCGCAATGCGGCTATGGTATTCCGCAGATATTCTACCAGCGTAAATTCAGCGACGAAGAAGTCGAAGGATTGCTCAAGAACAAGTGCACCCCCGTACTGGAGCCGTTCAAGAAGAACGACACCACCTTCCGCGCAGCCCTCGAAATAAGGGAAGGCGGGAAAATCGGTTTCAACAAGTTAACCGTCGAAGTCATTAACGGCTAGACATCCAGGATATGGCGGCGCCACTTGCCGTTTTTCCAGCGAAGCCAGAAAAGAACCGGAGCCGTGCTGTAAACCGCAACGACCGCAATCCAGGCGAGATGCGCCGGCAAGCCGAACACATAAGCTACCAGATACAGCGATCCCGCCACGCACCAGTTCATAATGGCGCAGGCGAACATGACCCATAGAGTATCGCCCGCTCCACGGAGCGCTCCCGCATAAATGACCAGCAGGACTTCTACGAATATGTAGAAGGTCGCTATCCGCAACATAAAGATACTCATGGGACGCGCCGATTCGAAGATTGCGATGGCTTCAGCTGACGCCTCGGCCACATCGGGCTTGAAGATATCCGTAAGTATGCCCGGCAGGAATATAAAGAAAATGCCCATCAGCAAGGAATAGCCCCAGCCGAGCTTGAGACCCGAATAAGTAGAACGGGAAGCTGCCGCCCCGTCCTTCGCGCCCACATAGCGTCCCACAAGGCTTGTGGAAGCAACTTCAAGCCCCATCAGGGGAACATAGGCCACCATGTCCCAGTTGAACATCACCGAAGATGCTGTAGCCGACTCAGGACCGAGCGCATGGAACATCAGAATCAGCAGCTGGAACGCCGACATGTTCAGGAACATTTCGACTCCCGACGGAATTCCCTTTTTCAAAAGTTCCCGCGTCAAGGGCCAGCTGAACGCAAATGCGTAGCGCGTGCGGAAACGACGATGACAGCTCTTGCCGAAAAATTTAGCGAACAGGATGACGGTCGAAACTAAATTCCCGATAAGTGTCCCGTAAGCAGCGCCCGCCACGCCCAGAGCAGGAATTGGCCCCATACCGTAAATCAGTACGAAATTGCAGGCAACATTCACGAGCATACCCACGAAGGCAGCCTTCATCACGATTTTCGTTTCACCGATACCGCTAAAGAAACACGGCGCCACATTGCGCACCAAGTTGATGACGCCACCGAACATCAAGATGTTGAAATAGGTTTTCTGATACTGCAGCTGGTCTGCCGGCAAATGTTCCATTCCAAAAGCAACGTGTCCTAGAGGAATCGTCAAATACAGGAGCGGCACGCACATCAGCGAGACATAAAGCGCCTGCATAAACGCTCGGGCGCAGTCCCATCGCCGTTTGCCCCCTAGCCGTTGCGCCACCATGGCGGTCGTGTAACTGATCATCCCCGTAAAGAACATCGTGAGGGCCAGCTGTACCGCCCCCGCGCCGAGGGCCGCATTCATTTCGGCAGGACCAAGCTTCGAAAGAAACAAGCGATCGATAAAGGTCATCAATGTATCGAACGACATTGACAGAAGCATCGGGAGCGCAACAACCAGCACATCCTTCACATCGCCGTTTTTCTTGAACCGAGACGGTCTATAGAACCTATTCAGTATTGCATCGACCATAGGGTGGCCAAAGATAGAATTTTTTACACGAGTATTTTTTAGAAACCGATGACGGCTTCGGAGATTTCGTTCGCTTCGTCGGAATAGTCATCGGCATAGTCCGGGATAAATTCGCCCCAGCCGTCGCTCGTACCGCAACCGACCCCCACATCGAGGGACGACCACTTGAAGGCGCCGAAGACATGTTCAAAACGTTCCATGAGTTCCGCAAAAAAATCCTCGGGGAGTTCATCTTCGATCAGGACCGAGCCGTCCATCGCCAAAAGCTCGCCATCGGGAAGTTCCTCGAAACGGCATTCGTACTCGTCCATCATCACGTCATCCACCGAATACCACTCACCCGCATCTTCGCTAGGCAAGTCCATTTCGGGGTACTGTTCCATGAGGGCATCATAAATTGCCGCGAGTTCCTCGCTCACACCCACGAAACGCATCAAAATTCTACAATTCATAAGTTCTCCTGTCCAATCAAAAATAAATATAATTGCGCCTTTCAAGAAAACCATAGACCTTTTGAAGCGGTTTTTGACGCCTCCGAAGTGTTTTTTCTACATTTGAGCGCATGAAGAATTTTTACGTTACCACCCCGATTTACTATGTGAATGATGCCCCGCATATCGGGCACTCCTACACCACAGTCCTCGCGGATATTTTGACCCGCTTCCACAAGATTATCGGCTACCAGACTTTCTTCTTGACCGGTACCGACGAACACGGACAGAAGGTGCAGCGCGCCGCCGCAAAGCGTGAAGTCACGCCGCAGCAGCATGTGGACGAATACTACCACCGCTTCGAGGACCTGTGGAAAAAGATGGATATCGAAAACGACTTCTTTATCCGCACCACAATGCCCGAACATAAGGCCTTCGTGCAGGAATGCCTCCAGAAGCTCTGGGACAAGGGCGAAATCTACTCGAAGGAATACGAAGGCTGGTACTCCGTCGGCGAAGAACGCTTCTTTGGCGAAGACGAACTTGACGAAAACAAGTGCGACCCCATCAGTCACCGCCCGGTGGAATGGCTCAAGGAAAAGAACTATTTCTTTAAGATGAGTTCTTACCAGCAGAAGCTGATAGACTTCTTGGAAAGCCACAAGGACTGGATTGTACCGGACTACCGCTGGAACGAAATCCGCGGGTTCCTGCGCCAGCCGCTGAACGACCTGTGCATTAGCCGCCCGAAGGCCCGACTCAGCTGGGGCATTCCGCTGCCGTTCGACCAGGACTACGTGACCTACGTGTGGTTCGACGCCCTGCTGAACTATGTGAGCGCCTCGACCGCCTTCCACAAGACTTATGCCGACGGCACGCCGATCTGGCCCGCCACTTATCACCTGATCGGTAAGGACATTTTGACCACGCATAGCGTGTACTGGCCGACCATGCTCATGGCACTCGACATTCCGCTTCCGCAGCACATTCTCGCCCACGGCTGGTGGCTCGTGAATGGCGGCGACAAGATGAGCAAGTCCGCAGGTAACGTGGTGAACCCGATGGATTACATGACCAAGTACGGCGTAGATGCGTTCCGCTACTTCCTCGCCTCGGCAATGGTCGTGGGACAAGACGCAAACTTCACGCACGAAAGCTTTGTTCGACGTATCAACAGCGACCTTGCAAACGACCTCGGCAACGTGCTGAACCGCGTACACCGCCTGGTGCTCACCAACTTTGAAGGCAAGCTCCCCGCCGCAACGAACCTGGATGACGCCGCAAACGAAGTCGTCTCTATCGCAAAGCGCGTGATTGGCAACGTGATGGAATGGGTTCCGCAGGTGAAGCTCTCGCAGGTGATCGACGAAATTATGTCGCTGGTGCGCAGCATCAACCGCTACCTCGAAATCAAGGCCCCGTGGAAGCTTGCGAAGGATCCCGCCCTCAAGGACGAACTCGCAACGGTTCTCTACATTTCTGCCGAAGCCGTGCGTCTCTCGCTGTGCCTGCTGTGGCCGGTAATTCCGACCAAGGCTCAGGAAGGACTCGCCATGATCGGCAGCAAGTTCACCGACGTGAACGACCTCGCCTGGGGCATCCTCAAGGGTGGCGAAGTGTTCGGCGAAGGCAAGCCGCTCTTCCCGCGTATTGAAGAAGAAATCAAGAAGCAGGAAGTCCAGCAGAAGCCCAAGCAGAACAAGCCGCTGACCGCCGCCGATGTTCCCGCCGCGATGGACCTCCGCGTGGCGCAGATTGTCGAAGTGGCAGACCACCCGGATGCTACTAGTTTGTATGTACTCAAGGTGGATGCTGGCGAAGGCGAACCCCGCACGATTTGCAGCGGACTCAAGAGCAGCTACAAGGCCGAAGAACTCCAGAACAGAAAGATTCTCCTGTTCGCGAACCTGAAGCCGAGCGCACTCCGCGGCATTATGAGCCAGGGTATGCTTTTCGCAGGCGACCTCGAACCCGAAACGCACAAGTGCAGACTCGTGAGCGTCCCGGAAGATGCAAAGCCGGGTGACCGCGCGTTGTTCAAGGGCGTTGCCCCGAGCGAACCGCGTGAACTCAAGGTGAAGGATTTCGAGAAGATTGCGCTTTCTGCAAAGGGTGGCGCCGTGTTCTGCGATACACTCGCACTTGAGGTAAACGGGAAGCCGGTGACCTGCGACGTCGCCGACGGCTCTGGCATTCACTAGAAAATACCGTAACTCGTTGAGCATCAACGATTTACGCGCACATTTTGAATATGGAAACCGGCTGCGGTTTCCATATTTTCTATACTTATAGGCAAGTTGAGTAAACGACCTACGACATTTGTAGGAACAGCCGTCTTCGCCACGGCTGTAGTTGGCGCCATTGCCCTTGGCGTCTGGTTTGCGCGTGCGCTTTTCGAGCGAATTCTATCCACGCCGCATACCTTTGCAGGCGTCACGGTTACTCCTTACGGGCACAGCATGGAAAACCTGCTGGTCCACCATTTTGATTCCGTCCGCATTTCCGTAAACGGAACCGAAGTCAAGATCGCCAACCCGGACCTGGATATTACCCTGCTCGGAGGCGCGAGGGGAGCCAAGCTGCAAGCCGATTCAGTCATCGCAGTGATCCAGCTGCCTAGCGATTCCGGGAAGCAGGAGGTTGAGCCCGCCCAAACCGGCCCACCAAAATTACCCGACAACCTGAACATACCCGTTTTAGTCCAGCTTGACGTCCAAACCGCCCAAGTCATGTTGTCGGACGGTAAAGGATGGCAAGCAAAGAACATTTCGGCAAGAAACCACGGTGGAAAATCCGTCCAGCTCAACGTCCAAGAAGCCACAGGCGACTTCTTGCCCTCGGCCACCAGTATCGCCCTGAACGCAAACTTTGAGACCCAGAAGCTAAAGCTCAAAGGAAAGGTGAAGACGAAGTCGGACTCCCTGAACGTCAACATTGAAGCGCCCAAGGACAACCTGACCTCGCTGAAGACATCCACGAACTTGACGATCAACAATCCCAAGGAATGGATTCCCATCGAGTTACCCGACATTGTTCCCAAAATCGAGAAGTTGAAAGTTTCCGCAGACGCCACCATCGATCTGCAAAAGAAACGCACAACCTACAACGCCACCATCAAGACGAGGGTCGGAGAATTCTGGCCCCTGCTGGCAGAAGACATTTCCATCAAACTCGCTGGTGACCAAAACAACCTAGAGACAGAAATTCTCCTGAGAAACGACGAGGGCGGAAGCATCAGGCTGAACGGCACGTTCGACAAGAACTTGAACGGTTTCATGACGGGACAAGTAAAACAGATGAGTGCCGAATTCGGGCCACAGATTATGCCGATGGACATGGAAATCAAGTCCGCGGAACTGCGCGACAAGAAAATCAACGTATCCGTAGAAACTAGACAAGGCTCGCTCGTAGACGGAGTCATCGACTTACGCGATTCGCTCATGATTACATTCACGGGAGACATTTCCCCATACGAACCGTGGGCGTTGGACTGGACGCAAGGGAACCTGACCTTGGGCGCCCGTTCCAAGGCTTATGGAGCTTTCGACGGACACTCGCTCAAGATCCTTGCCAAGATTAATTCCATCGTAAACGCCTACCACATCGCAGCGGACTCGTTGCAAGTATCGCTAGACCTCAACCTCAACGGCATTGACTTCTCGAACGGCACCATTTACTCTCCCAAGGAAACATTTGACTTCGACGGCGACGTCAAGTGGAACGATCCGCATCCGCACACCTCATGGAATGTAACACAACGGAACGGCGGTAAGGCGAGCGCCTACGTGAACATAGGTGACACCATCGCCCTTGATGTTGAAGCAGACCACGTCGTCTTTGCAACCATTCCCTTCTCCGATATCGACCTCGATAAAAAAATCAACGGACTCGTCACGGGCAAGTGGAGTCAGGATTTCGACCACAACATCGGAAGTGCAGAAGTTTCCATCGACGGACGACTCGACGCCTTCAGGCTAGGGGTCGACGCGGCAGTCCGTCAAAACGGAGACACCATCTTTATTGACAAGTTCGACGCGACGCATGACAGGAACTCAGCAACCGCCACCGGAGCGTTCATCTTACCGAACGATTCCAACCCCGACTTCCACACGTCCAGTTTCTTGCCGGTTCAGCTACTCTACGCCAACATTTCTTCTCACGAGTTCAACCTGCCCTTGCTCCTGGAGCCCTTGAACGACAGTACCCTGACTTCGGGCATGCTCAACGGCGACCTAAGCTACAAGCAAGGTAACAAGCTCATCGGTAACTTGGACTTCTACGACATCAAGTTCAGGAGCATACCCCCGGAACTCTTCAACATCCGTAAGCTAAACATCTTTGCCGAAAACGACAAAGTCGAGCTCAACTCGTATCTCGATATCGGCGGAGGCGGCTGGACTGGCAACACGCAAATCATCATTAACAACGTCTTTAACGACAAGCGCCATGTCAGTTTCTCGCACGGTAGCGATAACGGAGGAACCCTCTGGGCCGAAGGATTTATCGACAACGACTTTATTTTCAACGGGACCATTGACGCCAACGGCTCCTGGTTCATTCCGGGAACCGTCAGCGAAATCAAGAATACCGACCTGCACATCGACATGACGGCGGAACTCAAAAAAGGACTCAAGGGTATCACCGCCGATCTACGGGTAGACTCCACCATTTACGAACCTCCCAGGACCAAGGTTCAGTTCCCCATCTATATGCGTGGACATCTTGAAAATGGACTCTTGGACATCAACGAAGCACGCACCCAGAACGACAGCGGCGAAGTCATCTCGGCTAATCTGCAGTTCAGCCTTGACAGCATGAAGCTGATGGGCATCGATATCAATTCAGACCGATTCACCATCCAATCCGGCAGTCACTGGCTTCTGCTCGAAAACATGCACAGCCACACGACCGACAACGAAGACGAATTGCTCATTACGGCAAACATTCCCCAGATTTCGTACAAGTTTAACGACGAAGTCTATGGCCAGGCCGAAGCGAAAGCGCGTGGCGACATCGGTTTCAGCATTCCGCACGGCCGCGAAGGACTCATCAAGAACAATACGATTACCGGAAATATCGTGATTGACAAGGCCGTATTCTACAGGAATTTCGACATTGACATCACGCCGTCGGCCCTAGACAAGTACCTGACCATGTTCAATAATTTTGTCGCCAGGTTACGAAAGACTGGCGCACAAGAAGAAAAGATTTCTGTTGCAAGCCCTATCAACCTGTCCCTGCATGTCAGCGACTCACAGATGGACTCCATCGCCGTGGTCACCCCATTCGCCACCTTCCCGCTTTCTGTTGACATCTGGGTGCTTGGCAATACCGTACGTCCCCTGTTGCGAGGCGATGTCACCAATACCAACACCGGCTTTATCGGTGTCAGGGAAGTATACGAATTCGGTCTGAACAACTTCCTGATTTCCTGGAACGACGTTCCTTGGCAGAACGGCGTCATTGATGTTTCCAGTAGCCAGGAACTCCCCTACTGCTCCGAGACCTCCGAAAAGGATAAGGAAACCTGTCCCATCAACCTGGATCTTCAGGGAACGATTACCAACCTGCAGGCAATTCCGTCGTCAAATTGCGGTGGAGAATCGTCGACAGCATCGATTTACTACAACATTTTGCTCGGCTGTATCGCAGAAGACAACGGCGAAGAAACCGACTGGAACAAACTTGCAGGAAAGGCAATCGGCAAGGTCATCTCGTCTACGGCGAACAAGACCCTTGGAGGCGACTATATCGGTGACATTGACATGAAGGTGATGCTATTCGAAAACAACACCACCGGCGACAAGGACTCAAGCTACTTCAAGGTCCCGGTTTCACTTGACCGCTGGGTAAAGAACCTCAGTCTCATTTTCGGCTACACGCAAGACCAGAGTAGCGAAAACCGCACCTACGACCAAGCATTGCAATTCGGTGTCAACTACACGCTCCCCGTGTTCCAGGAAGCGGAATACTCGCACAAGAACCATCTTTCTCCATCACTCGAACTGAACGCCATGCTGATCTCGAAACAATACCTGACCAACACGGGTACCGAAAGTGGTGAAATGTCGCGTATTGAGAAGAACATCGGTATCGACTACACCTATCGATTCTGGAATCCCTGTCTACTTGGATTCGGCCGCTGTGAAACGATGCAAAGTAAACCGAAGGAGGAATCCAAATGAGAATAATATTATTCCTTCTTTTGTTCGTAACGGCGCTCTGCTTCGCCGAAGAAGATAAACATCCTTGGTACTTGAACATTCGAGGCAACAAGGCATTCTCGAACTTTCAGCTGGAAGAACAGCTGGATGTCCCCGAAGAATTCGGCATGATGGATACCACCAAGCAGGACTTCATGATGCGTCTTTCGCTTGAAAACATCAAGGCGCTTTACTATTCCCGCGGATTCTACAGCTTGGACATTTCCATGGAAATCCAGAGGGACATTATCTCGGCAGACAGTGTCGTCCGCGGCTACTTCATTAGCATCCGTGACGGCGAACGTTACCGTTTCGCAGGAATCAAGCTGATTTCGCCCCCGGAACGGACTGTCAAGATAGATACCAGCGGACTGAATACGTCTCAAGACCACTACTACAACCAGGAAGATATCGGCGAAGACATGGAGAACATCCAGAAGGCTTACCGCCGCGAAGGATACCTACACGCGACACTTTCTTCCGTAGAGTTTCTTGATACAGCCCAAAAGAAAATCCGCGTCGAAATCACAATAGACCCCGGTGCAAAAGTCATCATGGGCAATATGGTGAGCGAAAGTTTCCGTACCCGCGACAAGCGCAACCGACAGGACACCGTCAAAGAAGCAGGCCTGACCGATACGTCTTGGCTATCTTCGCTATGGAAAATTCCACAGGGTGAAATTATTGACGGTAACCAATACCACTCCTTTAGATCGAAACTCTACTCGACACAGCTGTTCACTCAAATTAAAATGCGAGATTCCCTCCGCCAAGACGGACTTTCGGACGTTTACCTGGAAGCCACCGAGCGCGTTCCTGGAGAAACCCGCTACGGATTTTTCTACGAAGAAATCTACGGATTCGGAGCCCACGCATCCGCCAAGCACAAGAACTTCTTCGGGCACTTCCACGAATTTTCGACCAACGCCATTATCGCCCAGCACAAGCAGGAAGCCTCCATCGGTTACGCGAACCCGCTCCTGTTCGGAACCTCGTTCAGCTTTATTCCGACAGCAATTCGCTTCGAAGACCACGTTACCTTAAACCACGAAAAAATCAATCCGCCCGCCTACCCCGACAGCCTTGAAGAACGCTACGAAGTCATCAACCGCGCCGACTTGACTTTCGGCATTACCAAGCACATCCGTTTCCGTGGCACACTTGATACCCGATACGTGAACAAGAACGAGGACAAGCTTTTCAAACTGAAAGGCGAAACCGCACTCACCTTCGACTACACCGACGACTATTTCAACCCGGTAAAAGGTATCCGACTTGCACCGACATTCGGCGCGGGCTCCAACTGGAACGGTAACATCCAGAACCTGACAATGGTGGGCGACCCGTACACTTATGGCGAACTCACCGTAAACCTGTACCATCCGCTTTTCTGGACGTTCAACGGAGCCGTGAGCGGAAGCGTCGGCAAGTTCTTCGCCAAGGCGCTTGAAGACGACGCCCGAGTGTTTTATCAGGGCGGTTCGCGTTCTGTCCGCGGTTACCGATTCCGCAGCATTTACGCAAGCTACACAGACTCCGTCTGTGTAGACGACGATTGCAGCAAGCAGAAGGAGCGCATCAACACAGGCCTCACGCCGCTTTACTACCGTCTCAACGAAGAAATCCGCTGGACATTCCCGTGGAAATCGTGGCAACGCTGGCAGATTGTGCAATTCTACGACTGGACGCTCGTGACCGACAACGAAAGCATCTACACGAAGCGAGAAAGCGAAAGCCTCGGACTCGGTATACGTTACCGTTGGCAGTTCCTGACGTTCCGTCTGGATTATGCGTTCAAGAAGGATTTGAGCAACTGGGATCCTGAAGATTTCGCCTGGGGAAGATTTGCGTTTGACCTATCGCAGACCTTCTAGGCTACAATTTCGCGATAGAGTTTCGAGAGGCTTGCCGATGCAGGGGTTACCGCAGCGTCAATCCCTGCATTCTTAAGAGCAGCACGTACCTGATCCAAAGTCACGCCGGCAGCTGTTTCGACCTTGAAGCTTTTCGCATCGTCCGCTAGGTCAGCCACGCGTCCACTTTTCAGCACCTGTCCACGGTCAATAATCGCAAAATCTGTCGCCTCTTCTTCCATTTCGGCAAGAATATGCGAACAAACGATTGCCGTGCCCCCCTCTTCTTTTCGCCAATCGGCAAGCAGCGACCACACCGTTTCACGGGACACCGGATCGAGATTCGCGACCGGTTCGTCAAGAATCAACAGGCGCGGTTTCGGAGCCATCGCGCGCAGCAATTGGACCTTCTGACGATTTCCCAATGAAAGCGCAGACATACGGGTTTCAAGGGATGGCAAATCCAATTTCTTGGCAAGGCTTGCAATACGTTCGCGAACAACAGCCTCGTTCCACGAAACACTCCGCGCCGCATAAAAGCCGACAAAGTAATCTATATATTCCGCAATGGAAAGTTTCGGATAAATTCCTGGATTTTCAAGCAGAATTCCACAGGCTAGCGGATCCAGGAAACCGTTTTCCCCACGAACATCTACAGAAACATTAAGTGTTCCTGAGAACCTCGAAAATCGCCCGCAAAGCAATCTTAGCAAAGTCGTCTTGCCGGCCCCGTTAGGACCGAGCAAAGCAAAGAAACTCCCCTGCGGAATTTCAAGCGACACGCCAGAAAGCGCATCCGTCTCCGATTTCGGATAACGGAACATCACTGCATCGAGAGCAATCAATGGACTCTGCGGCGACGGTTCCATCGCAAACCCTATTTACAGAATTCCTTGACTGCTTCGGCCGGATTCTTGATGAGAGTAAAGACATCCTTATTGTTACGGACCGCTTCCATCTGCACGCGTTCAGAAGCACGCTGCAAATACTGGATACAACGCGGATCGGTTCGCACAGCGGCCATCTGCACGGCCTCGGTGCGATTCTTGATGCTCACATACTCGAAGGCACGATAATCCTGCTTAACCGCCGCAACAACGATAGCCGCCGTCGGGTGTTCAATTTCCTGCAGATAGGTCCAGTCACGTTCCACAGCAGCCATCAGGACGGCTTCGCCCGGGTGACGGACAAACTTGAGCGCGTCGGCATTCACGCGGACCGCTTCGGCCCACAAGTCATCGCTTGCGTTATCGATCTTCTTGACAATCTTCCAATCACTGCGAACCGCAGCCTTCAACAGGTCCGGATTCGTTACAAACTTCAAGATATTCGGATCGCCATTCAGCGCCGTCAACAGCGCCGATTCATCCAGCGCATTGAGCGCGGTCTTCAAATCTTCGCACAGTCCGTTCTTCACATAGAGAATCGCCTGCACATTCTGCTCAAAAGCGGCCTTCTGCACAGCAACTGTCGGATTTTCGATCAGGCTGATGGCATACCAGTTCAGCTTGACGGCTTCAAGCTGCTGTTCTTCGGTAGGATTCTCGATTTTCTTGATTTCGGTCCAGGACTGCATAATACCTCGTTTTAACGAGATAAAGATAATAAAAAGCGGTCCGCTAAACGGACCGCCTGTATTCTAGTCTTGATCCTTCGTGGTAAGGTTCGGCAGGCTCACCAATCTTGCCGCCCAGGATGACACAGTAGCCAGCGGCCATTCCTAACCACCAACCACTGTTTACGGGCTACGCCCTAACCACTACTTGTAAAGCGGGTGCTTCTTGCAGAGAGCGACAATTTCCTGACGAATCTTAGCGAGAGCAGCTTCATCGTCCTTGGCCTTGATGCAGCGGTCGATGATGCGGGTCACTTCGCGGGTATCTTCTTCGTCGAAGCCACGGGTCGTGATAGCGGCAGTGCCAAGGCGAACACCGGACGGGTCCATCGGCTTGCGCGGATCGAACGGAATCGTGGAGCGGCTGCAGGAGATGCCGACCTTTTCCATGGCCACTTCGGCTTCCTTACCGGAAACGCCCTTAGAAGTCATGTCCACCACGATGAGGTGGTTGTCGGTACCATCGCTGATGACCTTGTAACCCAGCTTCATCATTTCGTCGGCCATGGCCTGAGCGTTCTTGATGACGTTCTTGGCGTAGGTCTGGAATTCCGGCTGCAGAGCTTCGAGGAATGCAACGGCCTTACCGGCGTTGATGTGGTCGTGCGGACCACCCTGCATGCCCGGGAACACGCCCTTGTCGATTTCCTTGGCGAGGGAAACTTCCTTGAGTTCGCCCTTCACCATCTTCTGGATGGTGCGGTCCTTGCACATGATGATAGCGGAACGCGGGCCACGGAGAGTCTTGTGGGTCGTGGTGGTCACGATGTCGAAGTACGGCACCGGAGATTCGATTGCCTTACCGGCGATGAGGCCAGCAATGTGAGAGATGTCAGCCATCGTGAGAGCGCCAACTTCGTCTGCGATTTCCTTGAAGCGCTTCCAGTCGAGGTTACGGCTGTAGGCAGAGAAACCGGCGAGAATCATCTTCGGCTTTTCGCGGAGAGCGATTTCGCGGACTTTGTCCATGTCGATGCGGCCCGTTTCCTTGTCGACTTCGTACTGCACGAAGTTGTAGAGCATGCCGGAGAAGTTCACCGGATGGCCGTGAGAAAGGTGTCCACCGTGGTCGAGTTTGAGGCCGAGGACCTTGTCGCCCGGTTTGAGGACGGCGAAGTACACGGCAGCGTTGGCCGGAGAACCGGACAGCGGCTGGATGTTCACGTGGTCACAACCAAAGAGCTTCTTGCAACGGTCGATGGCCAGAGCTTCCATCTTGTCGATCACTTCGTTACCACCATAGTAGCGCTTGCCAACGTAGCCTTCGCTGTACTTGTTGGTCAGCACGGAACCCATAGCTTCCATGACTGCCTTGGAGGTGTAGTTTTCAGAAGCGATGAGCTCGATGCCATATTCCTGGCGTTCGGCTTCTTCCTGAATGATGTTGTAGATTTCCGGATCGGTCTGTTGCAGTGTAGATTTGAGCATTTAGCTACTCCTTGATTTGTACGGCGCAAATATAGCAATTTTTAAGGTTATTTCAAAACTATTTAGCCAAACCGAAGCGCAACGGGCGTTCGCCCTTCACGCGAAGCACGTATACACCGCGTTCCAGGTCCATCAAGTCGACAGACTCACCCGCGGAAACCATTCCGCTTTTCACGATGCGACCGCGCAAGTCGGTAACGGCATACTGACGTTCGTTTCCACCCGTCAGATAGAAGCTATGGTTATCTTCGCCCATCTTAAGCAGAGACGGCTTCGCCAAGGCAAGTACAATGCGCTCGGGACCTGCCGGCTTTTGCGTCTGGGCATAAAGGAAATCAAACACCTTTTCGCGCACCTTGACATCGTAATCGCCTTCATCGTAGAATTCATGTGGCATATCATCAACGAAGTAGGTTTCATGGTCTACATTCTTCTCTGTCAGTACGGAGTCAATTACAAAGCTTCCATAAAGAGTCGGAGTCTGCACTTTAAACGCCGTCGCACCCACCATCGCCAGAGACGCAGGCATCAGGTTTTCCAAGACACCCGCAATATTTCCCAGAGGACGCCCCGTCTTGAAGAGCACCGTGCTATCGGCCTTGCCATGCACCAGGAGCACCGGCTTATCCACATCTTCAATAATGTTGATATCGTGTACCGCTCCCCAAAGTGCTGCCACCGCGTTCGCCTGCGAATTCGCGCCTTGCACACCGTAGGCATCAAGACCACCCAGATCCGGCTCGCGCTTTGCCGCCGCAGGAATCTCGGATTCCTTGTCCATGTAGATATTCTCAAGAGAAAGGATTGCGCCAGCGCTATTACCAATCAAGTAAATGCGGCCCGGATCCACGCCCAGCTTATCGGCATTCATCCTGACATAGCGAACAGCCGCACGCACATCCTGGATTCCACGATAAACCGTCCTGGAGAAATCCAGGCTGTCAATCGTCAGGACCTTGTTCTCGATAGTCGCAGTAATGCCCAAGCGGTACTCCACCGCCACCGCAACAAAGCCGCGAGCAGCCAAAGAATCACAATAGGTAATAGTCTGCTGGTCCGTGTCATCCTTGGCACCGGCAGCAAAGGCTCCGCCATGCATCACCAGTACAGCCGCGCGCTTTGTTTCCGCATCGTCCTTCGGCTTATAGATGTCCATGTGCAAACTGACACTCGTCAAGTCCGTCTCGTTATCATACAAATAAACGGAAGTGCCTTTTCCAAGCATCGAATACATCAGAAGTGCCGTCGAAATGGAATTCAGCTTCTTGAGATGCAGAACACCCGAAGCATAAACGACATCCTTTTCCTTTGAAACTTCGAAAAGGCGATCCTTGTAGCGTTCCGCACCCATCGAGAACGTAACGGCTAGCATCACGAGAATCAGTATAAATTTATTCATATAAACTCCTAGTTGCGTCAAATATAGCTAAAGGAGTTTAAGTCGTCCGCAATTCTATAAAACGAAGTAGTCCCAGAACTACTTTTCTGACGATTTCTTTTCCGCCAATTCTTTCTGCTTGCGCAGGATTTCTTCGCGAGCCAGTTCCGCCCTTGTCTTTTTCTCCGCAAATAAATTATCCAAAGCCGATACAGCCTTGCCATCAGCATCTTTCGCACGGGAATTGAAGAACATCGCCAGCAAGAAAAAGATGACCAAGTAAAGTCCCACCGCCGCCAAAAGCGCTACGATTTCGGAGCCCGAAGCCGCCTCAACCTTAAGGTAGAGAACGATCGACAGCGGAATAGCGAGCATAAACAAGAATGCAGGTAATTTTTCTTTCATCGAGCACCACTCTCCTTTTTCACCTTTAGGGCAAGACCCACATCGGCGACATCGGCGCTGTACTTGTAATCAGGCTTGTAGCCGAGCGCATCACCATTAGCCACGGCACTGTCGGCAGGTTCCAGCAACGCAAATCGGTTCTCCACCATTTTAACGAAGCCGACGGTTGAATCGACCGGAGTTCCGTCCTCATAATACCAGCGATAAAGCGTCACGGGCATTTCGTTGTTAAAGACGTTCCTTTCGACCAGGCACTTTGCCGAATCCGAGCAGACGACACCCGACTTTTCGACAGAATCAAAGAAGTTATTGTAAGCGTGCAAAACACCGTTATGTCCCAACACGCCGTCATCACTCAAGCCAGCAAAGTAATTGTGGTGCATCGTAAGGTTCTGCGCGGAATCCATGATGATATTCCCCGCAAGGCCAAACAGTACACCCGTCTGCGCATTCTCGAAACGCGACCAGGAAATAGTAATGTTATGTGAACCGCGCTTTACATCTAGTTCCACCAACGGATATTCCTCGAAAGTGCAATGATCCACCCACACATGATGCGTGCCATTGTGAATTGACAACGCACGGCGAGAAGTCGTATCCAGCGCCGTAATGGAGGGTGCCGTAAAAAACAGGTTCTCGAAAATCAGGTTACTCGATTCCTGCGTCAAAATGCCCATGCCCGTAATGCGGACTTCGCGGCCGCGACCGTCAAAAGTCTTGTCAGAACCGAGACGAAGCGGAGCCTCCAAATTATAGGTACCGTCCTTTTCAAACAGAATCCATGTCGGACCATCCTTGTAGGCGCACTCGCGAAGTGAACCCGGCGCAATCACGGCAGTCGTTTTCGCATTTCCTGCCGAATCGACATCCGTCGTATCTTCGACGATGACGTAATCCGCCGTAGTCGTCACGATGCAGATTTCACCTTCGACCTCGGAAATGGTACCTAAACTATCGGTAAAACCAGCCGCACCAAGCACCTTCATACCACCGGGAACAGCCGCAGCATAGCCATCTGCTTCGGCGAGGAGAGCGTCGTGCATACTCCAATCACCATCAGGAAAATCAGTTGCGGCCGTTTGAGTAGGCTTGGTCACCTGGATTTCCGCATCCGACACCGAGCAATCCACAAACAAGGTTTCACCCGTCGTAGATTCAACCTTCGCCGAGTGAGCCGCAAGCGGATCGCCAATCTGTACCTCGAATCTACCCGCCGGGAGCGAATCGATCACAAAATGCCCCGTGCTATCAGGAATCACGAAGCGGTCAAGTCCCGCGATGCGAATGACCGGCATCGAATCTCCAAGCATGACATAGCCTTCGATCGTAGAAAGGGCCCCAAGTTCAAGAGTATCGATCCTGGAATCAGGAGTCTTGGCATCGAGAGCTACACTGCGAACAGCACCCGTCGCGACCGTTCCATCAACATGGCGAGCTTCCACCGTGTAGGAGCCCGGCTCCACAGGAACTTTCACATAACCGTTGACATCCGACTCCGTCCATTCTGCGGCATTCGCCGTTTCCGGCAAATAATCTTCAGGAAGAACACGAACGCGACTGTAAGCGGCGACATTGCCGTCCGCCAGTTGCAACTGCAAAGCGATAGTCGATTCAGCCTCGGTACCGCCAGCGACATCCCTCTTATCGTTGGAACATGCCGAAAGCAGGGCAACGGCAAGTATTCCCAAGCCAAGCAACGCAGCTTCCGGCAAAGCCGAAGTCCACGATCTTTTTAAAGCACTACGCATCGACACCCCCTTCGATGTTTTCGCCATCAGCACGAGCCTCTGCAGCATCCGCAACAACCAGCGCATCACCGTCGGTCATTTCAAGTCCGCGAATACGGCGCTTGCGTCCGCGTCGCTGCGGTGGCGGATACGGATCCGACAGCGGGAACAGCTGCATTCCCAGCTGGAACACTCGATTAGGCTTTGCACACTGCCCCACCTTTGCGAGAATTTCACGGCGAAAACGGCGCACCATTTCTACCAATTCCTTATAGGTGTCCTCGTCACAGGCAAAGGCGAGCGTCGACAAATTGCGTTCACCGCGTTCAAAACGGTCCATGGCGTCTTGCGCCACGTTTAAGTTCTGCTGGATGTAAGAGTTGACCGCCGTGCTGAACGATTCCGAGCCACTCGAAATCAGGCCCTGCGTCTGTTCGTAAAAGCCCGTCGCCTCGTTTTTCTTGATCATCGAAAGGCGTTCCAGCAGCGCAATCGAAGATTTTACCTGCGAGGCCGTAATCGGCGGGCGCACCATCAAGCCGAGCGCAGCATCGTCGCCTACGTACGGATAAAAAGTCACCAGCTCACGAATCACCGCATGGTACCAGTGGTCAAAGTATTCGAACTGGTCCTTGGCCACATTTTCGACCTTGCATTCCTTGGTCGCCACCAGCTTTTCTAGGTATTGGCGACTTTCGGAATGATTCTTCGCCTGGTTGAACGCCACCATGTCGGCAAAGTAGGCCTTTTCGCGGTCATCATTGCAAAAGATATCGGCAAACACCGAAACCAGACGGCTGGTCAAGTTGCGCTTGCCCTGCAGAATCTTGTTGAACATCGACGCATCGAACCCGGCGCGATCGGCAATATAGCGGTGGCTAAAACGCCAGTCGCCCTTGTGCCGTTCCTCGTAGCTATCCCGCAAGAATTCGCGGTAGTTCAGATATTCAAAAAGATTCACCATATAAAAATTCCAATAAAAAGAACCGAGCGCAAAAGGCTCTCGGTTACTAATATAATAAATATTCAGCCAAAAAGTCTACATTTTTTAAATAAAAATGTCTACAGTACATAAAAGAACTTAGTTGACAGAACTTAGAGCTTAGAAAAAAGAAATAACCTAAGTTCTGCAGCTATACGAAACTTAGAACTTTAGCTCTATAGTTGAGTTATCCTCTATGGGGAGCAGCGATCTAAGTTCTAAGCTCTATTTAACGGCTTCGAAACCACGGGACGAATGCGCTTGCCGCACAGAGTCACGATAATCCCCGCCTGCGCAAACATATAGTAGGCCGTGTCGCGGCTGTTGTTCAGCGTGGACTTCGGGTCGTAATCGTCCTTGGTCACGAACACTTCGGCAACGCCCGAAAGGCTCACATCCAGGGCGCAGCGTTCGCACGGAAAACCAATCACATACAACTTCGAACCAGGAGGGACCTTGCCGCGGGCATAGTGCAATGCGTTGATTTCGGCATGCACCATGAACGGGTACTTGTTGGCCTCGAACTCGTGGTGGCTCAGGACCTCGCCCGAATCAGCATCCAGCAAATCGTACGCCAGCAGTTGCTTTTCGCGGGTGTACGGCACCGTCTCGTCGTCGAAACCAGCCGGAGCGCCATTGTAGCCCGTGCTGATTACACGACCTTCGGCCGACACGAGCACGGCTCCCATCTGGGTATTTTGATCTTTAGAAAGACGCGCCTGTGCGCACATCATCTGGGTATAGACTTCGTCACGAAGCTTGCTGCGAGATTGAGAATTGTTCATGTTGGATAATATAGATAGACGAGAGACGAAAGACGAGAGACAAAAGAAAAAAGTCTGCCGTTTCCGACAAACTTTTTAAAATCGTCAATATGACAAGGTGCGATTACACGACGCGGGTCATGCCGGACATGCGTTCACGCAGCCAAGCACCGACTTCTTCCACCGGATGCTGACGGATGTTCTTGTTCACCTTGATCAGTTCTTCGTTATCCACAGCGGTGGTCTTGCCTTCGCCGTAGATAGCGCCGATATCGTCCTTCTTCACTTCGTTCTTCATGAAGTCGGCGAGCAGAGGCACGCACTTGTTGGCGAACAGGTAGCAACCATATTCGGCTGTGTCGCTGATCACACGGTTCATTTCGTACAACTTCTTACGAGCGATGAGGTTCGCGATAAGCGGAGTCTCGTGGAGAGATTCGTAGTAGGCGCTCATCGGCTTGATGCCCACGGAGCACATGGTTTCGAATGCGAGTTCCACACCGGCCTTGATCATGGCGGTCATGAGAACGCCGCGGTCGAAGTATTCCTGTTCGGTGATCACCTTGTCGGTAGCTTCGACCTTTTCGAATTCGAGCTCGCCCGTTTCGCCACGCCACTTGAGGAGGTCCTTGTCGCCGGCTTCCCAGTCCACCATCATGGTGCTGGAGAACTTGCCGGAGATGATGTTGTCCTGGTGTTCGCAGTAGAGCGGCTTCATGATCTTCTTCATCTTTTCGGCGAGTTCCGTTGCGCGGATCTTGGCCGGGTTGGAGAGACGGTCCATCATATTGGTGATACCGCCGTGCTTCAGGGCTTCGGAAATCGTTTCCCAGCCGTACTGGAGCAGCTTGACCGCGTAAGCCGGTTCAACGCCGAAATCCTTCACCATCTTGTCGTAGCAGAGGATGGTGCCGGTCTGGAGCATACCGCAAAGGATGGTCTGTTCGCCCATGAGGTCGGACTTCACTTCGGCGACGAAAGAGCTTTCGAGAACGCCCGGACGGTCGGCATGGAGACCAGCGGCGTAAGCCTTGGCATAGTCCCAGCCCTTACCTTCGGGGTCGTTTTCCGGGTGCACAGCGATAAGGCAGGGCATACCGAAACCGCGAACGTATTCGCTACGGACTTCGGAACCCGGGCCCTTCGGGGCGACCATGATCACCGTGATGTCCTTGCGGATTTCCTGACCTTCTTCAACGATGTTGAAGCCGTGGCTGTAAGAGAGGGCGGCGCCCTTCTTCATGAGCTTCATGATGGCCGGGATCACGTTGTGGTGCTGCTTGTCCGGTGTGAGGTTGCAAACGAGGTCTGCATCCGGAATCATTTCTTCGTAGGTACCGACCTTGAAGCCGTTTTCAGTAGCGTTCTTCCAGGACTGGCGCTTCTGTTCGATGGCTTCCTTGCGAAGCGTGTAAGAGACGTCGAGGCCGCTATCGCGCAGGTCAAGACCCTGATGGAGACCCTGGGCACCGCAACCGACGAACACGATCTTCTTGCCCTTGAGGGCTTCAACACCACGGCTGAATTCAGAATGTTCCATGAAACGGCAGTGGCCAATTTCTTCGAGTTGGCGACGCATAGGGATAGAATTGAAATAATTCATTTTTTGAACCTCTGTTAATTAGAATGTTTCCGGGGAAAATATAGTTAAAAATACACCAAAGGGGGACGAATCCCCCTGATTGCAGCCGCCTTGTCCGCGTCATACCGCACACTGTCATGCCGGACTCCGTTCCGGCATCGCCATTTCAATCCGCATCCAAGCCGTCTTCCATCACCCCCTCTGCGGGGACACCCCGCAACGCCCCGGCTTCATACCGCCCACGGCTCCAGAGCTAAGCTCTCCTCGCTCACATGGCCGTTCCGGAATGTTCGCTCGGAGACTTATCTTCTTCCGCCTTAGGGATTCCCTGCGCCTCTGTACAGCGTTTGCCTTGCGGTCAGTCCTTTACGCAACGAACGGAATACCCGTAGTCCTTGTCGTTGGTGTACAGGTGCGCACTGACGCGGGCGTAGGTCAAGTACATGTCGTAGGCACCGTAGCTACCGTTCTCAGTAGAACTCCAGAAGTCGGCGTGGTTGCCTTCGCCGCTGAAGCGCCCATCGCCGTAGCTGCCTGCAGGGCGCGCGGCAAAGCCGTAGGCGTCGGAACCGTTGCCGCCGTTATACCAGTCCGTCTGCGACTTGAGAACCTTGCCAGCATTGCTCTTACCGCCCACCGCAGCGAACAGGTCGCTCCATTCGCTCTGCGTGGGAACGTGCCAGCCGTCGGGGCATACGCCACGAATAAAGGTCGCTGAGCCTGCCGAAGCGAGGTCGCATTCGTGTCCGTAACCGCACTGTTCCTCGGACTTGCCCATGGCGGCTGCCCACGAGTAAAGGCGACCGTAGGTTTCGCAGTTGCCTTCCGTAGTTCCGCTTCCGCCGCCGCACCCGCTGTTTTCCGTCACAAAGTTCAGGTTCTCCGCCATCCACCACTGTGCGCCGATTTTTACAGTCTTGTATGTTTGACCATCACGGTCATCAAGCAAAGTCCCGTATTCGCAATTATCTTCAGTTTCAGTCTTGCAACGCGTCGCCAAAGTTACTGAACTCGACGAAGACGCCACCTTGTCCGCAGAACTGCTACTTGACTCGGACAATTTCTCCGAACTACTCGATTTTTCAGTCGATTCCTGCTTCACCGAACTCGACGACACATCATTCACACTACTGCTAGACTTCCCAGACTTTTCACTAGAACTGGATTGTTTCGCATCACTCTGCGCGTCGCTAGACGAAGACTTCGCCTTTTCACTGCTAGATGACGCCACTTCGGCAGGCTCAGAGACCTTGCCACTACTCGAAGAAGACGATTCAACAGCCGGTTCATCGTTTTGCCCTGCAGATGCCGACGAACTGTCATCGCACCCGACAAAGGCAAACGCCATAATAAGCATGGATCCTATAGCCACGCTCCTGAATGACAGATCAAGAAACTTCTTCATAAACGTCTCCAAGCGTTGTTTATCTAAAGAAAATGTAATTTATTTTCTCCCCCAAAAAGCGAAACAAGGCCAAAGCATCAACACAAACGCCGCCCGCATATCACGGACGGCCAAATTGTTGTCCAAAAAACTACGCTACGGTTTTCAGCAGTTCCCTGCCAATACGGCGCAATTCCTCGTCAATGAGCTTCTTTCTTGCCAAAGAAGGCTTCTTCGTTCCGTTTACGTATGCGGCGAACAGGGGCTGAGGAATCCCCAATCGGCGGGCAAACGCCGAGGCGTTTAGTTCGGGAAACAACCAAAATACACGGCCAATGGGATTCGTCTTTTTCGGCGAAAAGAATCCCGAAAGTTCTAGGCCCTCGTCCAGATCGTCAAACCACACGCCATCGCAATCTACGCGGCAGTTCTCCAACTGCTTTCGCGTAGCCTTCCGCAGCTGTTCGTAATCGCGAATGAGTTCACGTCCGATTCGGCCGTCTTTCAGTTCAACACAAACAGCGTCGTTCTCGACCCAAAGCCTTTTTACATCTTTTTCCGTAATTTCGCTCATCCGTTCGTTCCAAGCCGTTTCTTTCTCTCCGCGCGAGCAGCCTTAATTTCCGCTTCAATTTCTTCTTCGGTCAGATTGTCCACCCCATTTTCATGAGCCTGACGCTGCGCCTCGTGCAAGGCAGCCAAAAGCCCCGTAGGGTCATAAACAGCAGAATTATCGTTAACCATGTGGTTTCCTTTGTTCGGTGTAATGATATTCATAAAATCACGGGGAGAAACAGCAAACCCACAATTTGGAAAGTGTTTCAAGTTTCCTGTCACAAGATAAGCACCTTTATCTTGATGAGCCCTAGCCACATCATAAAAGACAACATCATCGCTATCAGGGAGTTCTATACCAGATGGTGGAACCGGCTGATTTATCGCAAATTTTATAGTATTTCCGACAATATCATTTATTGTTTCTTGCATAAATGAAAATTTTGGACGAGAAAACACCTCCCAATACTCGCGAACTATATTGTCATCAACAAGAGGGACAAAGCGCCTTTCAACAACACCCCTAAAAACAGAATAAGGAATAGAATACTTATTATGCGCAAGAGCTGCAGAAATTAAAATATTCGTATCGAGTACAGCAAAAATCATTTTTTCTTTCTCTCCGCACGGGCAGCCTTGATTTCGGCTTCAATTTCCTCTTCGCTCAGATTCGCGACGCCATTTTTATACGCCTGTTCCTGAGCCGCATGTAACGCATTCAATAAATTAATGCCATCCTGTTTTGTAGGAGAGGGCATCCCCTTCACCTCAAACGGAATTCCATTTTCGACAAGAGCACGTTTGAAAAAGATGCGCACAGCCGTGGGTATATCCATCCCAAGACTTTCAAACAGGTCGGAAACCTGCTTTTTCAAATCTTCTTCAATCCTTATTTGCAAAACCGACATCGGCATATTGACCTCCTGCATTATTACATCAAAATATATTCAAAATAACTGCAAAAGGCAATACTTTTGCATAAAATCACCATTTTTCGTTCTTTTTTCTCCTCCCCCCCCCCCTCACCAAAAAAAATTATACCATTTGGTATAATTCCAAATGGTATAATTTACAAATCTAGGCTGAACTAATTGTAATTTAATATATTCAACACCCATCATTATTCATATCAATTTTGCAATAGTTTCTGCATTTTTCATACGAATAACGCAACAAAACTCGCAATTTTTGCACCAATATGGCCAAAATCGTGTTTTTTAGCAATTTAGCATCCACCTATCCAAAAATGCCATCTGCTCGGTGGTATGGAACCAGTGTTCGCCGCCGTCCATTATGGTCAGGGGTGCACCAATTTTTTGGGCGAATTCGCGCATCGTTTCTAGCGAGGTTAAGTTGTCGTTTAAGCCGTACAGAATTTTTGTCGGGATGCGCCACTCAATCGGATTTTCACGCACGTAGCACAGGTATTCCCACGAGAGCGTTTCGCCGAAATTCGTCGGCACCGTTTTCTTTTCGCGAAGTTCCTCTTCGGAGACCCCCGCCCACATCATCATGTTGCAAATCAGTTTTTCCATGTTGACTATCGGCGAAATAAAGTACGCCTGTTTGACGGGCTTATCGGCCAGCGCATTCATCGAGAAGAACGCCCCGATACTATTTGCGACAAGGATTACTTCATCGTAGCCCGCAGCCACGGAATCAAAATAAACCGGGAATTCCTTCTTGGCATCCCACGGGGTTTCGGCCTTGTAATCGAACCCGAGAACGTTGGCATCCGGAAACAAGCCCTTGTAATGCAGCGCTTCGTCAGCGTTTCCACCCTTCCCATGCACGTAGATAACAAGTTTTCCCATTCCCTAGCCTTCGAATTTCCAGCCGCAGTCGTTGTGGTAAATCATCTGGCGGGTCATGCCGCCGTCGATGCAGATGTTTTCGCCGGTGATGAAGCCGGCCTTGTCACTTGCAAGGTAAAGCACCATGTTCGCGATGTCCAAGGGGTTCCCGACGCGGCCTGCGGGCTGCTGCGTGGCATCAGGGCCTTCGTAGACCTTGAAATCCGTATCGATCCAGCCCGGTGAAATGGAATTCACGCGAACGCGGCCTGCAAAACTCACAGCCAGCGCATGGGTGAGGGCAGCAATTCCGCCCTTCGCCGCAGTGTAGCTTTCCGTTTGCGGTTGGCTCATGCGGTCGCGACTCGAGGAAATGTTTATAATACTTGCACCCGACCCGAAATGCGGTGCGAAAAGTTTCGCGAGATAGAACGGGACCGTCACGCCGACCGCCAGCGCGTAGCTGAATTCCTCGTAACTGCATTCGTCGATGCCCTTCATCAGCGGGAGCGCGTTGTTCACCAGCACATCCACGTGCCCGTACTTTTCAATAACGAACTGCGCAAATTTTTCAAGGACTTCCTTCTTGGAGAGGTCCCCCACAAAGCAGGGATTCTCGCGGATGTCGATATAGGCGACCTTCGCACCCTCTTTCTCGAATTCACTCACGACGGTCGCACCAATCCCGTGCGCCCCGCCCGTCACCACGACCACTTTATCTTCAAACGATTTCATAGAAATAAATATACACTAAAATGCGCCGAAGCGCGTTCAACAACTTGACACGCAGGCCGCATTATCCTATTCTTTCCGCAAATGCTCCAGTTTTTCGAAGTCACAAAGAAATCTCCGTGGTTTCCGCAGGTCAAGGCGCTGTATGAATCGGCGTTCCCGGCGAACGAGCGCATCCCGATAAAGCATTTGCTCGACAACAAAATCAAACGGGAATTTTGGGCGTTTTTTGATAGAGATACTTTCTGCGGGTTTTCAAATTCCATTTCGCACAGCGACATCACGAACATCGTCTATTTTGCGGTAGAAGCTGAACTACGCTCTCGCGGGTACGGCTCGCAAATCTTGCAGACCATTCGCGAAAAACATCCGGACTCCCGCATTGTCGTCGATATCGAAGTCGAAGAAGATTCCAAGGACGCCGAGGAACTCGAACGTCGAAACCGTCGTCGCGAATTTTACTCGCGCAATGGCTTTGACGCAGCCCCTGTCGAATACCACTGGCAAGGCGAGCACTACCGCCTACTCTCTGCAGGCGGCACCGTCACCGACAAAGAATTCCGCGATTTCTGGAAAGAAATTTTGAAGGATATTCCCGGAGCAAAGTACCCATAAGATTTTACAGCAGCTCTTCGCACAATCTTTTCTCAATTTCCTCAATAGAGGGCATTGTGCCTTCAACCTTTTCA
>LVAE01000045.1 GCA_001603905.1 Fibrobacterales bacterium Fibro_02
CAGCACCTTACTTTTGAAAATTGGCGTTTTAGGATAAGAGCGAATCCAACCATTACTAGCAGTTTCTGTTACATAATCTCCCGGATGTTTGGAGAACTGATTGTTGTCTGCTCTTGCAATAACAATATCGGCAACAGCTCCAAAACCGGCGTCCCTAAGCGCCTGACTCCAGAATCCTTCGCTAGAAAGGAGTCCACACATATTTTGATCGTCACTTGTTCTGCCTTTATTTTCCCCCTGATAATTAGCAGGGTACTTATCATGAAGCTCTATAATAAAAAGCGACACACCTTTTTCGGAAGCAAGCCATTGGCTAAGCTTGCTCTGACTATTTTTGGTAGTCCCGCATTGCGCGGTAGTATCGATGCGGAAGGCATCATCTTCATACAAAGCCCTACTCAAGGCATCACGCAAATAGTAGAACTTAAGCAAGTCTATTTTTTCCCTCGTTTTCTCGATTAAATCCGTGCATTTCGGTACAGCAACGCCCGAAAGAAGATTCACAATAATAATCACAACCATCAGTTCCACGATCGTGAAACCGGCCTTCTTTTTTGAACACGTCCGAGAACCCGCGGCATCCACAGACACCGGTTTCATCGACATCTTGTCAGCGAACCATCTCAACACCTGAATAAACATAATAGACCTCTTTATGGGAGGGTTTACGAGATAAATATAAAAAATAACTTTACAATACAGAATTTTGTAGTGAAAATGTAGTATTCCAACATGGAATATTGTAGTCTGTATCTCAACTAGTAATCGCAGTACTCGACGTTCTGCAGGACAAGGCCCTGCGGGGGCGCCCAGGTGCGTTCGCCCTTGAAATTCTTCTCAAAAATGCGGTTTACGGTCCCGAGGGGGTAGCGGCCGCGACCGACGTCAAAAAGCGTGCCAACCATGGCGCGTACCTGGCGGTGCAAAAAGCGGTTTCCCTTGATATGGAACATACAGCTCCAGTCATTCAGCCGCTCGAGCCTGAATTCCGTCAAGATGCAGTCCGTCGGCTTGCCGTCGTTACGAGGAATGCAGAAATCGATAAAGTCGTGTTCGCCCAGGAAAGATTCCGCCTCTTTCTCCATCGAATCAAGATCCAGGTTCAGCGAGCCGCACTCCCAGCCGAAATCACGCATCAGCGCCACGGGGCGCGTAAAGATGGTATACTGGTAGTAACGGCAGAGCGCATCGTAGCGCGAATGGAAATCCGGGGCGCAAGGCTCAAGGTCGCGGATGCGGATCAGCCGCTTGGTCAGCCCGTTAATGGAGCGTTCCAGCCTCGCGCAATCAATTTCACCATCAAAGTCAAAGTGGACACACTGGCCGCGGGCATGCACACCCGTATCGGTCCTACCCGACCCCGTAATGCGCACGGGAGAGCGGAGGGCAACCGCCAGCGCCTCTTCCAACGCAGACTGTACAGTGACAAATTTTGTCTTTCCACCTTCGTTCTGGGCCTGCCAGCCATAAAAGGCCGATCCCAGGTATTCGCAACGAAAGCGGTAACGCATTAGCCCATGGCTTCCTTAATGACGGCTTCCACTTTTTCCTGAGAAATCTTCAGGCTAGACGCAATGGCAGACGCAGGGAATCCACGACGGGACATCTGCAAAATCTTCACCTTCTCGTTCGACTCGCGGTCAAATCGGGTGATCTCGAGAGGGCTTTTCACCTGCAAGTTCGGGTCGCCAGTCATGTTGCGGCTCTGCGCACGCAGTTTCATGGTGCGTTCACGGGAAAGTCCGCGGGGCGCGCGCAACACATCGGAAAGGTTCTGCATAGCCGAGGTGATGCGTTCCTTGGCGGTCGGTCGAAGAGTCGGCTTGGAATCCAGGGCTGCCGTCAGAATCTTGTTCTCGGGAACGCCGTTTTCATCTTCAAAAGCAATCTTCGGTTCCTGTGCGTCGTTCGGAGCAGCAGAGGTGGCAGGGGCCACAGGAGCAACGGAGGCAGAGGGTGCAACGGAAGCTGAGGGCGCGGCGGATGCTGCGGCGGGTGCTGCGGCAGAAGCAACCGACTGCATTGCGGCTTCGGCTTCGCGCTTCTGCTGGGCGGCAGCATAGGCTTCGACATCGGCGATAATCGAGCGCTTTTCACGGCGCGGACGCGGAGGAATCGTCGCGTCATCAAGGCCTACCTTCGTTTCCTTGAAGCGTTCCGCCTTGACGGCTTCCATACGGCGCGTAATAATTTCCTGACGCTTGCGCAAAATCAACACCAGCACCACCACGCAGATTGCAATCGCGGCAATGCCACCGATCACCCACTTGAGCGTATCAAAGGAGAGCGGCACACCGCCGACCGTTGACACTTCTTCGGGAGACTGTTCCGGAGCGGAACGCATGGCAGAAAGCTGTTCCCAAGCGGAATCGAGCTGCAGGCGAATCGCAACCTGGCGATCCGGAGTCGTGCGGGAATTCCACAGGGCCTGTTCAAGGGAATCAATCCTTGCGCGGGAAGACAAGTAAGCATCGGCGTCAAACGACGAACGCACACCCGAACCGTCGATAGTCAAAAAAGCCACGAGGGAACAGGTCAGCACGAGCAGCACTAATGGCGCAATAAACTTTTTCATAGGCAACAAGATAGCAATATTTCCAAAATTAAACCAAACCCAACAAGACGGGAAGCATTAAATTGAGGCCTCAGCAGAATCCCTGGCGTTGAGAATCGTTGTAGAATCCTCAACGATTTGTTGAAGGCGGCCTTGCAAAGAGCTAGTCAGGGAGGAAGTGATTTTCTAATTTCGAAAATAAGAACTCTTTGTTCTCCTCCTAACCCCCAAAAAGCACAGCTGACGCAAGTCAGCTGTGTTTTTGTTTCAGCAATTTCGAATTTGACTTAAGCCTTTTTCGGCAGGGAGTCAGCGAGAACGACCCTGTTACCAGCGGCCTCGATTGCCATGTTCATCGAGGCGCCCGCCGTAAAGAGCAACGTATTCGCGTCGCCCGCATGCACCGGCATGACCGAGACGCCCACGCTGAGGGTGGTCGAGAGGATAGAATCGCCGTACGCAATCTGCAACTGCGAAATTTCGTTGCGGATCTTTTCGGCACGCTGACGCGTAATCTTGAGGTCTGCACCCGGCAGAATGACACAGAAGACTTCGCCTTCGTAGCGGCAGGGAATATCTTCGGAGCGCACGTAACCAGGCAGGCGCTGGCCCAGTTCCCACAGCAACTGTTCGACGGCATGACGGCCCTTGCTCTGCAAGATGTCGACAATGGCATCGGGATACAGCATAATCAAACCGATCGGGCTGTTGTGACGGATTGCTGCAGACACTTCGCGCGCCAGGGATTCTTCCATGTAGCGGCGGTTGAACAGCCCCGTCAAGTTGTCGCGGATACTCTGCTGCTTGAAGCGGACGTTCAAGTTCTGGTTCGCCACGTACTGGCCGAACGTTGTCGCGACGATACTCACCTTGGCATGCCAATCGTCCATCGATTCGTTATCAGGGAGCGCATCCGTCTGCACCGACAGGATACCGAAATGTTCCTCGATTCCTTCGATCGGGGCGCAGAAAGAAACGCCATGCGGATGGTGATGCAAATGGGTGCAGCCACCGGTCAGGTTCGGATTCGAGTAGTCCGAGATGACGATATCGCCCGCATCGAAACTGGCACATTCCGCCGGACGGATAACGTCGTCGCTAATCATATAGTTACCGAAGGAGAGCACCTTGTGCAGGTCAGTCTGCGTTCCGGCATACATGTAGAGAATTCCAGAGGCGTTCGGGAAAAGTTTCGGGAGAAGTTCTTCCAGGGCCTTGACCACCTCGGGAACCGGACGGTCCTTCAAGAGGCAGCGCGCATACTTGCGCCAGGATTCCAACGGAAAACCGACGCGGATTGCAACTTTCTCAATCTCCTTGAGGGCTTCCTTTGCAGGAACCGCGCCCTTCGGAAGCGGCATATCTTCGGGTTCAGGTTCGGGTTTCTCGTTCGCGGGCATTCTTGTCGCAAAGTCAAACCGTTCGCCCTTGATAGAGTTGAGCGTTTCGGTAAACTCGACTTCGGCGTTTTCGACCTTCTTGCGGCAAATGGAGAACAGGACGAATCCGAGGACCACGCCCCACGCCCCAATAAAGAAGAACTTTCCGCCGATAGAGAGACTCGTCTCGGGAACGAAATACGCAACGACGACCCCGGCAATGAATGCAACCAGCCAAAAGAAATAAGAAACCATACTCATGTCCATAAATGTAGTTAAAATGTGAATTTATAGAAACCAGACTCATAAATAACAGCAAATAAACAGGAACTGCTAGTTTAATAAGAGCAAAACCCGCCCTTCGCATTTAGTTAAATTTGTAATTATGACCATTCTCGAAAAAATTGCGTTAGCTCTCCCCGCCGTCGAATCCCCCGCTAGATACATGGGCGGCGAAGCGAACAGTGTCGTCAAGGATCACAGCCAGATGCTCTGCAACATGGCGTTCGTGTTCCCCGACAAGTACGAAATCGGCATGAGCAACAACGGCATCCGAATCCTGTACCATGTAATCAACCGCGAGCCGGACCTGCTGTGCGAAGTTTCGTTTGCCCCGTGGGACGACATGGCGAAGGAAATGGAGAAGTACGATATTCCGCTGTACAGCTACGCGACCTACACGCCGGTGCGCGATTTCGAGGTGGTGGGCATGACGCTCCAGACGGAGCTGAACTTTACAAACGTGCCCTACGTGCTTGATATTGCCCGCATTCCCGTGTGGCAAAAAGACCGCCGTGAAGAAGACCCGATATTGGTTGCAGGTGGCCCCGCGATGGCAAACCCCGAACCGGTCGTAGATTTCTTTGACGCCTTCATGATCGGTGACGGCGAAGACATGATCGTGAAGTTCCTGCGCTGCGTGGGCGAAGGCCGCAAGGCGAAACTTCCCCGCGCAAAGATTCTAGAGAATTTGTCTAAAATAGACGGTGTGTACGTTCCGAGTTTACGTCCCGTGGTCACCAACGAATTTGGCGACATCGTTCCTGCTGAACCCGCGAAGGGTAGCTACCAGAATACGAACGGCGTGCGCCGTCAGTTTATCCCGGTGATGGATCCGAAGAACTACCCCATCAAGAACCTGATTGCGAACATGCAGCTGGTGCATAACCGCTTCAGTGTCGAAGTCATGCGCGGTTGCGCCCAAGGTTGTCGTTTCTGCCAGGCGGGCATCTGGTATAGGCCCTGTCGCGAACTTGATCCCGATGACGTTCTGGATATCGCGAAGGCAGGCATCAAGGCGACCGGCGAACGCGAACTGGGACTCCTTTCGCTCTCCACCGCTGACTACAAGCCGGTAGAAGGACTCACCGATTCCATCATCGACGACCCGTTCTTCGATACCGTAGATGTTAGCCTCCCGAGTATTCGCGTGAACGCCTTCGGTGAAACGCTCGCTCAAAAGATTTCGGCGCTCAAGGGTGGCCGCAGCGCGACCTTCGCACCCGAAACAGGCTCCGAGCGCATCCGCAAGATGATCAACAAGACCATCAGCGACCAGGACATGTACAACGCCGCCGAACACGCCTTCAGCAGCGGATTCAATAAAATTAAGTTGTACACAATGATCGGTTTCCCGACGGAAAACGAGCAGGATATGGAAGCGTTCTGCAACCTGATCGAGAACCTCGTGAAAATCGGCCGCAAGTACCTGCGCGGATGCCAGATTGCCGTAAGTATGGGCATCCTGATTCCAAAATCCTTCACCGGGCTGCAATGGGCTCCTTTCATGGACAAGGAAACCGCCCTCAAGCATATCCGCTACGTGCGCGAAAGGTTCTTCAAGCACCCGAACGTGAAAGTCAACTGGGCAGGCTGGGAAACAAGTTTCCTCGAAGCCATCTACAGCCGCGGCGACCGCAGGCTCGGCCCCGTGATTTACGCCGCCTACAAGAAGGGAATCATCTTCGAAAGTGACTCCTACCGTTTCGACTTCGAGAAGTGGCAGCAGGTCTGGGAAGAATGCGGCTACGACACCAGCTGGGTGTACCGCATGCGCGAAAAGGAAGAAGTTTTCCCCTGGGACTTCATTCACGCTGGAACCAGCAAGCAGTACCTGCGCGGCGAATGGGAAAAAGCTTTCAAGGAAGATTCCGCACCCGTGCCCAACTGCAAATGGGGCGACTGCCAAAAGTGCGGCATTCCAGGCTTCGGTGCAGAAATTAAATTGGCGAACGACCCGGTGCGTCACAAGGCCCCGAGCCGCACGCCCGAAGAAATCAAGAAACTTGTCGCCGAACGCCGCCCCACGCAAAAGAGCTGCCACAGCTACAAGATTACCTTCAAGAAGACAGGCCTCAGCCGATTCCTGCCGCACCAGAACATGCTTTCGTTCTTTGAACGCACGTTCCTCTGCGCAGGCATTCCCATCAAGTTCAGCGAAGGCTTCAGCCCGAAGCCGCGCATCTCGAACATGGGCGCTCTCCCGCTCGGTCTTGAAACTTATTGCGAAGTCATCAGCGTTGATCTTCTACAACCGCTTGACATTTCCAAGGAGAACTTGCCGAAGATCATGGCCGAACTTTCGAGGCCGTTCCCGCGCGGCATGGAAATCGTGAACATCGAGCCGCTCCACGAAAAGCTTTCGAAGCACATGCCGACGGCGATGATCTACTCGTTCTCGCCCGACAAAATGCCTGAAGGCATCATGGAAAAGTTCGAAAGCAAGACACTCCCTGTGGTACTCAACCACCGCGGTCAAGAAATCAACCTGAACGAGCACCTGCTCGGAATTCAAATTGCGGGCGGCGCCATCATCACCAAGGTCAAGTGCAACAACATGGGTACGACCGTGAGTCCGTTCAACATTTACGCGGCACTCATGGGAGTAGAATTCGACCCGAAAAAACTTGACGAAAGCTCCCGCCGCTACCTCATCAAGAAAATCGCGATGGAATTCTAGGTTCGGCACAAAATCAGGCGAGGCTTATTTAGCAGATTTTACATAAGTACAATACTCTGGGCGTTTTTTTAGATTATATTTCACGAAACCAAACCATAAGGAGTATTTTATGAAAAAGATGTTCTTGGCCGCCATTACGGCCCTCGCCCTCTGCAGCTATAGCTACGCCCAGGACGACGAAGACGAATACGAAGAAGATGACGCCCCGGCTCGTGTAGAACAGGCACCGGCAATCGATGAAGACGAAGAAGCTCCTGCACCCAAGCCGGCCAAGGTCGAAAAGAAGCAGAAGAAATCCTCTGACGGCAGCGCCTTCCTCGGAATTGGAATGGGCCTCACCTCGAATTTTGGCGACAAGGGCCTCAAGGAAATTGACGTCAAGATTAAGCTGAACGAAAGCATGATGGTTACCGCCATTCTCGGCCTGTACCACTATGGCGAAACCTCGACCGAAAACAAGACCCCTGCAGGAACCATCACCACTGACGCAGGCGACAACCACACCGGACTTGCAATCGGTGCCGGTTTTGACTACTTCCTGCCGACTCCGCTTCTGCCGACCTCCGCAGGCATCGACTTGATCTATGCCAGCAACGGTGAAACCGAAGTTGTGGACGAAGCCACCAAGACGACCACCACGGCATCTTCTGGCGACTTCATGATCGACCTCGTGTTCGGCATCCATGCGGAAATCGTTCCCAACATGATCCTTTCCGGCAAGGTGGGACTCGGTATCGACTACGTCTTCTCTTCTAACGAAGTCAGCTCCCAGGCTGCATCCATCGAGACTAGCGTTTCCCGTTTGGACTTCGGTCTGAAGGCAGGCGTCTACGCCACCTGGTTCTTCATGTAATAGAAAAAAGACCGTTCGCGTTAAATACAAAATTAGACCGCTCACAAAGCGGTCTTTTTTTATAATGGAAAACGCCCACTATTCCGCTGGTAAAATAATTTCGATGTGGCGGGTGCTCACGTTCAGGAAGTGCGTACGGAACAGGTCCTTCTCGCTCTTGTCGCTGACCTTCACCTGCGTCACGGCGATAAAGTCCTTGTTTTCGCGGATATAGTCCGTAAGGCGCTCGTCACGGAGCGTGTCGATTTCGCCTGTAATGATAAAGCTGTCGGTCCAGATTTTAACTAGCATACCCCAAATATAAAGTTTTTTTGATTTGCAAGTAGAAAAAAAGTGTTTTTTTGTTGCTTTTTGGCTTTTTGAGTGTATTTTATTGGGTGTAAACGAGCGTTCAACCGAACACAAGGAGTTTTATATGACGACCAAGAAAACACTCAAGCTTACTCCAGGCAAGATGATTTACCACAACGCCGAATTTATTGATAGCGATGTTGGCCGTCCTATCCGAATTCTTTCGGAATTCATGGGGCCGAACCAGATTTTTGCCCAGGAAGGCATCAAGAACACCATCGTGTTCTTTGGTTCGGCGCGTACGCTCCCCATGAGCGAAATCAAGAAACGCCTGAAGAATTGCAAGAACAAGAAAGAGGCCATGCGTCTCAAGCGCCTTTCTCTTGTCGCCGAATACTACGATGCCGCTCATGAACTCGGCGCGAAACTTGGCCGTTGGGCTAACAAGCAGCACAAGGGATTCGCCCTGATGACCGGCGGCGGCCCCGGCATCATGGAAGCGGGAAACCGCGGCGCAAACGACGTGGGCACATCCTCCGTCGGCCTCAATATCAAGTTGCCGTTCGAACAGCACCCGAACCCCTACATCGACGACGAACTGAACCTGCAGTTCCGCTATTTCTTTATCCGTAAGTACTGGTTCATGAAGATGGCGCGAGCCCTCGTGGTATTCCCCGGCGGTTTCGGCACCCTCGACGAAATGTTCGAACTGCTGACTCTTATCCAGACCAAGAAATACGGCGACCGTATGCCCGTCGTGATTTACGGCGGTAAATACTGGAACCAGATTATCAACTGGGACTATCTTGCCGACACGGGAATGATCGACAAGGAAGACCTCAAGCTGTTCCATATCTGCGATACCGTCGAAGACGCATACAACATCATTACGACGGCACTCGAAAAAACTATGGAATAGTTTTTCTAAATTTGGGGCATGATTCGCAACATTCTGGCAGAAACATTAGACCGCGTATCCAGAAACCTAGCGCTACGCCCCAACTACACCATGGAAGAATACCAGAGGTGGTTTGACCAGAATCCCGAATACATGCACAACGGGGCGATGCAGCATATCCAGCTGGTGGAGCCGCTGACTCTCGAAGGCACGAACAACCTGTATCGCGCCCAGTTCTGGCTGGAACACCCGAACGACCCGAGCCGCTACGTCGAGCAGGAAATCGTCGTCAAGATTTGCAAGTTCTGGGCAAGTCCAGGCAAGAACCGCCTGCACCGCCTGAACATGCTCCTGAGCGCGTTCCAGGACGAAATCCGCATCAACAACCTGATTCACGCCACGAACATCGAGGGCGTGGTTCAGAGTATGGGCGGTGGAATCGCCGGACGCCACCCCTACCTGAAAATGGAATTCATCAAGGGCTGTTCTCTAGACAGGCTTTTCAGGAAGGACCTGACCGACGACGACATCTTGCACCGCGTGGCGCAACTCGCCTACCTCGCGAACACCATCAGCCAGCTGCACTACTACCAGATTGTCCACAAGGACCTGAAGCCCAAGAACCTGTTACTTTGTCAGAACCCGCAACACAAGAACAACCACAAGATTCTTATTTGCGACTTCGGTTATGCGCAGGCAAAGCTCCGCGAATCTGTCACCGAATACGGCGGCCAGATAACGCCCTGCTACAGCGCTCCGGAACAGGCGATTATGGGCGAAAACCTTTCCGCATCAGTCGACTACTTCAGCTTCGGAATCATCGTTCACGAATACCTGACGGGCGAGCCGCTTTTCCCGCATTCGATGGATATCTTCATCGAAGACGGCTACCGCATTACCGACCGTTACCTGGAATACCTGAAAACCGGACGCGAGAACCGCTTTAGCGACCCGCGTTTCCCTGAACTCACGCAATGGATTGACAACCTCACGATTTTCGACAGCTTCGAACGCATGCAGAACAGTCCGAACCTGTTCGATATCGCCCACAAGCTACGCGAACGCGTGAACGCCCAAGGCTACCGCGACGTCAACACGGATTTCTTGTGGAACCAGTTGCGCGAATACAACCGTTTTTAATTTGTCAAAATTTCTTTAGTTTATTAAAAATTGCAGCCCTTGACGCAGCGATTCTGTTGGAATTCCGCCTCTAGGACCTTGACGCCACGATTGTAGCGACGGTACGGACCTTCGCGGAGTCCCTTGTCAAAAGTCATTTCTTCCTTGAGGCCACCCAGGTCATCAAAGACTTTGGCTACCCCGTGCAGCTGGCCACGCATATACGGCAGCTTGCGGCGAAGCTTCCCCTGGTCGTCCCATTCCTCGGTCAGCCCGTCCAGGATTCCGCCACGATAAATTTCCTTGCTTTTCTTGGTGCCGTTCTCGAAGTAGGTCATCGAAACACCTTCCTCGATTCCGTTCTTGTAGCCGATGGTCTGCCAGAGTTTTCCGTTTTCGAAATAGCTCTTGAACACACCGTCGAGTCGGCCGTTCTTATAGGGAGCCTCTATAGCCACCTTGCCATTCGGATGGTAACTGTAGGCCACACCCTCGCGAATTTCGGACCCCTTCTGAACGGTATAGAGGCGCGAAAGGGTGCTGTCTGCGTAAAATTCTCTTATCGTATCGAGCGTCACCGCCGGCGAATTCTGCGCTACAGCGACCGAGCAGAGCACACATAGAGAAATACACAACAGAAATACTTTTTTCACGCTTACAAATGTAGCTTTATCGCCAATAATTATGTATTTTGCGAGTGCTTATGCGCATTACTTTTTTAAATCCGCCGTTTCATCCGATGTTCAGTCGCGAGTCCCGCAGTCCGTGCGTGACCAAGTCTTCTACCCTTTATTGGCCTATGTTCCTGAGTTACGCCGCCGGCACCGTCGAAGCGGACGGGAACGAAATCCAGCTGATCGACAGTCCTGCCATGGAGCTCGACCTGCCGAAGACATTGGACGGCATCAAGAAGTTTGACCCAGAGCTCGTGATTTGCAGCACGAGTACGCCGAGTATTTTGAACGACCTCAAGGTGGTTCACGCCATCAAGGAAGCGCTTCCGAAAACGAAGATTGCTATCATGGGTACCCATGCGACCGCCGAGCCGCTGGAATCCATGGAAATGGAACCCAGCCTCGATTTCGTGATTATCGGCGAAGCCGACTACACCGCGAGGAACCTCGCCCGCTACCTGCGCGGCGACATCAAGGAAATTTCCAGCATCGCGGGTCTCGCCTTCCGCAAGGCCGACGGCACCGTCGACTTCCAGCCCGAAGGCCCGAAGATCGAGAACCTCGACGAACTGCCGTGGGTTTCCAAGGTTTACCGCAAGTACCTGTACAGCTGCTACAAGAAGTATTTCTACGGCGCGAACCTGAACCCGCTGATCGTGATTCTGAGTGGCCGCGGCTGCCCGAACCGCTGCAGCTACTGCGTGATTCCGCAGACACTGAACGGCCACAAGTTCCGCCGCCGCTCTCCGAAGGACGTGGTGGACGAACTGCAGTACATCAAGGACAACTTTGACGACCTCGGCGAAGTGTTCTTCGAAGACGATACGTTTACTGCAAGCCACGAGCACGTTCGTGAAATCTGCAACCTGATTCTTGAACGCGGACTCAAGATTACGTGGAGCTGCAACGCCCGCGCCGATGTGCCGCTCGACCTGCTCAAGCTCATGAAGAAGGCCGGCGGCCGCGAAATGTGCGTGGGCTTCGAAAGCGCAAGCCCCGTGGTTCTCGAGAACATCCACAAGGGAGTCAAGAATACCGACAAGGCCATCGAGTTCACGAAGAACGCCCGCAAGGCAGGCCTCCTAGTGCACGGCTGCTTTATGGTCGGTAACCCAGGCGACACGCCGGAAACGCTCCGCATGACGCTTGACTACGCCAAGAAGTTGAACCCGAATACGGCGCAGTTCTACCCCATCATGGCCTACCCCGGCACCGAGGCCTACAAGGAAGCCCTTGCAAGCGGCGCATTGCAGACAAAGGATTACAACCAGTGGCTCGACAAGGACGGTTTCCACCGCACCACCATCCAGCGCGGAGAACTTACCAGCCAGGCTCTCGTTGACTTCTGCGACAAGGCCCGCCGTGAATTCTACCTGCGTCCGAGCTACATCCTGCGTCAGGGTATCATGGCCATCAAGAATCCGCGCGAACGTTACCGCGTGATGCGTGGATTCGGCACGCTCGTGAAGCACCTGTTCCGCAAGCACGGAGAACTCGCCCCGGTTGCAAGGCAAGCTCCGACTATTAAGACGTAGGGGAAGCACTACATTTTAAACCCAGCATCCACCATGCATTTTTGGGCGAAGCAATTTGCTTCGTCTTCTTTTTCGGGAAAATTGTGCGTGATTTCGATGTTCTGCAGGCAAATTCCCTTCTTGCCATGATAAAGCACATGAGCCAGTTCATGAAAGAACGTAAACCACATCGTCGCGCGCTTCTCGAAGCGGTCGTGCAGCTGAATCAGCGGGACATCCTTGTACCAACGGTACATGCCATGAATCGGTGCGCACTTGAAATTCTGCACGAAAAGTACGCGGATTCCGATTTTGCGGCAGATTTCTTGTAAACCCGTCATGCAGTCATCTACCACTTCGGCTTCCGGCGTCCAGTAGGTAATGCGTTTTTTGCTTTTGGGGCGTACCTTGTTGGCCGCCGCAAACGCGATGATTTCGGGGAGAGCCGCCTTCAAGCGCTTGCGCACCGGAATCTGTTCCTGTTTTTCCATCGGGTCCCGGTCCGCAAGAATTTCTCCGCGACGAATCCACGCCGAAGTCGCATACGGGTCCTTGACATCGGCCAGCGAGATACGAAAAGCCACCTTAAGCTTGGCATCCTTGTAGTAACCGTCCCATGCCTGCGGAGACGCCACCGCGAAGAACTTGAGGAGCGGCATCAAAGATTTTTCGTCACCTTTATTGTACTGCACCCATTCGCGGACGTTGATTTCTGAAGGAAAAGATTTTTTCCAAAGAGACTGATCCGAAAGCGAAGCCTTGATGCGCTCACGCGAGAGGAATTCATCGAACGACATCTGACGGCGTAGCCAGTAAATCGCCGGAATTTCCGTAATCATCTCTAGCATTATCGCCACATCTGGCGTTATGCGACTATTGCCCTGCAAAATATCATTCACCGCCTTGGGCGTATAGCCCATGCGAGCGGCCAGGTCATTCGCGTCAAGGCCCATTTCTTCAAGTTTTTCGGACAATTCACTCCCCGGGGAAGGGACATGCCACAATTCAATTTTGTTTCCGTTCATATAGCCACCTATCCGTGATAATCTACAATTTCAAGCATTTTTGCAATACGTTCCCTAGCCCACACAATTTGAGCAACCGGCCCCTCATTCGTACTCTTTTTCAAGTCTTTGTCTTCAAAAAGTATGTTCATGCCAACCTCAAAATTTTACTACACCTATAATATACATTAAAATTTTAATAAATGCAATAGGTATATTATTTTTTGATTTCACACTCGCAGTTCAAGCCCTTGACAGCAGGATTACGCCGAGTATAGATTTATTCTTGCCAGTGCAAAAAAGCAAAGGAGCAAATTATGGGAAGGAAGCCGCATATCAATTCGTTCATCTACACATACGGAAAATTCGGAAAGGGTTTTCGGGAAATCCTGGACACCGAGAATAAATTCCTGTACTCACACGGACGCTATCCGACAATAATCGTAGCAGAGGACCTGCCCGAAGACTACATAAAAATTCGCAGTCGCACGCTTTGGTATATGACGGGTTTCCTCAAGACGTCGGGCGTTGTCGATATCCAATACAAAATGGCGAAGCTAAACCATCTGTTCAAGGACGATTACGTCTTTATTTCTTACAAAGAAAAACTGAAGGTTGAAGAAGACCGATTTGGCTTCATAGACTATGTCAATTACGACGCATGTTTTTGCGGGCCCGACATCCTAGATATCGCCCACGCCGTTGAGAAATATTCACATCTTGACATTTCGCACATTCGAAAGGGAATGAAGGAAAAAGTACGCTGGCTAAAGAAAAATGAGCCCGATTTTTATGAAACATGTTTCCACGGAAACGACAAGAAATTTTTGAAAGAAATCGATAGCAAGTGGTGATTAGCCTACACCGCGACCTTGAATACGATACCACCCATCACGTAACGGTGGATGATGGAATTGATGAGCGTCTGGTAAGGCATACCCGCGGCCTTCGCCATTTTCAAACCTTCTTTGATACAAACGGCTTTTGAAAGCTGTTTTGAGAAAGCTTCTGCTTGACCACGAGAGCCTACCCCGCATCAAACCGCACCTTCATCTCTATATTTATAATATACATAACCTACAAATCCCCGTCAAGTTTAATTCAATCTTTTTTGCCCCGCAAATGATGTACATCCACGACTTGAGCAGGTCTTATAGGGGGAATTCTAGGTTTCTTGACCGACACAACGGTCACATCATTCTTCATCTTTCACTCCTTCCCGCAAACAGGCTTGAAATTGCGGGTCTTCAATTATTGAAGTGCCGTCAACGCGCCAAGAAAGCGCCATGGTTTCCATGAGGAGTGGTTGTTTCCATTTTTGAAACAACCACTTTAAAGGAACATCGCAAAGTATATCGGCAAATACAAGACCGCACCTTTTGGCACCACATTAGGGCTATTGGACACCCCGGTAAGGATGCCGACGTCGTTGAGATACAATTTCAAGAGATTCTTGGTTGAAGACTCAATCAAAAGGAACTTGACATCTGTTATTGCAGAAACTTTTGTTTTCCATCATCGATGGAATCATGTCACCTTTGAATCTTCCGGTATAGCATTTTTCAATCACTTTTTGCTACAAAAGTATACACTTTTCAATCATTTTTAGCAATATTTTTTAGCACTTTTCAATAAAAACGCCTGCATTTCTACACATTTGTTCACTATCAAATATAATTCCGGAACACGTCATTGTCAATACTTAAAGACAAAAAATGGCCAAATTCGGCTATATCGGCCGCACGGGTCCGCTATCGAGGTTGTAAATATTGGTATTATAGTTTTTGCCATCGGCGGCAGTTGTTTCCATTTTGGAAACAACTACTTTTTTGATAGATATCACCGTCTTCGGCCGGGAAGACGATCTATAAAAGTTTCCCGGACCATCTGGAAGGCGCGTTCCGGATCAAACTTGTCCGCATCGGGCCGTAGCAGCAGTTCGGTATCGCCCAGAAATTCAGAATCCTGCATTTTCAATTCCATATTCTGCATGAATTGCTTGTAGCTAGGCGGCTTTCCTACAGAAAAATCCATATACCGATTGTAGCAGTCCATAACTTTTTGCGCATCCACAGATCCTTTATCGAGTGCAACCTGTAAATCAAACAAATCGCGACCTTTCTTGCGCTGGTACAGAGCCCGGAGTTTCGTTCCGAGCAATTCTTCAAACGCATAAGTCGTAATTTCGCAGTCGCCTCTAAACCAATTACTATCCACACTGAACGGCATGTTGCGTAAGCCAAGAACATTGAAATGCTCAAAGCAATTTATTTCTATCTTCAATCGAATCGGCTGAACCGGAGGAACCTCGGATTCCATCCGGAATAGTACCGTATTGTTGTAGCGCTTGGGTTTCGTAACACGATCCGGCATCCAACCAAGAACTTCACCTAGACGAAAAAGAATAGGCTTTATCGGCCCCGGATTTATCTGCACCAAATCAATATCTTCACTATAACGAGGCTGCGGTTGCAAATAAAGTTTATGCAAGGCAGTCCCTCCTCGAAACGCCAATTCATTTTTCAAAAAATCATCACTGAAGATATCCACAAGAGCACGGCATATAATCAAGTCCTGTTCGACCATCGCAGGATCCGTCCACGGAGCTTGTTCAGCCCAAGCCATTATCGAAGTCCGATCTATCATAGGTCATCCACCTCGATGTCGATATTGCCGTTTACATGCCAACGGTTTGCCGGAACCTCTTCCCGCCTGACATGATCGTTATTCAACAAGATGCTATTCCAAGAACCTTGCATCTTCAAAACCTGAAATAGTGCATCGGCTTGGTCTTGCCGCGAAAGCACACATTCAAGCAAGTAGCCTAGTCGCTGAACGGTCGCAACAGTTGTGAACGGCAAGAGTTCGTCGACCTTCCCCATGTCCACAGAATCCATGAGCTCTGCCAGCACCGTGGCCACACGCTGATAACCACCGACATGCGACGCAAACTGCACAAGATCTACTGCGGTCAGCTCCGGTCCCGAATAGCGAAGCGTTCCTATCTCAGCATTCTTTTTCATTACAAATGCTTCCGGGATCTCTTGTCGGTAATTCCAATCTAGCAGAGAATTCTTGCCGGACGCCTTGATTCGAGGCAGAACTGTCATAACCTGCGTTTTCATGGCCCGCTGATGGGTGGCCCCATGCATGGCAGCCGCCGACAGCAACCCCACATAATATGGCTTGCCGACATAATCCATCAGGCCATCAATGTAATAGACCGGCGGCACAACACCTTTCAGCTGATATTGGACCGGCACAATGACATAGAAACCTCGATATACAGATTGCACTCGCCCACGGGACACTTGGCGCGACAGTTCCGTGTTTATACTCCTAGCGGGACGCTCGGCGAAAGCATCCTTTACGTCGGCAATCGAGAATGTCGACTTGCCGCGGATTTCCCTGCTATGTATCCACTCTCTTATATTCATTTTGTTGTTAAAATCAACTATTTTTGTTGCGTTTAACCACTTTTCAAACAAATATACATTCTTTTGAGGCAGAAAGCAACTGCCGTCAAAACGGTCTTTCATCTTTCACTCCTCCCCGCAAACAGGCTTGAAATTGCGGGTCTTCAATTGTTTTCGAGAGCATACTCTGCACACTTGCGCACTAAATATAATTTTTCAGGGCATCATTGTCAAGAGTTTTTGAAAAAAACATTTAGTTAAAGTGCCGTCAACGAGCCGAGAAATTGCCGTGTAAATGCCGAGAAAATATAGGGAGAGAAACGCATCTTTGCGTAGCATTATCTATATTCCCCATCAGATGCTCACGGTCCTTAAATACATCGCCCTGGTCGGCACGTTCTTCATTTACACCACGTCGGGGGTGTTCTCGAAGCTTGCGTCGCAGCGGGAGTTCCTCTCGCCGGGGTACATCGCGTTCCTCGCCTGCACGGTGGGCGTGCTGCGGGATGGGACGTGAGCCTGGCCTACATGTTCAAGGGCACGGGCGTGGTGTTCGGGCTAATGCTTGCGCACTTCGTGTTTGGCGAGGCCATCACCACGACGAACATGGTCGGGGCGGCAATCATCATCTGCGGCATAACGCTGTATGCGAGGCAATTGTTCGCGAGATGAGCCAGCGATTTGATTGCGTTCGTTAAAAACGGCTAAATAGCAATTATTTTTGCAGAAATTGCGGATTTTCCGCAAAAACGGCATGTATTCTCGATAAATTCGGTGTTTTTGGCGTTTTGACCGAATAAAGAGTATATTTCGTATATATAGTCTTCCCCAAAAAGCGAGCCGACCGATGAAACTCATCCAGAGAATAAAACACAATCCTTTTCATGCCATCCTTGTTTTGATGGTTCCTGTGATAGTCTTCTTCGCCCTTATCGCCCCATGGCTATTCACAACTTTTTCCAGCCCTATAATTTTCAACGAGGATACAGGGCACATCGGCAACACTTTCGGCATAATGAGTCCTTTTATCGCCATTGCCGCCGTCATTGTAACATATCTAGCATTTAGAATGCAATTAGATGCAAACGAAAAGATGTTTGAGAATTCCCGTCGAATGCAGTTTGAGCGTCAGTTTTACGAGATGCTCAAGATTCACTGTGACAATGTTATGCATTTACATCTAGACAATATGTTTAACACCATAACAGGCATATCAAATTATATCTCTATCAATGGACAAGACTTTATAAGAAGTTTACTTGACGAATTTAATAGAATCTATGCTTTTGTTAAAGAAAATATTGAACATACAGACAACAATAAAGTTTTCCTTATATCATATTATATATTTTATTTCGGTCAAAATGCCGCTTACAAAAACGGCAGAATCGACTACAAAACATATAGTTCATTCCAATCAATGACAACTATATACCCCTGGTTCGCAAAATTCGCACAAGGACATCTTGACCAGTTAAGTTCTTATTATAGACATCTATATCTAACCGTGAAAACCGTTGCACAAGCAGACGAAGACCTAGTTCCTTACGCAGACAAGCGCCAACTCCTACGAATTCTTCGTGCACAATTATCTAGCGCAGAACAAACATTGTTATTTTTCAATTGGCTATCTGGCCATGGAAAAGAGTGGGAAGAAGACGCCTCTAAGTCCAACGGAAATCATTTCTTCACCGATTACCGTATGATTCACAACATTATCCCAGAACAGCAACCATTCACCAAAGAGAGTATATTGCAATCCATCCTAAGCAGAAACCCTCATTACAGAAAATTGAACGACGAAGACACTCTATTTGAGTTGATAGACGAGAAGGAAGCTTGACTCAAATACAGAAATCGGCAGGCCTGGCCTGCCGATTCTTTTTTCAACAAATTCTAAACGCCTACGGGCTTATTTTTTCGCGTTCGGGAGCGTGGCTTGATTCGACTTTCTCTCACTTCGCATTGGACATTCATTTTTCTCTCTAGAGAAGAGCAATCATAATTGTCAACAAATTGAATTTCAACATGCTTGTCCAAAGCATCAGCAACTTTCACAAGTTTAGACAAAGACAAAGACAATTTTGCATTCTCAATATACCTAAACGCCTGCCTTGATATTCCCATTGTTCGGGCCACAGACGCGGCGCTTTTGCCCCTATAAGCTTCAAATATGGAATATGCAACAGCAAGCCCATCATCAACATCTATAGGAACCAATCCCTCTTCCACATTAGGGGCCGTTTTGGCAACAGGAAGAGGATCATGGCGTTCATACATGCTTTGAAGGACTCCGTCTAAAGCCTCTTTCGCCATTTCCTTGGCTTCGTTCATATTATCCGCGCAAGTAAAAGCTCCAGGAACATCCGGGAACTCAACTCCGATACCATCGTCGTCCTTGAAGAATTTAGCTACGTATTGCATTTTGTCCTTTTTTTGAAAAAATGTCTTATGCGAAAAAAATAGGAAAAATAAAGTACCAAGAAAAAATTAGCAACCTATCCCAGCCGTTTTCAATATATTCTTCAGCGTTCCAAGCTTCAAATCCTTATTTCCGTGAAACGGCACTGATATCGGAGGAAATCCCTTTTTTACGTAAATTTTGTGAGAACCGTGAACACGATCAAGCGTAAAGCCATTTTCTAACAGTTTCTTCTCTACCTGCTTTGCAGTCATCCGCCACCTCAATACCAACGATATTCATACCGACTAGTCTCGCCATTGCACCTTTTCACTTAATATAAACAAATATACACACTTTGTCAAGATATTTTTTTACAAAGTGATATTGCAATTTTACGTAAGAAAATATATATTAGACTAGTTAGGGATATATTTATAGAAAAAAAATAAGGACTCTTATCGTGAGCCCCCAAACAAAAACATCTTTTTAAGGAGTTTTTATGGATACAGATTACTTTTTTCTTTGCCCTTCATGCGGGAAATTGACTATCGCAACCGGTTCCGGAGATCCGACGGATTTGGTCAAATGCCACGAGTGCGGAGGCGAATTCAAAGCATATTATATAGCCGGAGTCGGCAAAGGCATTTCCATCGACGGGAAAAAAGTTGGCATCCCCATCGATAGAGTGTACGCAACAGAAAGAACCTGGTTCGAACTGCTGCATAAGGCGACATAGCGTAATACAGATATCGGCGGGCTAAGCCTGCCGATTCTTTTTTGCCGTCCCCACCCCCATTTCTTGTTGAACTATAAAAAAATCCTTTATAGTTGCGCCCTTGGAGCATTTCGGCCCCATAAAACGCTTAAATTGAATAAAAATGACGCTATTCGGCGCAGCATTATCTATATTCCCCATCAGATGCTCACGGTCCTTAAATACATCGCCCTGGTCGGCACGTTTTTCATTTACACCACCTCGGGGGTGTTCTCGAAGCTTGCGTCGCAGCGGGAGTTCCTTTCGCCGGGGTACATCGCGTTCCTCGCCTGCACGGTGGGCGTGCTGGGCATCTACGCGGTGCTGTGGCAGCAGATCATCAAGCGGATGGAGTGAGCCTGGCCTACATGTTCAAGGGCACGGGCGTGGTGTTCGGGCTACTGCTTGCGCACTTTGTATTTGGCGAAGCAATCACCACGACGAACATGGTCGGGGCGGCAATCATCATCTGCGGCATCACGCCGCACAAGTCATTTGTCAAGGAGTACCTGAACCCGTGGGTTATTGGCGGTTACTCGCTGATGGTATTTTCGCTGGTATCGAATGTGTATGTGCTGAGCCAGGGCGTGCTGCTCAAGGAACTCGGCACATTCTTTGTTCACCCCCTCACTTACACCCTCATTTGCCATGACACTTGCGCTGCCATGAACCATGACATTTTGCCAGCAAGAATTACACGCCGAAGAATTCATTCACTTTTTCGCAGACAAATTCTATTTCTTCGGTTTTAAGACCAAAGAACATCGGCAGACGCAGCAAGCGGTTGCTTTCGTTGGTGGTATACTTGTCTTCGCCGTTAAAGCGACCGAATCGCAAGCCCGCAGGCGACGAATGCAACGGCACATAGTGGAACACCGCCAGAATGCCGTTATACACCAGGTGCTTGAGGAGCGCCGTACGCGTCTGCAAGTCCTCGACCTTCAGGTAGAACATGTGCGCGTTGTGTTTGCAATGTTCCGGAATGAACGGCAACTCGACCAGGCCCTTGTCGGCCAGTGGCTGCAAGCGTTCGCGATAGGCGTTCCAGCTCGCCATGCGGTTGTCGTTAATTTCGTCGGCGCATTCCAGCTCCGCATAAAGGTATGCGGCATTGAGTTCGCTCGGCAAGTAACTGGAGCCGAGTTCCACCCATGTGTACTTGTCGACTTCGCCACGATGGAACTGGCAGCGGTTCGTGCCTTTTTCACGGATGATTTCGGCGCGGTCGCAATACTTCTTGTCGTTGATGAGCAAGGCACCGCCCTCGCCCATGCTGTAGTTCTTGGTTTCGTGATAGCTGTAGCAACCAAAGTCACCGAGCGATCCGAGCGCCTTGCCCTTGTAAGTTGCCATCATGCCCTGCGCGGCGTCTTCCACCACGAACAGATTGTGGCGCTTTGCAATCTCGTTGATCTTGTCCATCTCGCAAGCCACGCCCGCGTAATGCACCGGTACAATCGCCTTCGTCTTCTCGGTGATGGCCGCCTCGATCAGATTCTCGTCCAGGTTCATGGTGTCGGGACGGATGTCCACAAACACGCACTTGGCCCCCTGCGACACAAACGCATCGGCCGTACTCACGAACGTGAACGACGGCATAATCACCTCGTCGCCGGGCTGGATGTCGCAAAGACGGGCAGACATTTCAAGCGCATGCGTGCAGCTCGTGGTCATCAGCGCCTTCACCGCACCGGTATGCTTTTCAAGCCAATCGTGGCACATCAAGTTGTAAGTGCCATCACCACAAATACGGCCACTTTCGACCGCCTGCTTCACATAATCGAGTTCGAGCCCCACGAACGGCGGCTTGTTGAATGGAATCTTCATAACGCAGAAAATATATATTTTTCAGGCATAAAAAAGATATATTGTTTATACTATGAGCTTAAATAAGAAAATATTGCTTCTCGGCGGCGGGCACGCCGAAATTCCTCTAATCCAAGCCGCACACGAACTCGGCTGGTACGTGATTACCACGGGCAATGCCCGCGAAGGTTTGGGCCACCCTTACGCCGACAAGAACGTTTTTGCAGACTTTAGCGACAAAGACGCCATGCTGGAACTCGCCAAGAGCGAGGGCGTTCAAGCGGTTTGTTCCGGTTGCAACGATTTCGCTCTGCTTTCGACCGTGTACGTTTGCGAAAAATTGGGACTCCCCGGCCACGATAGCTACGCTACAAGCCTCAAGATCCACCACAAGGACAAATACCGTGCACTTGCGACCAGGCTCGGCATCCCGACACCGCGCGCGCTCGTTGTTCGAAGTGCCGCCGATTTCGAAACCGCCATTACGCAACTCACCTTCCCGATTATCGTGAAACCAGTCGACTTGACCGGCGGCAAGGGAATTCACCGCGCCGCAACCGCCGATGAAGCCCGGGTCGCTTACAAAGACGCCTGCAGCCGCACACGCCAAGACCACATCGTCGTCGAAGAATTCGTCCAAGGATCAAACCATGGATTCTCCGCCATGCTCGTAAAGGGAAAAGTCGCATTCGCCTTCTCCGATAACGAACAGTACTACATCAACAAGTACATGGTCTCGGGCGCAAATTCGCCGAGCACCTCCAGCGACAAGACTCTCGCCATGCTCCGCGAATACAGCGAGCGCATCGCGCAGGAACTGCACCTGGTTGACGGCATTTTGCACATCCAGTACATCGAAAGGGCCGACGGCACGCCCATCATCATCGAAATCTGCCGCCGCCCTCCCGGCGATTTGTACATCAAGTTCGTGAAGTACGCGACAGGCGTCGATTACCCGAAATTCATCGTACAAGCGGAAACTGGCGAAGACATCTCCAGTATCGCCGATGTGCCTACACAAGGTTTCTGGCTGCGCCACTGCATCATGTCCGACTGCCAAGCCGGCGAACAGACCGCGACGGGCGACATCTGCAAAGGCATTGTCCGCGACGTTACTTTCGCACCCGAAATCCAGGGCAACATTGTTGAAAAATTCTTATGGTACAAACCCGGCGAAGTCATCACTGACAAGCTGATCTACAAAGCAGGCATCGTCTTCTTTAAATTCGACACACTCGCCGAAATGCAATATAAGACAGCAAGAATGCCAGATTTGGCCCGCATTATCGCTGAATAATTCCCAATGTCTTCCCGGCCTTGAGCCGGGATCTCCTTTTTCCGAAAAAAAGAAATTTTTCTTAACATTGTTCGTGCGCATTGATAAAAAAATATCCTATATTCAAAACGCATGAAGATGGAACCTTACCAAATTGCTTTTATTGGTGGCGGAATCAACTCGGCCATCGGCGAAGTCCACAAGGCCGCAAGCCAGATGGACGGCCATTTTGAACTTGTAGCGGGCGCATTCAGCACCCACGCCGAAACAAACCACAAGACCGCCGAAACTTGGGGCGTTACCGCAGAGCGCACCTACGCCGACTACCACGAACTTCTGAAAGCCGAAAAAGGCAAACTTGACGCTGTCGTAGTACTCGCGCCGACCGATTACCACAAAGACATCGTGATTGACGCACTGAACGCAGGGTTCCCCGTAATTTGCGAAAAGTCGCTCGCCACCAGTGTGGCCGAAGGCGATGCCATCGCAAAAGTCGTCGCCGACACCAAAGGGTTCTTCTGCACTACGTACAACTACACCGGCTACCCGATGATCCGCGAACTCAAGCAGTTCATCGCCGATGGCAAGCTGGGTAAAATTCAGCAGGTGCAAGTCGAAATGCCGCAAGAAGGCTTTATGCGTCTGGGTGCGCACAACGAACCTCCCAAGCCGCAAAGTTGGCGACTCAAGGACACCGTGATTCCAAAAATCTCGCTGGACCTTGGCAGCCACCTGCACAACATGATTTACTTTTTGATCGGCGAACGCCCTGAACGCATCGTCGCCGACCAGGCGACCTTCGGGCTCTTTCCGCAGATTGTCGATAACGTGGGCGCGCTTGTGCAATACACCAACAACGTTCGCGCCCAAATCTGGTTCAGCAAGACGGCTCTCGGCAACCGCAACGGACTCCGCATTCGCGTGTTCGGTAGCGAAGGCAGCGCCGAATGGTTCCAGCTGGAACCCGAAACTTTAAAGACCTGCGACCTGCGCGGCAACGTGAGCCTGCGCGACCGCACCGGCGACGTAAAAATTGCAAATCAGCAGCGCTACAACCGCTTTAAGGCAGGCCACCCCGCGGGCTTTATTGAAGCTTTCGCGAACTACTACAAAGACATCGCCGACTGCCTTAGGCAATATTTTGAAACCGGCAGTTTTACCAGCCAATACGTGTGCGGCATCAAGACCTCGCTCGAAGGCCTCGCCATGATGCAGGCCGCCGCGCGCTCCGCACAAAGTAACAAATGGGAAGATTTATAATGAAACTCTCGTTTGTAATCCCCTGTTACCGCAGCGAAAACACCATCGAAACTGTGGTGCAAGAAATCCGCGAAACCGTAGCGACCCGCCCCGGCACAGATTACGAAATTGTATTGGTGAACGACTGTAGCCCCGATGGCGTATGGCAAGTCATCAAGAAACTCACCGCCACCGACAACCACATCAAGGGAATTTGCCTCGCTAAAAACTTTGGCCAACACAGCGCCCTAATGGCTGGCTACGGCCAAGCCACTGGCGACTACATTATCAGCCTCGATGACGACGGCCAGACCCCCGCCAGCGAAAGTTTCAAACTTGTAGACAAACTCGAAGAAGGCTACGACGTCGTTTACGGCTACTACCAGCATTCGGCGCAGCACCTGTTCCGCCGCTTTGGTACCTGGGTCAACAAGAAAATGGCAGAAGCTATCATTGGGCAACCCAAGACGCTTCGCACGACGAGCTTCTTTATCATGCGCAAGTTCATCGTCGATGAAATCGTGCGCTACCCCAACCCGTTCGCCTACATTAGCGGCCTCGTTTTCCGTGCCACCAAAAACCTGGGCAATGTAGAAGTTCAGCACCGCCGCCGCCTCGAAGGCGAATCGGGTTACACCATTGCAGGCCTTATCGGGCTCTGGATCAACGGCTTTACCGCATTCTCCGTCAAACCGCTCCGCGCCGCGACCTTTATCGGAGTCATCTGCGCCCTCGTAGGTTTTCTTGCAGGCCTCTACGTTGTTTACCAGAAATTCCTCAATCCCGAAATACCCGTAGGCTACACCAGCATGCTCGCCACCCTGCTGTTCGTGGGCGGCATGATCATGCTCCTGCTCGGGCTCATCGGCGAATACGTAGGTCGCATCTATATCAGCATCAACCAGTCGCCGCAATACGTAGTGCGGGAACGGACATTCTAACTTCAACAAGACACAATGTAAAAGGGGGGGGGGATTTCGCCCCCTTAATAATTGTATCGAATTCGATATAATTAAACTTATACCGCGACCTTAAATACAATACCACCCGTCACGTAACGATGGATGATAGAATTGATAAGCGTCTGGTACGGCATGCCCGCAGCCTTCGCCATTTTTTTGATGCCATTCAGGTCATCAAGTTGCATACGAATGGTGATGTTCTTCGCCGAAGCAGACATAATGTCAGCGCGAATCCGATCTTCCTCTTCTTGCGGAAGCGGAACAGTTTCCCCATTTTCAATAGCTTCCATAAGAGCGCGTTCTTCTTCGTCAATCGGCTCATCTATGAATTTTGAGTTCGCCATTTTCGAACCTCCTTTGGTATAAACGGCTTTTGAAAGCAGTTTTAAGAAAGTACGTTCCATCATCTTGTAACAAAACGGCCTGCAAGGATTTCTTGCCTTACTGATTCCATATCGATGTTATGCTTCTGTTTGACCACCAGAGCCTTCCCCGGATCAAAACGCACCTTCATTTCTATATTTATAATATACATAATTTACAAATCCAGGTCAAGAACATTTCAAACTTTTTCACCGTATGTAAGGGAAATCCCGGATTTGATCGGCACAACGGCCACATTTTTTTCATCATTACCTCCCTGCGGACAAGCGTGAAACCGCAGCGTTTTGAAACTTTGAGCACTAGAACATTTGTTCACCAACAAATATAATTCCGAGGACCGACATTGTCAATCCCCATGACAAGAATTTCTCCCTTTTCATAAAAATGTTAAACCCCTCGAGGGGGTTGTCAAAGAGAATCTTTTTTTTGTCGCAAAGAACTTTTTAATTCAGTACCACGAACGGAACCCAACGCTTGTAGAATTTCTCCTGGAATTTTAGCGGAGAAAGAATGGGGTTATGGTCGCCCTGCACTATAAAGCGCACTTCCGGATGCTTTTTCGCAAGGTCTGCAACGAGTTGTAACGTGCCGGCCAAGCGTTCCGTATAGGCAGAATCCAGTGCCGCAACATCGATTTTGTACGGATCCATGAAGCCTTGCAACGGGAACTTTGTATCGAGCGTAGTCCAAGCGATAAAGCGCAAGGTGGAGTCCTGTACACTTAGCAAGCTGTCTAGCAGGGCCGCAGACTCACGGTCTGTGCGCGGCTCCACACCAGAATTAGCCGAAATACCGAAGAACGTTTCGTCAAAGCCGACATTGCGAATGTACTTGTTACGCATTTGCACTAGGCTATCGCCGCCATAAATAAACTGCGTCTTTACGCCTTGCGCCCGCAGCACCTGCGGTAAGAATACCGTATCGCGGCGGCCCGTTGAATCGCGTGAAACGCTATAAATCAAATCTTCACGTTCGGCCGTTCTTGTGCGGCTATACATGCGGTGGTGCGCCCCCACCTGATTCAAAATACCATCAAAAACTTGCAGCTGTTTTGCAAAGCAATTCATGTCTAGCGGGACACCCCAGCTTTCAACGAGTACCAGCACATTTGTGCGAGTCGAATCGACAAAACCTCGCGTAATTGTTGCTGAATCGGTGGTAAAGTACTTCGCCTTAAAAGATTCCGGCAAGCTGTCGCGTGCCACCGGCTTGGGGACAATGCGGCTCATATAGTCCACCACCGGGAACTGCGCCAAAGGCTGCGCCGCATAATGATTGTAGGCAAACAAGTGCGCCATCAATGCCACGAAAAGAATGAACGAAATGGCACTTGCGCTAAATGGCTTTACCTTCCACATCATGGCAATGGCAAGGCCACAAGTAACAAAAGGCAACACGCCATACCAACCCGTAGCCCACCCCTTAATGGCGAGCAGATTTTGCAAATCTAGCCAGGCTACAGCAAACAACGCAAAAACAATTATGCTGAGCAATACTACGTTCGCCAAACTCCTGAACATGGATTGCTTCGTGGCGCAAGCCACTCGCAATGACGTGGGCAATTTATCCTTTAGAAAAATAAATAGTAATAGCAGTGCGAAATATTCATAGCCGATAAGTCCGCGGGTAATATCTTGTCCTTTTTCAAACGTCAAAAGGAACGGGACTATCGTAATAAGGGCGCTTGCTACTATAGGGTAAAGAAGACGGTTCATTATTCAGCCTCCTTTTCCGTAGAGTCGGCCTCAACTAGACGATACTTGAAGAATTCCATTTCGCCAATGGATTTAATCTTTTCTACAGCAACGCTGTCGTAATAGTGGCGTTGCAAGAAATCAACCAAACGTCCCTCATTAATCACAATCACGTTGTCATGAACAACATCTTTCATGGGGTTCGTGACGCCGAACTCCGCAAGTGCCCGAGTAATCTCCGGCAAGTACGGGGTCCAGTAACCCAATGACACCGTGCGGCGGTAACTACCGATGGGTTCCGCCAGGTAAGGCGGATTCTTATGATGGCTAAAACGCATGTAGGCGTTCATGCTCAGCAAGAACATCTTGTCGGGTTGGCTATCAATGTAAGCGAACACCTGTTCGTAGTCGGTAGAATCTTCGATGGCCAAGGTGCGTAATTCGCCTGAACCCGGACCGCGCACCATTTCGCCACTCGTGGCATAAGTAAACACATTCGCCAACGCAAGCACCGCTAACGCAGCAACCACCAACCTGCGTGGCAACTCATAACGGAAACGCCCCCACAACGGCACTGCAAGTATTGCCGCGTAAAGCCAAAAGCCGCTTTCTACGCGGTACACCAGGCGGTTCATGGCGAGCAGCATAGACATCAAGTACAAAATTACCGCAAGACTTGCCCACAGATACAGGAACTTTTTGCGGTCGGTCGCCCCTATCAGCAAGCAGAAAATAAACCACGTCCAAAACAACGGCGAACGCAACGAATGCCCCAGCGCGTTCAGCAACAATCGAGGAATATCGCCACGTTCGATCTTATCGCGATATTGCCCGATAACATCGACAATCGCACGCATGCTATCAGCTGCAAAAGTCTCAGTATCGTAGAAAGTCCAATTGGTCAGCATGTGGTAATCGATACCGGACTTACCCATTTCTTCCAAGTCTTCGTAAACAGCATTCTGGTTGTAATTGGAACCATCGCCCAAAGCGGCTCGCGGCCCCTGGATATCCACATAAGGCGCATACTCCGCATTCTTGTACAGAGATGCATCAAAATGGTGCATGGCGTATGCCCCAGCAAACATCACCGCAAGGCCCGCCACCGTCATCCACCTAAACTTCCAACACTGCTTCAGGTTGAACAACAACCCCACGCAAAAGAACGGCATCCCCATCAAGAACGCCTCCCAGCGCATCACCGAGCCCCAAAGCAGCAGAACAACTCCGATAGACAACACTAGAGCCTGCCCCGGACTTGATCCGGGGTCATTGCGAGCCCCTTTAGGGGCGCGGCAATCCACCACAGCATGAGCGAATAGGAGCATTCCCGCCGCACTCAAAATAGAGGCGCATTGCGTAAACTGCAAAACCAAGTAAAAATCGCTAGCGAACATGGCTGTAAAAAGCATCGCCAGCAAAATTCCCCACCGCTCGCCACACCGCCGCAACAGCACATAGCCAATCGCCGTAAAAGACGCGAATACCGCAGCCATTTCGCCAATGTAGTACCACCCAATCTTCGGGAACAGGTGGTACAGCGGCAACAGCGCATAACCGTAAATCGCGTTCACAAAAAGTAGGTGCGGGTTATAATCGGTGCCGTGGGCACCGGTCAGCACCGCCGCCATAAAGTAGTCATCTATCGCTCCAAACTTGATATCGCCAAAAACAAGGCAAAGCACCAAAAAGAACAGGTTGATTGCGACCGAATACAAAAACGCGCGTTTAAAAGGCATGTGAGAAATATATATTTTGTAACGTATGGATACACAATGGACCACAGTCATCAAGCCCAAAGCAAGCCTTCTCTCGGTAGACTTTGGCGAACTTTGGCAATACCGCGACCTTTACCGCATGTTTGTAAAACGCGACATTGTCACTTGGTACAAGCAGACCATTCTCGGGCCGCTGTGGTTCTTCATTCAACCCATCATGACCACCATCATGTTCATGGTCGTGTTCGGCGGAATCGCGAAAATTAGCACCGATGGCTTGCCACAGCCGCTGTTTTATCTCGCAGGCATTTGCCTGTGGACCTATTTTTCGGAATGCCTGAACCAGACCAGCAAAACATTCATCGAAAACGCGAACATGTTCGGCAAGGTGTACTTTCCGCGACTCGTCGTGCCGCTTGCAACCGTTACCAGCAACCTCGTGCGCCTCAGCATTCAAATGGGGCTATTCCTGATTGTGTTTGCGTACTACCTGATTTTCACTGACGCCCCAGTGCACCCGAACATTTACCTGCTGCTCACGCCCGTACTTATTGCGCTCATCGCAGCACTCGCACTAGGCTTTGGCGTGCTATTCAGCAGCCTCACCACCAAGTACCGCGACCTCACATTCTTGCTGAGCTTTATCGTGCAACTCTGGATGTACGCGACCCCGGTGATTTACCCGCTCAGCACCATCGAAGACCCGCGCCTCAAAATGCTCATGCAGGCAAATCCGCTCACCAGCATCATGGAAACGTTCAAGTTCGGTATGCTTGGCGTGGGCGAATTCAGCTGGGCCGCCCTCGGCTACACCGCAGGCTTCGCCGCCTTCATCCTCGCACTCGGCATCGTCGTGTTCAACAAGATCCAGCGCACGTTCATGGACACGGTGTAAAGTGGTCATATTCGACCACTTTAAAGGAACATCGCAAAGTATATCGGCAAATACAAGACCGCCCCAAGATTAATGCTGGGGACATCGTTCAGCACCGCAGAAATATTCGAACCGTACAGCACCCCGGTAAGAATGCCGACATCGTTGAGATACAATTTCAAGAGATTCTTGGTTGATGACTCAATTAAAGGGATCTTGACATCTGTTATTGCAGAAACCCTCATCGCTCGGCCGTGGCCGGAACCCGGAATATTGGTAGTGGACAGCATCCCGAAGGGCAGATTATTTGGCGACCTGTCCCTCAAGATGGCACTCAAGATGTCCCTCAAGATGGCACTCAAGATTTGTTTGAACGGACGTCGAAGGCGTCGATTTCGTCCCTTTTAAAATGTACCAAATTCGGTATAATTAAAGGGGCTCGAAGAGCCGAGAAATCTCCGTCAAATCCAGTATTTCTTTAGCGCAGTCAAGAACCTGCGGCAACGTTATCCCTTTGGCAAACGGATTCTTGGTAACAAATCTTCTCCAAAAGTCATTTTGAACCAAATCCACTTTAATCGATTCTAGGATTTGCGGATATCCTTCCAAAGTTTTGAACGTATTCCGCCGGCGAGAAGTCGCTTCAAGAGCAATCCTTAGCGTTTTGAAGTTTATTTCATCTTTCTTCAATACATAAAGCATATACACATCATAAAAATCTCTGGTTCGTGTATTAGCCGCACCTCTCGAAACAATTGTATCAAGTTTTTCCGCAAAAACATTCTCTAGTGGATAAGCCAAAACCGGAATTGCCTTATCGTCAAACACGCACTTATACATGTATTCTACTTCACGGGGAATGATGGTATCTCCAGTTGTAAGGTCGACAGTCAAAGGAACTTTCATCTTTCCATAATGGCATTCAATAAAAACCCTGAGTCCTAGATAATCATCTTTTTCCCGAATTTCCTCGATACGACCGAACAAAAAAATCAAATGGTCAACAATATCTATGCTGCAAATTTCCTTAAAAACTTTATCGACATTTTCAGAGCTGACGCTAAAGTCTTTCACAGTCGCATCGATGTCCATCGTAGAGCGGCTCCCGATTCCAAGAATAGAAGCAATCAAGAAGCCACCCTTAATAACAAAATGTTTGCGGAACCTAGAAGCAGCAATTCTGTCCAGCAAACGTTCAAGGCAATACATTTGCAAGGTTGCCTGAGGCGTGATTCCATACTTTGATGACAAATCCTTCAATAGCGCCTTTAGCTGCATCTCGTTATTCGCAATCACAGCAGCACCTCTAAATACGCTCTGAGTTTTTTTTCTACATGAAAAGTCTTTGCAAGTTGCATCAGTTTCGGAATATTCTTTTCTTTACGGCCGACGTACGTTTTAATTGCATAGGTTATTGTCTGGATATCGGCCGCAACTTTGGCCGTCATGATTTCGCACAAGGTTCTTTCGGCAGAATAGGTGCGCACAACGTTACCTAAGGGCGTTTTGACCTCTACGATCTCAAGCGGATAAAGATTCTTCGATGAATGCTTTACCACAATTCCATTTTTTGCTAGAGAGGGCGAATGGTAGAACCCCTTAAACGTCATGGTCCACATAAACGGCGCACGTTCTGTCAGAGAATGCAAGAACAAAGCCGTTTCACACGAGAATACGCCCGTCGGGCAACGATGCTGCAAATTCAGGAGTTCGTCCTCTTGCGCCGTTTCCAACTGATACACTCCTCGCGCAACCCTTACAATTTTCCCGGCATCGGAAAGCTGTTTCAGGAACATCCTGTGGATACCCGCAAGAGAAGCCTGCTTCGCGGTAATCCGCCCACCCTTTTCCAAGAGAAGATTCATTAGTATCTTTTCTTTGTTATTGACAATCATACTAACAAATATACAAGATATTAGTATAAACGTCAATATATCCGTTTCCTTCATTTTTCACTCCTCACCGCCTACATGCTTGAAAAGGCGGTTCTTCAATCGCTTTTCGCGAGCGTTAACTACTCACTTGTGCACTAAATATAATTTCTCAGGGCATCTTTGTCAATAGGTTTCCGACTTTTTTCACCGGGCCTCGGATGCCGCAATTTCGCGCATTTTTGGCCTGCATCACACCCCGCGACCCGCTGATAATCTATATTACTTACATAATGACTACCGCCATTGAGTTCGAAAGCATCAGCAAGCAGTACCGCCTGGGGCTAGTGAGCACCGGGACGCTCAGCCACGACCTGAACAGGTTCTGGCAGACCAAGATACTGCGCCGCGAGGACCCCTACCTCAAGGTGGGCGAAGTCAACGATCGCGCGCACAAGGGCGACAGCGAATACGTGTGGGCCCTGAAGGACATCAACTTCAAGGTGGAACAAGGCGATGTCGTAGGCATCATCGGCAGGAACGGAGCAGGCAAAAGCACACTCCTCAAACTCCTCAGCCGAGTGACCGCCCCCACCACCGGCACCATCCGCGCACGTGGCCGCATCGCAAGCCTCCTCGAAGTAGGCACCGGATTCCACCCGGAGATGACCGGCCGCGAAAACATCTACATGAACGGCGCCATCATGGGCATGAGCCGCGCCGAGATTACCCGCAAGCTCGACGAAATCGTGGACTTCAGCGGCTGCGAACGCTACCTAGACACTCCCGTAAAACGTTACAGCAGCGGCATGACCGTTCGCCTCGGATTTGCAATTGCCGCCTGGACCATGCAGGAGTTTAATAAGAGGGTAGCATAAGCTACTATATTCATTGCGCAACC
>LVAE01000004.1 GCA_001603905.1 Fibrobacterales bacterium Fibro_02
CTACCCATTTCTAAAAATAGACTAATGAAGGAGTGATTTTCGTTTCTTTTAAATATAGGACATACTGTATTGCCTTATGTCGTTTCTGAATATAACCGCACCGAGGTAGGAGCGGTTTCCTTCATCTGCGTAAAGGTCCGATATGTCTACGAAGGTTACGCCCTTTTCCCTGGATTTGGCCTCGACGATTTCTCGGGCTTTGTCTATGGTGCCCGATGTGTACCAGCTCGATACGCAGATGATTTTGGCGCTGTCTGACATGCGGCTTTGCGCACTGTCTAGGAGTTCGGCAAACGAGTCCCTGAATGCATCCAGCATTTCGTCGTTTACGATGTTGTCGCTGAGCACGATTACAAGTATGTCGGTGGATTTGTCCAGCTCCGGGTAGAGCTTTTCTGCAAGAATTTCCTCGCGTTCGGACTTGACCAGCCGTCGTTCAAAGTCTTTCGATGTTGCGCGAACACCGTTAACTACATATCCAAGCGACGAGAAGTATTGATTGACCTTCGAGCAAAGATCCTGGGTCGCTGCCGATGCGGACATTCCGAAGGAATCGTAACCCATGATTAGCGAATTTCCGAAATACACGATGTTGAGCGTGTCGCTTCCTTCGGGAATTTTCAGCGAGTCATTGGACGGTAGTTGGTCGGACGCCGAAATATCGCGGTGGACAACAAGGATCGTGTCCTTCTGCAGCAAGTATGTGGTATCGAAAACAATGCTTGTGTCGTGGTGGAAAATATATTGCGTGTCGATTTTAATTTGCCGAATGTATTGCGTGTCGATTTTGATTTGTTGAATGTATTGCGTGTCGACGGATATCCGGTCTATATATAGGGTATCGGTCTGGTTTACGTAGACCGTATATTGTTCTGTTTCCTGCTGTAGCTGCAAAGTGTCTGCGGGGTTGTTCTCGGAAAAGGCTAGGGGAGCGGGATAAATGATGTCGGTGTTTTCGCTGCACGCCGCTAAGAAAAAAATGAAAAATGTTGTTATGATTTTTTTCATGGGGGAAAAATATACAAAAAAAATAACTACATTTAGCTCAAATGACCGAAGTCGAAGAACAGGAAGAATACGAAGTACGCATCGGGGCGTTCAACGGCCCGATGGACTTGCTCGTCTATCTTGTTCAGAAGAAGGAAGTTCCGCTTGAACAGATTTCGATTGCCGAAATTGCGGACCAGTTCTTAAAGTGGGTGAACGAGTACGAGGGTACCGACCTTTCGAAGGCGGGTGATTTCTTGTACATGGCGAGCCGCTTGATGGCCTTAAAGGTGCAGGAACTTTTGCCGGCCGAGCAGCGCGACCCCGAGATGGAAGCGGAATACAACGAAGACCGCGAACAGCTCATGAAGGAAATGCTGGAATACCAGCGCTTTAAGCAGGTGGCGAGCGGTCTCCAGGAAATGGAAAGCGAAAACTTCGGTACATATTCCCGCGGCCGCCTAGAAAAGACGCAGACCGACGAAGAGACTTTGGCCGACGCAAATATCTGGCAGCTTTTCCGCGCCTACCAGAAGAGCCTGAAGACCAAGATTTCGGAAACGATTCACCACATCGAACTCGACTACGTGACCATTCAGGACCGTCAGCAGGCGATTAACAATTATCTCGCGGTGAATGGCCGCGCCCTGTTCGAAGACTTGCTCGATAACGATTCTCACCCGATTGTGGCGGCAGTGACCTTCATGGCCATGCTCGAGATGATCAAGACGGATGAAATCGTGTTCCGTCAGAGTGAACTGTTCGGACCGATTTGGATTTACCGCAAGAAGAACAATGCCGACTACGCCGAAGAAATGGCGCACGAGACTGTGTTCTTCAGCAAGGATCCGGAAGTGAAGCCGGGCCTTGTGGAAGCAATCCGCAACCAGGCGATTGCACGCTCCAAGGAACAGACCGTGGGCGACTTGGCCGCGGTGATGCGCGAAGCCGTGCTGTGGACGGAACGCGGACGGAACGTGAGCGAAGACGATTTGAACGCCATGCTCGAAGGTCGCGAAGACTTGAGCGAAGTGCAGGAAAACCCGTTCGCCGAGATGATGAAGGAAGACGAGGCGACGGATGGTTCGACAGGCTCACCAACCCTATCAGCAACCGAATCACCTACCGATTCCACTCCGGCAGAGAATGCGCCGGTTCAAGCGGAGAATACACCGACAACAGAAACGATTGCGGAAGCAACCTCTGTGTCTGAGGAAGCACCCGTCGAAGAAATCGTTGCGCCTGTTACGGATGTCTTTCCGGCTACCGAGCCGGAACCTCCCTTGTACAATACAGAAGATGTTGCATCAGTAGAAAAGGAGATTCCCGATCAAGTCGGGAATGACAATTCCTCGGTAGAAGAGCCAGTCGATGAGGCTCCGGCCGCAGAGCCGCAGCCCGCTGACAACATGACGGACGAAGAATTCGAAGCATTCATGAAAAAAGCCCAGGCGTTCTACGACACCCAGGCTAATGAAAAAGGGATTGCTTCGTCGCCTACGGCTCCTCGCAATGACATAAATGACGACGATGACGAATTTCCGTCTATCGAAGTCCATTCAAACGATTAAATAGAGATCCTTCGACTTCGTGCGTTGCACTTCGCTCAGGATGACACTTCGTGTCAGTCTCGCCGACCGCCAATGAGACCTGCGCGGTACGCCCAATACAAGAGTTGCATAATGGAGCCGATGGCGGCAGCCACGTAGGTAAGCCCTGCGGCAAAAAGCACTCCCGAAACCGTATTGTATTCGCGACCCTGAGCCACGATATCGAGGCGAGCAAGCACCTTTTTCGCGCGGGAAGAAGCATCGAATTCCACCGGCACGGTCACAAGCGTAAAGAGTGTTGCGATACCGAAAAGTAACACGCCCGCCACGGCGAGCGAATAGCCCAGCGCACGGCCCGCACTCATCAGGATGATGCCGAGAATCACAAGCCACGGACCGAGATTCGAGCCAAGGTTTGCAGCAGGCACAATGAACGAACGCAGCCACAGCGGGAAATACCCCTGCGCATGCTGAATGGCGTGGCCCACTTCGTGAGCGGCAACGCCCGCAGCAGACGCATTGCGGCCGTTATAAACTTCAGGTGACAAGTTCAGAGTCTTGTTCAGCGGATTGTAATGGTCCGACAGGAATCCGTGATGCTGCAGCACCTTCACGTCGGTAATGCCCGCATCCATGAGAATTGCCTTCGCCACATCGGCACCGGTAAGGCCGCTCGAAATGCCAACCTTCTGGCCAGCGTTAAAACGGGACTTGACCATCCAGGAAACACTACCCGAAAGGGCAAGCGTCACCAGGAGAATCATCATGTATAAAGGATCGAACATCATAAAAATACCTCAAATCGTAATATACAAAATTCATTTTCAAATTGTCACGCTCAGCACGGAAACCCCCGGCCAAGCCGGGGATGACAGGAAGGGCTACATATCGCCGGTTTTCAGTTTGCTACCGTCGCGGAGGTTGGTAAGCACGAGCCCGAGCAACAGGTAGAATACCGCCTGCATAGCGAGCGGCAACAGAAGCGAAGCCGCATCGTAAATGTCGGCGCCGCGCTGCTCAATGGCAAGCCATGCCGGAATGGCAAATGTCGAGGGCAACAGGCAAGAGAAACCCTTCATCCAGGCCGGAATCAATTCGGTGGGCCAGCTGAAGTTCGAAAGGAACAGAATCGGAATGCTCATGTACAGGAACAGCTGCATGCTCGTTTCGCGGCGCAAGAACACCTGCGAAAGCACCATCCCGAAGTTGATGACCGAAAACAGGAACACGATTGCAAAAGCCACCATCGGCAAAATTTCGCCACGGCGCGGGAATTCGAACACGTTGTACACCACAAAATGGTAGAACAGGATAAAGCTGCAGTAATGCAAGAAGTATGCTAGCGAACGCCCAAAGTAGCGGTAAGGCATCAGTTCGTTTTCGACGGAGCTGTCGCGTTGCAACTTGCGGAACTTGCGATGAGCGCGGGCACCGCCCAGAATGCAAATGCCGATCACTAGCGTCTGTTGTAAAATCAGCACCAACACACTCGGCACCACATAGTTCGAGTAGCTCCCCGTGTTGTTGTACATGGTCTGCACGCTGATGGGAATCGGGTCGCGCATAGCAATCGCCTTGGCCGCAGGGACTTTCTTGCCGAGGGCTATTCGCTTGACTTTGGTGGTAGCCCCAACAGTCAATGCGCATGTGGTAAATGCGGTTCCAATATTGCCATGGAGCATCACGTAGGCACCGTGCGTGAACACGTTCACGTTCGTCTTGCCGCCGTTGCGGAGCGTCTTTTCCATGTCTTTGGGAATTACCATGAAACCGTAGATTTTTTCTTCGGCCATGGCCTGCTCCGCTTCGCGGATATCCGAAAACACGTAGCGCACATCGATTTGCTGGGCTGCGGCAGACATCTGCGTGAGTTCGCGGGACATCACCGTATGATCAAGATCTACCACGGCCACAGGCACATCTGTAGCCGTCTGTTTCATGTAAGGCGTCGGATAATAGAAAGCGTAAAGCACGCCCGCCACCACCAGCAACAGCACCGCCGCAGGGTCGGTGTAAAAAAGCTTCCATTCGGCAAACGCCACCTTGAAAAGTCGCTTAAAGAGGTCAGTCATTTTTGCCTCCTTTATGCAATTTTCTTTTGGCAATTTCAGATGCGACCGCCTTGCGAATACTCAAATCCGAATAGACGGCGTCGGCAATATTTTTCAGCTTATCCTTCAGGTGCAACTTTTCGCGGGCTTCCCAGTCTGCTTCTTTTTCAATGGCGACTTTCCAACGCAAGAACAACAATTTTGAGGCGAGTAGGTGCCAGAACAGCGCCATGCATAAAAGGATTGCTATCGATTCCCAGGCATGCGCCTTGCCGACCGAGCCCAAGAGCATGGTAGACTGCACCTTTAAAACATGCGTGAGCGGAAGCAGGAACGCAAAACCGCGCACCACCAAGGGCATCGCCATCACGGGGAATGTCTGACCCGCAAATGCAAACGCGGGGCCGGCGATAACGCCCGCCACGCTAGACGACATACGCATGTTGCCTGTAATGCCCACAAAGGCGGCCCCCGCTCCAGAGCAAGCGAGAATCATCGCCAGCTGCCCTGCAGACACCACCACGAATTCATCGAACGTCATCGGAGTAAGCGCACGGCGAGCATACGCATACACCGCCACCATCGACAGCCACTGAATCACGACCAGCGGCAAAACTGTCGCAGCGCCAAGCACCACGCGCGAGCCGCCCGCAGCCTGCAAAAATTCGCGGACGCGGTGATCGCGGAACGGAAAACTGAACAGGTACACTGCCGCCAAAATTCCTGCCAAATGGAAAAGCGCCGTCACAAGCCCGAGCCCTAAAAAGCCCTGGTAGTTACCGCTATTATTGCTCACGGACTTGAGTTCTACATGAATCGGGTCATCCATCTGCTTGGTAAACAAGTCGGCGCCAATCGCCGAAATCACCGAGCGGATTTCCTTGACCGCAAACGTATTCGTAAGATAATTCTGGCCGCTGGAATACACCGGAATCACGGGCGTTTCAAGCCGGAGAGCGCGGCGTTCCATGTCGTACGGGAGCACAATAAACGCCTGCAAGTCACCGCGAATCACCGCATGTTCGCATTCGCTACGGTCGTGGCATTCCACCGCGACTTCGAGCACGGGGTCTGCACGCAACGCCATCTCGACTTTATCGGCCAGCTGCGAACGGTCTTGCTTTAAAAGGCCAATTGGCACATGCTGAATGATTTCGGCCGAAAAGAAATTCACCATAAAGACCGATGTCACCACCGGCAAAATCAGGAGCACCAGCCACAACACGATATTGTGACTGATATAGATTTTGCGAATCGCTCTAATGAAATCGATAAACAAGGCGCACGACCTTACTGAACCTGTTCCATCGGGAAAAGCACGCTCATGCCGGGGCGCAGGTTTTCAATCTTGGTTTTCGGGCGCAGGCGCACTTCGAAACTCTTGAGGTCAAAGCCGCCGCTTTCCTTGGAACTGCGCCAGGTGGCGTAATCGCCCACAGATGCAATGTAGCTGACTTCCATTTCTACGTTCTTGTCGAGTGCCGGAATGAAAACGCTGAAGGATTTTCCTTTGGTGATGTTCTTGAGCAGGTCTTCGCGCAGGTGGAATACCGCCCAGGAATCGTCGAGGTCCGTGATGGCGACCACCGGCATGCCGGAGCCTACGACTTCGCCCTCTTCGACCAGCTTGACGGAAACTTCGCCGGCGATGGGCGCACGGATCTTGGTTTCTTCGAGATAAGCGTCGACTTCGGCGTTGGCGCCCTTCGCTTGCAGCACGAGTGCGTTTGCGGCTGCCTTGTCTTCGCTGCGGGCGCCGGCGAGGGCCTGTTCATACTGGGCCTTGGCGGCGTCGGCAGCGGACTGCGAGGCCTTCATCTGGGTTTCGGCTTCGTCGCGCTTCTGGAGCGGCAACACGCCCTCGTTATAAAGCTTCTGCACGCGGTCATAGGTGTTCTTCGCGAGGTTTGCGGCATCTTGGGCGCGCGAGGCCATCGCCTTGAGGGCCGTAATGTCTTCGGAGCGGGCTCCATTTTTCGCCTTGTTCGCTTGGGCGCGTGCAGCACCTAAAGCACCCTGTGCCTGAATCTTTTTTGCCTCGATTTCGGGGCTGCTTATAAGGGCGACGATGGCGTTCTTTTCGACCATGTCACCTTCGCGGAAGAACAGCTGTTCAACGCGCCCGGGAACCTTGCCCGCCACAAGTACTCGGCGAGCTTCCATCTGGCCCTGCAAATAGGCGTCGCGCGGTTCAGTCGCGAACTTTTGCAAAGTGACGATACCAAGGACGATCAAGGCAATCAGTGCCAAGACCACCAAAATTTTACCGATTGCTTTCAAGACGTTCATCTTTTTTCTCCGTTTCTAAATTCAATTTGCAGGTGCGGCGGGCGTATCTGCTTGTATTGAATCTGCTGTAGATTGCTTCGCTTCGCTCGCAATGACATTTGAAGAGTTGTTGGCAGTGACGCTAGAAGTGTCGCTTGCTGTAACGTTGGAAGTTTCCGCAGCGGGCTCCGTAACAGTGTTAGCGGCGCTTGTAGCATTAGCAGGTTCTTCAGCTTTCGTTTCTTCGACCGGCTTCACGTCCTTGATCATTTCACCGGCATTCACGACTTCGCCGCTTGCTTCCAAGAGCCCGAGCCAGGCGATGACTGCATCATAGTGGGCCTTCAAATCGGCTACCTGCAAACGTGAAAGTGCAAGTTCTGCATCCACTACGTCAAGGCCTGTTGCAAGTCCCGCCTCGTAGGCCAGGGTTTGGCTACGGTGCGCTTCTTCGGCCAGCTCACGTGTCTTCTTCAAACTTTCTAGGCGGCTCTTGGCGTGTTCCATTTCACGCCAGCGTTTTTCGACGAGCAGGCCGATGTTATCCATCGTCTGTTCTTCCATGCTCGAAAGTGAACGGTCGAGTGCCTTTGCGTTACTTACCTTGGAGCGCGTCTCGCCGCCCTTAAACAAATCCCATTGCAGCTTTGCGCCTACGGCCCATTCGGGTTCCAGGATTGTAAGGTCGCGCGTGTAGAGTTCCTTGTAGGCGAACAGCGCGACCGTCGGGTAGTAGTCGGCGCGTGCCGCACTTACGGCATCCTGGCTGCGCTTACGTTCCGTACGCAACTGTCTCAATCCTGGATGTCTATCCATAGCGAGCTGCTTGAATTCTTCCATGCCGAAAGACTGTTCCGGAGCTAGCACCGGCGTAATGGCGGTCAGGTTCGTGTCGGTATGCAGCAGGCTCGCCAGTGCAAGTCGTGCAAGAGACTGGTCACGGTAGGAATCTTCGAGTGCATTTTCCGCTTCGGCCAGGGCGACTTCGGCACGCAGGCGTTCTGCCTTGCTAATCTGGCCGCCTTCCTCGAGCTTCTTGGAACGAGCCAGGTGCTCTTCCAGATTCTTCTTGGTGCTTTCGCGGAGTACCGTGAGTTCCTCGGCAAGGCGTAGCGTAAAGTACTTTGTCGCCACGTCCATCAGGATCGTATTCTGCGCCATGTCGAAAGCGGCCTTCTTGGCGTTCACGTTTTCCTTGGCGGCATCGTAGGCGGAATAGATCTTGAAACCTGTAAAGATGGGCCAGATGGCAGTCAGGCGTGCGTTGAAGAAGACATCGTCCTGCACCTTCTTTTCAAAGGAGGGCAGAGCCTCGTTCAGCTTTTCTTCGGTCTGCTGCTGGGCTTTTTGGCCAGCCTCGGTTCCCGCTTTTTGACCGGCCTGGTCGGCGGCCTTTTTGGCAGTCGCTGTAGCGGTTGCGTCGTCGGCACCCTGCGCCTTGGCGGCATCGTAGGCCTGATCGTAATACTGCTTATAGTAATCCGAATAATACTGGCTGTAGTAGGACTGATACGCCTCGGCCCCGTGTACCTGAATCATCCCTGAACGGATCTGGTTCAGGTCAATATAGATAGGGTCATTTATCTTTGTAACGCTCGCCGACAATGTCAGCTGGGGCATAAAACGGGAAAAGGCTTCGGATTGGCCACTTTCGGCCATATCGACTTTAGCCTTTTCGGCCTTGATTTGCGAATTGCCTGCTTTTGCCATGTTGATGGCATCTGACAGCGAAATAGGTGCGGCAGAAACGGCGACACCTGTCACCAAACCCAATATCACACTTCTTTTCATACCTTGTAAAGATATATAATTTTTACAAAAAAAGCCACCTTGAAAAGGTGACTTATTTGTTATAAATGGAGCCTTGTTCCTGGGTTATTTACCGGGGGTCGGTTCTGCGGCAATCCAGGCGGAAGCTTCATAGCCCATGGTGGAGTAGTCCTTGCGCTGCAGGCTATAGCCGAATCCATCGGTCTTTGCGAAGTCAGTGCCCTTCCAGCCGTCGCTATAGAGCGTTGCGTCGGACCAGTCATAGAACCACTGGTTGTTCATGGGGTTCACCGGATCTTCACTGAAGGCGAAAGGCTTCTTGACGGCGACCATTTCGCCACGGTTCGAAAGTTTACCCTTGTAGAACTTGATGAGTACATCGCTTGCGATGGAGTAGCGGGTACGCAATTCGGCTTCACCCACGGCGGTCGAAAGCGATTCCGGGAAAAGGACTGCGAAACCGTTTGCAGGCAGAATGTCGGCGCTCGTGAATTCCATGTTGATGCCTTCGACCTTCCAGCCCCTGCTGGCGTTGCTCAATTTCTGGTAGAGAGTAATCGGGGCTTCAGAGGTGTTCTTGAGTTCCAGGAATTCAACGTCGTTTGCGTTGTCGTCAATGGGGTGGTAATGGATTTCGTTGATGACGACCGGGCCGATATACAGATTCGTATTGATGGCTCCCGGAGTTGCCGTGGTAAGGGCGCCCTGTGCGGTGGATCCGTCGGCCAGGTCGACAACGCCGCTCGAAAGTTCGCTGGAGGGCAGGAGCAGGCTAGATTCATCGCCTTCGGTTGCACCATACAGGTAGTAGGCACCGCCAATGGGGCTAACGATCAGTTCTTCGCTGAAATCGGTGGCTCCGTCCAAAACCAGGTAGCTGCCGGCAGGAACGATCCCGGATTTGATGGTCAGGGTTTCGTTACGGACCTTGGATTCAAATTCCCAGCCGGTCACGTCGACATTCTCGGTTCCTGCATTGTAGAGTTCCACCCATGCGTTCTGACCGGTCAGGGTCGGCATGATTTCGTTGATGCGCACATTGGAGGTCGTCAGCCATTCGTCGTTACCGACACCGGGGTTACCCTTCAGGATCTTGCTTGCGCCCCAGGAAGAGGGAAGAGCGGCGTTTCCGCCCTTGTAGACGAGTGTGCGGCCCTTGCCGTTGGCAAGGGAGGGCCAAGGCGGTTCCTTGCTGTAGGAGCAGCTGACGTCACCGTTTCCGGTCAGCTTGACATCGATAACATCGCCTTCGTTCGAAAGTTTTGCAACCGAACCGGTAGAGGGATCGTTATCCCAGGGGCCAAAGAGACGGCCCGCAAAGGCCGGATACGTTTCCTTGAACAATTCAACGTTATTCGTAACGACGATGTATTCGCCCTTCGTTAGCGGTTCTGCCGGGAAGGAATACGTAATGGCTCCTTCGAGACGGAGCTTGTAGAAAGCCATGCTCTTGAGGTCGGGACCTGCGGCAATCGAGACTTCCACCCATTCGAGTTCGGAGGCGTCGGGGGCGTTGTACATAATTTCGGTGATGACCATGTTCGTCACACTGGCGTCCATCGACGAAGAAAGGTGCTCGTCCGGTTCGCTCGCGCTGCTGGAAGAACCTGCAACGGAGCCGTTGGATGTCGGCGTGGTAGCATCAGACGAACCCGGCTGATCGATGGTTGCGCTAGAGGCGGGTTCTTCGTTCTTGGGGCCCGAAGAGGAGTCATCGGAGCAGGCGGCGACGAATGCCATGGCTGCCACAGCCGAACCCGTCAAAAGAATTTTTTTGATATCCATAGAGGTATCCTCGTGAAACTTTCTACTATTTTAATAATTTTCACCTGCGCCGACGGCGAGCTTTGTCCAATAAGGAGTCTTGAATCGTCTCGGGTTCTCGTAAACACGTTTCCATTCTGCAGCGGCATTGCCGAACTTTGAGAATGCGGCGTGTTTCAGGTTCAAAAACTTGATGAGGTCGAACATCCAGTAAGGCACCTGCGAACAGGGGCACTTGAGCTCGAGTACGGCATCGCAACCGGGCTGGAAAAATCTTGGGATGCCTGTCGAATGCATATAATGCGGATCGACCGTGTAGTCGAAACCATTTTCTTCGCGGAAACGCATGCCAGTGTCGATGGTCACGCGGGAATATTCTTCGCGGAGTCCGAACCAGGCGCGACGCTTGTACTGCGTCAGGAGGCGCGGATGGGCGTTATAGAGTTCCGTCTTGTACAGAAAATCCTTCACGTACATGCGGTCCTTTTCTCCCTTGCACGGCCAGTCCTCGGGTTTCATGTTCCACACTTCGCCGGGGTTGATTCCCTTGATGGTGCCGCGGCTCTTGTAGCAGATATTCTTGATCTTGCGCTTGCATTCGAAGTGGAACGTTCCGTCTTGTGCCGGATGCTCACCGTAGGTGCGGATGCGCATGTTGAAACGGTCCAGCAGCTGTTTCTTTTTCCAGCCGAGAAAAGTCCAGCTGGGGCTATCCAGATAGAGGTTCGTGATCCAGTAGAATCTGCCTGGGGTGATTTTCGAGTAGTAGTCTTCTTCGCAATAGGGTGCGAGGAAGGCGCCGATACGGTCGGCCCATTCCACAGGAATGTGGTACTTGAGTTCGAACCTTTCGAGAAGGCTAAATCCGCGGGCCTCGGCCATATTACTTAAGTCCCCCTACCAGGTGGTTCTGCACGCCTTCCTTGGAGAGCTTTCCTGCGTATTGGAGCAGTTCCAGGTAAAGGTCGTAGATGGTCGTTTCGAGCTTGGCGGCGTTCAGTTCGCTTTCAAGGGCACTTTCGCGGGCGCGCAACAGGAGTAACGGATCGGATCCGGCATCCTTGGCGAACTGCTCAAAGATGTTTCCGGCCTTGACCTTGTCGGCAAAGTCCTTCTGGACTTTCCATTGGGCCAGGTAGCCGTTAACTTGTTCTACAAGGCGGTTGACCTTCACGTTCACGTCGCGAGCCTTGGCCATATAGTCGCCTTCTGCATCAAGGTCGGCGACCTGGTTGCGTAAGTCGTTGTCCTTGTTGCTGTCAAAGAACGGAAGCTTGATGCCGAGCGTCGCGTAGAACTTGTCGCTGGTCTTTCGACTGTCCTTGTCGGCAACGGGTTTGCGGATGGTGCGGGAGTCGTCCGCAGTGGCATCCGGATATTTTTCAAGGTAGTCGTCCATGTACTCGTTGTATTCGTAGGCGACGTCTCCTGCATCCAGGTCCTTGTACTTTTCCATCAGCGATTCAATCTTCATCGAGTAGCCGATGCCGATATGCGTAATGTAGTCGCGGCGGCTGGCGACATCCTGTTTGGCGCGAGCCTTTTCGGATTCCATCTTGCCCTTCGCCATTGCAATCTGCGGGTAATTGTCGTTCACTTCGATTTCGCCCGAAAGCTGGGATTCGATTTCTTCCATGGATGGAAGCCAGGAGGAATCCAGTTCGATGCCGTCAAAATCGGGAATCCAGCGGCGGAGTTTCTTCTCGGAATTCTGGAGCGAATTGGAATCGCTAATGAGGGCCGCACGGATAGTCGCTTCCTTTTCGAGCGCGGACATCAGGTCCTGCGGATTGAACGTGGCCGAACCCGCTTTCATGTGCAGGACTTCGATACGGTCGGAATTGACCTGGTAAAGTTCCTTGTTCAGTCTGTTGATTCGCTGACGCATCAGATAATGAATTGCTCGTTCGTAGCGGTCGTAGAGCAATATGCCGCGGTCTTCGGCCAGCTGGGCATTAGCATACACCATCTGCGCTTCGTAAAGGGCGCGATCGGCGGAGCCCTCGCCAAAAGCCTTCGGAGTCATGCGGAGTTCAAAATCGTGGCTCGCAAAGCTAAAACCGTCGAGCTTGTAGCGCAACTCCATCTTGTCCCAAAGCTTGGTGTTGCGCGACGTGGCGATGTTCGTGCGCTTCTTGGAAGACTGGTAGCGCAAATCGTCGTCGGCGGACTTGATCAGCGTCTCCCAGGTGAGGGGAGCGGCAAGCAGCGGAGCGGCCAGAAGCAAAAAGACATATCCACACTTTTTCATATAAACCTTTATCTAGAGATTGCATCGGGGCCTTGCCCCTTGCAATGGCGTTACCTACTCAGAAATAGTGACCATTTCGCCCAGGAGGAACGGATTTTCGGCGGGAATCGTAATGATGACTTCGCGACCGTAAATCGGCATTTCGGGCAGCTTCCTCATGCGCAGCGGGAATTCTACGATGCGGCTAGAAAGACCGATGACCTTGCCCTTGACGGGCTTGCCCCCGCTCAAGGTCTTGACCTTCACTGTTTCGCCGATGTCCATGCGCTGGTACATCTTTTCGTGAATGTAGCCGCGCACAAGTGTCGGGGACTTGTGGGTGAGGGTAATGATCGGGGCGAAGCTCGAAACCTTTTCTCCGTCATGAACATTCACGGAACCGACGACCCAGCTTTCCTTGGCGATCTGGACCAGTTCTTCCTGTTGCTTCTGGAGTTCTTCGAGTTCCTTCTTCAGGTTCTCGACTTCGCTCTTGCCCGCATCCTTCTGCAGGCGGTTGCTGCTCCTGAGAAGCTTGATCTGTTCGTTTGCGTTTGCATTCGCGACTGCAAGTTCGTTCTTCAGGTTCTTAATTTGCATGGCCATGCCGTCGTTACCGTCGCTTTTGGCGCTGGAGCCCTGGAGGCTCTTGAGCTTGGAGGCAATTTCCTTGTTCTTCTTGTATTCCGATTCGAGTCGGTTGATTTCGGACTTGAGGGTGAGCGTCTTGGTAGCGAGGTCTGCCTTGACTGCGGCCACCTTCTGATCGATGTCGGCGGCGGAAAGGTTGCTGCGGCCTTCGCTAGCGTCCAGTTCTCGGGTGAGTTCCGCGATGCGGAGCGTGAGGTCCGGGCGGTTGAGTTCTACGATGGTGTCGCCGGGCTGGATCGACTGTCCGGGCATCACGTGGATCTTGACCACTTCGGTCGGGCTCGGAAGGCTAATCGTGGTTTCGGTCGCTTCGGCAACGCCCTGGAATGTGGCAATCTTGCCCTGGTACATAAAGCCCAATATGCCCGCAATGATAATGCAGAGAATCCAGGCGATAATGAGCTTGTGGGTATAGACGTATGCAACGCCCGCGTTGCTCTTGTGCGTGTTCCAGAAGTTATCGAACATATCTTCAAGCTTACTCATCTTTCGCCTCCCTTACATTTCCGTCGTGGCGTCTTGCATCATGAACTGAACGTCCGAAATGCCTTCGATTTTGGAAAGGTCGCTCAGAATTTCGGCAGCGGGCTTCGTGGCGCGCAGACGCACCTGGTAGGCGCAGTCAATGCGGGCTCCGCCATCCACTTCACGCATGGTAATCAGGATGTAGGTCTTGAGGCTATCATGCAGGATCGATTCAATTTTGGCTCGGGCTTCACCTTCGTTCGGAAGGGCAAAACGGAGCATACCATCAAAGAAGTGCTTGGTTCCAAGACCTGTACGGGAAAGCAAGAATGCGACTGCGCTGAACGCAATGGTTCCACCGACGGCAGCACCCCAGGCGTACACGCCGCATCCGATACCTGCACCGAGCGAGGCGAACACGAACATGATGTCGCGGGGATCCTTGAAGCTTGTCCTGAAGCGGACCACCGACAGGGCGCCCATCATACCGAGGCCGCGTCCGACGTTGTCACCGATAGCCTGCATCACTGTTGCGGCGACCACTGCACTGAGCACGATTGCCTGCACGAAGTTACGCGAGTACGAAAGGCCGAGGAAGGTCTTTTCGTAAGTCCAGGCGATGACCGAGGACAGGATAAACGTGAGAATCAAGGTGTACGCCAATGTGATAAGGGTGGCATTGGCGGTGCCGGACTGGACGGCTAAAAGGTCGAGCATAAAGACTCCGTTGGTTGACTTTTTCTTTTCATCCGAAATTTACTTTAATCACCCGCAAAATAGTGATTTTTTGTGTAAAAATGGATGAACAAAAACCAAACTAACCTATTCAAGCAGGGTGATTTGGGGGAAATCTACCCTATTTTTTTACACCATATTGGAATAATAGCAAAAAAGAAATAGAATCGCACCTAAAAAGATTTTTGCATTTTAAGCAAGTGTGCAAATAGCGTGTAAATGGGAGAATGGCTTTGTGTCGGATTAGTTGAACCTTCCGGCTCCGATGCGACGCTTGCGGCCCCTTTCAGACACGAGCGCTTCGATCAGGAATAGGAGCGCGGCAAGTCCGAGGAAAATCTGGTAACGGTCCTGGTAGTTTTCCATACGGTCGGAAGCCTGTTCCTTTTTTTCGAGGCTTGCTATTTCGGTCAGCACCTTCTGCAACTGGAATTCACCGGGGCTTGCGTAGAAGTAAAGGCCGCCGGTTGCGCTTGCGATTTCTTGCAGCGTGCCGTCTTCGAGACGGGTCGTCACGATGTTTCCTTGCATGTCCTTCTTGTAGGCGACTTCGCCATTCTTGGAGGGCACAGGAATAGGCACGCCTTCGCGGGAGCCGATACCGATGGTGTAGATGCGGATACCCATCTCGGCGGCTTCTTTGGCGGCGTTGACGGCGGCAGCTTCAAGTTCTTCACCGTCGCTCATCAGGATCATTACGGAGTACTGCCCTGCGCTTCCAGAATTGCGGTAAAGGTCCATTCCCTTGCGGATAGCCTTTTCAAGGTTCGTACCCGGCATGAGCCAACCCGGAGTGAGTTCGCGGAGCATCATCTGCACGGTGCCGTAATCGAGGGTCAAGGGCACCATCACCTGTGCTTCTCCAGAAAAGGCCACGAGGCCTACGCGGTCACCCGAAAGCGATTCCAGGAACGAAGAAATTTCGTGACGGCTACGGGTGAGGCGATTCGGCTTCACGTCCTCGGCGAGCATCGAAAGAGAAATATCCTGCAACAGCACCAGGTCAAGGCCGCGGCGTTCGATGTGTTCCATCTTGCGTCCCCACTGCGGGCGTGCAAGAGCCACGAACAGGAATGCAATGGCAAACAGCAGGAGTGTTACTTTCGCGAGGCGGCGCCACGGCGAGACGGATGTCGAAAGCTTCGGGAGCATCGAAAGCGAAACGAACCTGGCGGCGAGTTTCTTGCGGCGGTGATAGGCGTAAATAAACAGGAGTGCAAACAGGGGGAGCGAGAGAAGTCCCCACAGAAACATCGGTTCAGCAAAACGCATCTAAAAGCCTCCAATTACGGAATGCGCACGAAGCGCGTATTCGCAAGCAACAGTTCAAGTAAAATGAGCAGGGCGCCTGCCAGGAGCCATGGGTAGAACTTTTCGGCGTAGCGGGCGTAGGCGACTGTCTCGATTTCAGTCTTTTCGAGTTCGTCGATTTCGGAATAGATCTTTTCGAGTTCTTCCTTGTTTTCGGCGCGGTAGAAACGTCCGCCGGTCTTTTGGGCGACAGATTTCAGCACGCCTTCGTCGATGCCTTCTTCAGGAGTGATGTCGCGTTCGCCCCAAGAAATATCGCCTGTCCACGGATTTTGCTGGAAGGCGAGAATCTTGCCGTTCCTTTTTCCCACGCCGACCGTGTAGACCTTGACTCCCAGCGACTGGGCCACATCGGCGGCACGCATCGGGGGTACGAGGCTTGCGTTGTCGCGACCGTCGGTCAGGAGCACCACCACCTTGGACTTGGCTTCGGATTTCTGGAGACGGGCAAGTGCGTTCATCAGGCCATCGCCAATGGCGGTTCGGCTGTTCATGATGGAATCGCGGGCGAGGTCGTCGGTTGCCTTGAGGATTTCAAGCAGCGAACCATAATCGAGTGTGAGCGGGCATTGCGTAATAGAGCGGGCGCCGAAAGCGGAAAGGCCGATTCGGTCGCTATGACGCTTCTGGATAAAGTCTGCAATCACCTGCTGGGCGTAACCTAGGCGGCTGTATTTCCAGTATTCTCCAGATTTAAGGATGCGTTCTGCATTCATGACACCAAGCTTCGCCTGTTCCATACGCGTGAGCATGTCGAGCGTTCCCATGGAACCCGAAACGTCGAGCGCGAGCATGATGTCGACGCCGTCGGTAGAGGTGTATTCCACTTCCATGGCATTCTGCGGGCGGGCAAGCGCCACGACAAAGCAGATGAGTGCGGCGAGGCGTAAAATCGGCACGATATGGCGAAAACGGACGCGTCTGCTCGGGACGGCGCGTTTTGCAATCGAGAGTGCCGGAAACTTGATGGTACTCTTGCGGCGGTGTTCACGGTAGATATACCAACCGACTAAAACAGGGACCAAAAGTAAAAGCCAGAAGGCCTCGGGATTCTGAAAATGCAGCGCACCAATATCCATAAAATCTCCGAAATACGCAAAAAATCAAACCTTTTCGCAGAAGAATATACAAAAATGTGCGTCAAAAGACTAGAAAACGTCTTTCTGCGCGGTAACGTGCGGCATAAACCGTTTCATGAACGGAATGATGCCCAGGTAAAGCAACATGGTGATGACGAATACAGTCGCAAGCGACGCGGAACGCGGCCAGTTGATATGAAAATCGCGGAAAATCTTGATGATGCTCCATTGGACCCAACCGTGCGTTACCAGGATCATAATGGAATAGCGCCCGAAGTAGGAAACGAGCGGGATTTTTCCGATAGCCTTGGATAGCAACAATACCGCGAGAGTTCCCAGGAGCCCGCACAGATAAATGTTCCATATCGGGAACCAGTAGCGGTTACTGACGTAGCTGACGGATTCTGGCGGGGCGTTAAAGGAAAGTGCAAGGGTGATTCCAAAGAGTAAGAGAGCAAAGGGAATGTTCCAACGGTCCAGTCGGTTCGGCGCCAGAATTTTCGTGTAGCGGAAAGCTACGTGTCCTGCGCAAAAATAGGGGATTGCCGTGAGTGACGAGGCGAGGAACATCGGAAGCTTTATGTTGTTTCGTCCTAGGAAGAATCCTGCCAGTCCCAACGCGACCGATAATACGATGAGAGAAGCCGTTGTGTGCTTCGGGAATTTTTTTGCCAATAGTTTTTTAACGATGAGGAGCAAGCCGTAAAAGATCAGGTTCGTCCAGAATAGGCTCAACAGGAACCATACGGGAATATTCGGAAAAGTCTGTTTCCAAAAGAACGAATACCAGACGCTAGCTCCCGGATTTGCCCGCAGATGAAAGTAATGCAGAATGAAGGGCAATAAGCAGCAGAGTGTCACGAAAAAGAACGAGAACGGAATGAGCAGCTTGTTCACCTTGCGACGGCAAAAGTCAAAGAAGCCTGCGTATTCCTTGAAGAAAAGTCCCGACAGGAAAAAGTAGAGGGGCATGCGGAAGAGCGATACGGTTTCCTTGAGCGGGTAGCTCTCGATACCCCAGGTGCTTGCGATGTGATGCCAAACTACCAGCATAATGCAAAAGCCCTTGGCCAAATCGACAAAGGCGTAGCGTGGCTTTGCATCAGGTAGCTGAGCGGGAGTTTCCATACGACAAGTAATTGTTCTTTACTTTTCCAGGAATTCGAAAATCCGTTTCTTGTAATCGCTCAATTCATCGAATACGGCGTGACCGTAACCTTCGTACATGTAGAATTCATACGGCACGCCTTCGGACTTTAACTTGTCTGCAATCTTGGTAGCGGCCTCCGGAGTGGTCACGAGGTCATTCCCTGCGCCAAGAACCAGCGTCGGGCTCTTGATTTTTCCGAGGTCATCGTAGGTATTTACAAAGTCGCAGGCGTGCGCGAATACGGAAAAGCGCTCCATTTCGGCATCGGTGACGGTTTCGTACATCGCCTTGAGCGCCCTGCGGTAACGCGCCAGGAATTTTTCGCTGAAGCATTTGTCGAGGAAGGAATCGACGAGCTCCTGTGCTTTGCGAGAGTCGGCTAGACGTGCCCAGTTGCCGATGGTCTCAAGCTGCAGGGGTTCCGGTCGCGAAGTCGATGAACCGAGTACCAGCTTGTTCACGATTTGCGGATGACGGATCGCTATATATTGGGCAATCATGCCCCCTTGCGATACTCCGAAAATGTCGGCTTTTTCAATCCCGATTGCCTTGAGCGCTTCAACCTGGTCGTCGGCCATCTGTTCAAGCGTGTAACCGGGCTTCGCCTCTTTTTTGCGCTCAAAGAAATAGAGCGTGTAGTCGTTCAAGAATATCTTGTAAGGTACGCTAAAGGAGTTTGCGAAATTCAGGGGATTCTTGATCGAAATTCCGGGAATGACGATTAACGGCTTTTCGCCAGAACCGATCTTGGCGTAATCCATTTCAAAAGTATCCGTACGGACGGTCTGTACAAGAGAATCGCTCATGATTATAATATAGCAAGAAGTAGACAGTAGGAAGTTGGAAGTAGACAGTGGGCTGTGACGGTTATAAAAAAATGCCGGAACAAGTCCGACATATAATTATTACTCAACTCCGAAATCCGAATTCTGGATTCCGAATATGGTTTAGTTCCTGTGGAAGTCGTCTTCGACGCGGATGATGTCGTCCTCGCCGGTGTATTCACCCACCTG
>LVAE01000046.1 GCA_001603905.1 Fibrobacterales bacterium Fibro_02
CGCATCTTCATGGTTCTCTGCCAGACGCTCTGCCACCCGGCTGTCGCCGCCATCCTCATGGCAGCCATTCTCGCCGCCATCATGAGTACCGCCGACTCCCAGCTGCTGGTTTCGGCTTCGGCCTTCAGTAACGACCTCTACAAGCACCTGTTCCGCAAGAATGCGAGCAACAAGGAAGTCATGTGGGTGAGCCGCGGCGTCGTGGTGCTCATTACGGTTATTGCGGTCATCGTGGCCATGCAGGGGGCGCCCAGCGCCGACGGCGCTAAACAGGGCAAGAGCTTCCTCGACGTGGTCATGAGCCTCGTGAGCTTTGCCTGGGGCGGTTTCGGCGCCACCTTCGGCCCGATTATGCTCCTTGCCCTGTTCTGGAAGCGTACCACGCTTCCGGGCGCTATCGCAGGTATGCTCGTGGGCGGCATCACCACCTTCGTGTGGAAGTTCTACCTCTCGGGCTTCAGCGCCGAAATCTTCCAGATTTACGAACTCGTTCCCGGCTTCGTGCTTAGCTTTGCGACCATCGTGATCGTAAGCCTCTGCACCAAGGCCCCCAGCAAAGAGATTCAGGAGGAGTTTGACCAGGTGGAAAACACGCGCCTGAGCGATATGAAGCTGTAATCTAGAACGGGGCTTGCGCCCAACAGACGAAATTACAAAAGAGGCCCGCAGATGCGGGCCTTCATTTTATTATCCAGGGATTCACCCTAAATCAGTTGTCGTATTCTTAGTCGTCGTATTCCGGCGCTTCGAACGAAGTCGGAATGCGCGGCGTGTCCTTATCATGATGAATGAACGAGAATCCGCTAATCTTGCCCGTTTTAGGATCGAACGGCCCGGTCTGCAACTGGCCATACGTGCTTGTCGTACTGCCCGGAATCAATAACGTATTGTAGTCCATCACCATATAGTAGCCGTAAACTTCCCAAGTGCCCGACTTGAGTTCGACTCTCTTTGAGCCTTCGAATGCTTCCAGCTTGGAAGTTCCATCGGCATTCAAGGTAAACGTCCAATCAACACCGTCTTGTGTCTTCACCCATTCGCCGACAAAATCTTTGGCATTTTCATACTCGTACTCGACATCTTCAACCGTACAGTCCATGCTCTCGCCATTGTACGCCGTAATCTTATTGTCGGTGCCCACGGAATAGGTGAACATCGTACGCGAAGACCCCACATAGTAGAGCGGGATCATCAACAGCGTGCTGCGCTGGATATCATAGCGACCGGCATTCCAGTTCACTACTTGGCCGTCGACCGAGGTCTCATAGACATACGAACCGTCAAAGAACTTGAAGGTCCTCGTGGAATCGCCATCGGCACATTCATAGATTTTCTTCTGAATTGTTTCGGCCTTGGAGACCTTGCTCTTCTGGACAGCGACGCTAGCCTTAATCGCTTCGCTGTAATCGCCACCGTCTACAGAGTACAGAATTGTGTCGTCTTCATCGGCATTGTCGGCTTCTTTGACGACGAACGAAATCTTGAAGCCGGCTTCCATTTTTCCTATAATCTTTTTGACGGCATCGGTTTCACTATACTGCAAGCCAGCTTTGTCTTTTTTAAAGCTCACCACGCCACCTGCAAAATCCGTATAGGTGACCACCCACAATTCGTCCGGAATGCGGAGGGCCAGAACGCCCTGCTTGCTGCCGGTCGACAGGTAGACGGTCTGGTCGAACAGCTTGAGTTCGTAGTTCTTCTGCAAGTCTTCCAACTTCGCCGCACGGGTTCCCTCGGGAAGAACTACAGAGGAAGATGACTCCTCGGAAGACGAGGATTCCGCGGATGACGAAGATTCAGGAGCTTCGCTAGACGAAGAAACCTCCGACACGCTCGAAGAGGAACTAGATTCCGCCATGACAGAGGACGACGATTCGACAGAAGACGACGATTCCGCCATCGTTTCACTTGACGAGGAAACATTCTCCTTTTCAGAGGACGAAGAAGCTTCTTCTTGAGAAGACGAACTTTCTAAAGAATCGGACGATTCTTCTTGAACTTTCGGAGATGTAGCGGATTCCAGGTTGCCAGCGTCGCCGCAAGCCGCAAACATGAACGCCGACGAAATCAAAAGAGCAAGGAATTTATTTTTCATGCTTCAAAATATAGTTTATTCTAAATAAAAAATCAACTAGAGATTGCTTCGTCGCTCTCGCTCCTCGCAATGACATGGGTACCGAATCTACTATAAAAAAAGAACCCCGCCGGGGTTACCGACAGGGGTCTTTGAAAGGTTTCTAGCGGAGGTGCGGGAACCTAAATTACGCCCACACCACTAGCGCTAATCAGAAATCTTACTTAGCGATCACGCGGGCCATTTCGCAAACCTTGTTGCTGTAGCCCCATTCGTTATCGTACCAGGACACAACCTTAACGAAGGTCGGGTCGAGCTGGATGCCAGCCTTGGCGTCGAAGATGGAGGTCTTCGGGCAGTTGCGGAAGTCGGTAGAAACAACGGCTTC